>NZ_BAGH01000201.1 GCF_000308715.1 Nocardia tenerifensis NBRC 101015
GCACCGACCCGCCCGCTCGCCGCCGGACGTGGAACTCCTCGTAGATGAGGTCGGGCGGCAACGGCCAGGTCCGCAACTCCGGCAGTTCCGCGACGTACTCGGCCAGTCGTTTCGGCGCCGCGCCGCGTCCCCATCGATTGGCCAGGTCGACCTTGATCAACTCGATCAGCGACACCCGCCGGAGGCCGGGGGAGTCGGGCAGGTAGGCCAGCAGATCGGGTGGGTCCCCGGCCTGCCACGCCTCGGCGAACCGCTCGACCACCTCGGCGATCCCGGCGCCGCGCGAACCCCCGGGCGAACGGTCCGATGCGACCGTCGCCCCCGGAACCGGCGGGGCGGGGTGCGCCATCTGCGCATCGTATCGCCGCCGTCAGCCGGAAACCGGCTGTTCGCGGATGTCCGTGCGGCTATTGGCCGGCCGGGGGAAATGCCCAGCGGGCATAGGTGTTCTCGGGCCGGACGGTGATGACGTCGCAGATCTTGACCAGCGGGTCGGCGGTGCCGCCGAGGTGGTCGAGGGTGGGGACGATCAGCGCTTCGGCATGGGAAACCTGGATGGCGGTCTGGAGCTGGTCGAGGCGGTAGTCGGTGTCCGCGTCGAACAGCAGGGTTTTGGCGAGGTCGTAGCCGAGCCGCTTGGCGATATTGCGGATCTGGGTTTCGTCCCACTCCTGCTGTGCACCTGAGATATCACGCCTCAGGTAACCGAGCGCGGTCGGTTGGTCCGACACCACCACCCCTCCTCGCACTAGAGTTCCGACCCGGCACGCGCATCACATCCACGTAGCCCGCCCCAGAGCCTCTTAAACCTAACTCTTAGCGCGGCTCGCGGAACACCGAATACAGGTACTGGCCGTCGACTGGGGAAGTTTTATGGCCGCCCGGTTATCCGCTCCAAGTGCCGGTCACGCGGGAAACCTACGGATAAGCGCTGGTGTCGGTAACTTTCCGGCTACCCTGAGTTATCTGTAACCGGCGGTTACTGTAACCTTCGGTTACAGATACTTTGACTTTTCGAACGGGAATCGCGGCGTCCTCACGCGGCCCGGACTCGGTTGATGCTACCCGGTGCCGTGATCGGATGCCACGGCACCGGCCCGCCCGGCGGGTCGATCAGACGCCGACCAGTTCGTCCATCTCCTCCTCGGCCGCCCGATCATCGTGTGGCGCAGCATGTTTCGGACCCGTCGTCGCCTCGGCCCGCCGCTTTTCGTAGGCGGCCGCCGTGATGAGCGCCACGACGCCGGCCGCGAGCCACAGGATCAGGGTGATCACGTGCCCGCCGAAGCCCGCCCCGCCGTCGAAGTA
Source organism: Nocardia tenerifensis NBRC 101015 (assembly GCF_000308715.1). Taxonomy (GTDB): domain Bacteria; phylum Actinomycetota; class Actinomycetes; order Mycobacteriales; family Mycobacteriaceae; genus Nocardia; species Nocardia tenerifensis. Next base: position 1,309 of record NZ_BAGH01000201.1, read on the forward strand.
CAGCAGGTTGCGCGCGCCCTCGACGAAACCGGCGCCGTTCCAGAACGCGTGCAGCGCACCGAAGAACCCGCCTTGCAGCTCGGGGCTGTAGACACCGCCGGAGGTGGTGAAGTTGAGCATGACGAACAGCACCATGAGCGTGAGCGTCGTCCAGTGCTTCAGGAAGGTGTGCAGCCCGAGCCCGACCAGGATGATCCCCGCCGAGTACAGCCACGACATCGCCCAGATGGCCGCGTAGTCGTGGTCGATGATGTGGAAAAGCGGTGCGGCCGCGACGATTCCGATGACGCTCACCACGAGGGCTGCGACGAGGCCGACCGTCGCGCGGACCCTGATGCGCAGGGCCCCGCCCGCGGCGCCGAGCACCGCGACGCACCCGTACGAGCCCACGCTCAAGGCCACGAGCAGGAAGAAGATGCCCTGACCGGTGGGGTCGCCCGCGGCGGTCGGCGCGACATCGGTGATCTTCAGCGGCGCTCCTTGTTGGCCCGCGACCTGCTGGAACACCTTCTCGACCGCCATCGCGGTCGTGTCCGACCCGGCGGTGGCCACCATCAGCTCGGGATGCTGGGCGTCGGGCAGGTAGGCGCCCGACAGCTCGCGGTCCAGCAGTCGGGTGTGCGCGTCCTCCCGGCTGGGCAGGGTCACCACCTCGAGCTTGTCGCCCGCCTTGTCCTTCAGTGTCTGCGCGAGCACCTTCACCTCCGGCGAGGCGCCGACGACGGCCACCGGCAGATGGTTCGGCTCGGGCTGGTGGAACGCGCCGAGGTAGGCCAGCGCCATGCCGAAGCACATCAGCAAGGGGGTGAGCAGATGGACGGCGACATGCCGGAGCGGCTGCGAAATCACGGATCGACTCCCAATGGTTGGTAAATACAACTATGCCTTGGTTGTACTATACAACCATGGAGCGACAGTCGGCACGCACGGAGGCCATCCGCACCATTCAGCGCGAGCTCACGGCCTTCGCGCGCCGGGCGAGAGGCCGTGCGGCCGAGCTTCACCCGAACCTGACGCTGGTCGCGTCGAGCATCCTCGACCTGGTCATCGAGCGCGATGGCTGCCAGGCCGCCGACCTCGCGGACTACTTCCTGCTCGACAAGTCCACTGTGAGCAGGCAACTCGCCGCGCTCGAGCGCGAGGGCTACCTCGTCAAGGAGGTCGATCCGGCCAATCGGCGCAACCATCTGCTGCGCGCGACGGCCGCGGGCAAGCGGGTCGCGCGCGAGGCCGAGCGCCGGCGCGCGGCGGCGTTCACCGAGCGTTTCTCGACGTGGGACGACGCCGACGTGCGGCGACTCGCCGAGTATCTGGTCCGCTACAACGAGCCTTCGCCATAACACCCGGATACCGACCAAGCGCTTGCTACGCTCGCCGCATGATCTCCACGGCGGTGTGGGGCACCGGCAATGTCGGCCGGGCGGCCATTCGGGCCGTCGAGGCGCATCCGGCGCTCGAACTCACGAGTGTGCTCGTGCACAATCCCGGCAAGGTCGGGCGCGACGCCGGGGAGTTGAGCGGCCTCGACTATCGGGTCGGCGTCGCGGCGAGCGACGACATCGAGGCCGTGCTCGCGACGAAACCGCGGGCGCTGGTGTACGCGGCGTCCGGCGATATCCGGCCCGACGACGCGCTCGCCGACATCGTCCGGGCCCTCCGCGCGGGCGCGATCGTCGTCACGCCGGCGCTCTACGCGCTCTACGATCCGCGCAACGCGCCCACCGAGATCCGCGACCCGGTGCTGGCCGCCATCGCCGAGGGCGGCGGTTCGCTGTTCGTCTCCGGCGTCGACCCCGGCTGGGGCAACGACGTGCTGCCGTTGCTGATCAGCGGGCTCGGCAGCACCGTCGACGTGCTCCGCTGCCAGGAGATCTTCGACTACTCCACCTACGATCAGCCGGACTCGGTCCGCTACCTCGTCGGCATGGGCCAGCCCATGGACTACCAGCCGCCCATGCTCGCGCCGACCGTGCCGACGATGGTGTGGGGCGGTCAGATTCGCCTGATGGCGCGGGCGCTCGGCGTGGAGCTCGACGAGATCCGCGAGACCCTGGACCGGCGGCCGCTCGACGCCACCGTCACCACCCGCTCGATGGGGGAGTTCGCCGCGGGCACGCAGGGCGCGGTGCGCTTCGAGGTGCAGGGCATCGTCGCGGGCGAGCCGCGCATCATCGTCGAACACGTCACCCGCATCCATCCGTCCTGCGCACCGGACTGGCCCGCGCCCGCCGACGGCGACGGCGCGCACCGGGTGATCGTCGAGGGCAGCCCGCGCATCGAGGTCACCGTCGAGGCGACCGACGAGGACGGCAACCGGGCCGCGGGCGGAAACGCCACTGCCGTAGGGCGTTTGGTGAGTGCCATCGACTGGCTCGCCGACGCCGAACCCGGGCTCTACGACGCGCTCGACATTCCGCTGCGCCCGGCAGTCGGCAAACTCGGAAGGAAACACCCATGATCATCGACATCCCCGAGGGCAAGGACCCGATCGGTTACGTCTGGGGCGAGATGGTGCCCGGCATCGGGGTCGCCGCCGCGCAGTTCTCGATGTCGGTGTATTCGCACAGCACCCTCGGTCTGCGCGAGTTCGAGGCGGCCCGGCTGCGCATCGCCCAGATCAACGGCTGCCTGTTCTGTCAGGACTGGCGCACCGAGCGCGACGGCAAGAAGGTGGAGCCGGAGTTCGCCGACGCGGTCACCGACTGGCGGCTCACCGAGGCGTTCGACGACCGCACGCGCCTGGCCGCCGAGTACGCCGAGCGCTACGCCCTGGACCATCACGGCATAGACGACGAGTTCCTGACCCGCATGCTGACCGAGTACTCACAGACCGAACTCGTGGAGCTGAGCATGTGCATCGGCTCCTGGCTCGCCTTCGGCCGGCTCAATCGCGTCCTCGGGCTCGACACCGTCTGTGTGCTGCCCGGACATTCGGCCGCCTGATGATCACCGAGGCCGCCACAGCGTGTCGGTCGCGGCGTCGTAGAGCTGATACTCCAGGTCGCCGATCAGCCCCTCGAGGAGCCGGCGGACCGCGTCCGCCGCGCTGTCGACGGCCGAGCCGCGGTGCCTGCGCCGGTCCGCCCGGTCCGCGGCGGTGATGCGCACAGAATCGCCCGCGGCCTCGATATGGAGTTCGGCGTGCCGGTAGGCGGCCGGCACCCGGCTGTTCCACAGGTGTAGTCCGGTCACCACGAATCGGTGCAGCTGTTCGTTCACCGGTTGTCCGTCCTGGGTCCGCACGTAGGCCCGGACCTGGGCGGGCGAGTCGACGGCGCCCATCGGCAGCACAACGAACTCGTAATTCATCTGTCCAACGGTAGCGCGATCCCCCGAAATACAGGCTCGGACAAACACTTTCCCGTCATTATCGGCGGGGCACCCAGGCGGGCTGACCGTCGACCAGACCGGTCTCGAATAGTTCGGGCGCGTCGAGTACCGCCTGAAGGTGATCTTGTGCCTCCTCCGGCGAAAGACTGGCGGGGTACCGGATGTATTCGAGGGGCGCGGTGATTCTCGCGCGGAATCGATGGCGGAATTCGGTGTCGTCGGCGTAGGTCAGCGCGATGCGTCCGTGCCACTCGATATCGTGCGCGCCGTCCGGGCGACGCGTGAAAATCACCTCCTGATCGGCGACGGAATCGTGGCCGAGCAGATAGATGTTGAAGGCGAGATATTCGAGCTGATCGAACTCGACGAGCGGCAGCGGGTCGGCGGTCAATCGTTGCGGGGCCCGCGCTTTCAGTCGGAATGGATTGCCCGGCGTCGCGGCGAGAAATCCGGTGCCGTCGTCCTCGCCCCAGTAGGTGGACGACAACGTGCAACTCCCGCAGTCGCGCCACACCCGCGGCGACGCCCAATCATCGGCCCCCTCGGCGCTTTCCGGCTCGCCCTCGGCAACATACTCGGCCGACCGCAGGTGGAGGTCGAACCATAAATTGCCGTTCTCGTCGATCCGCCCGGTCCACGCGAACTCCTCGATCGCGTGCCCGGCCGGCCACGGGTTTCCCGGAAAAACGATCCGGCCCTCGGCCGGATCGTGCTCCAGGTCGATCCTTTCCATGGTGTCGAACCTAGCGACCGGCACCGACATATCACGAACCAGCGGTCGCCGCACGCCGTCCATTCAAGCGTTGACCGCCTGCTCGTCCCCGGCGTCGGGCGCCTGCTCGACCGTGCGCTTGGGCCCGGTGAACCAGGTGCGGGCCGAGACCAGCCACCAGACGCCGATCGCGCCCACCACGCCGACCAACGCGATCGGCGCGTAATTGACGGTGTTCCAAGTGAACTCGTCGTTCCACGGATAACCGCGATCGTCGGTCGGCAGCACGAACAGCACGCTGATCAGCACGATCCAGATCAGCGCGACCACGCCGATCGGCCGATACCAGCGGCCGAGCCGCCATGGACCGGTGCGGAACCGCGAGCCGTGCACCTGCCGCAGCAGGATCGGGATGCCGTAGGCGATGTAGAGGCCGATGGTCGCCACCGAGGTGGCCGCGGCGTAGGCGGTCGGCGCGTTCTCGGCCGGTACCAGCATCGACGGGATCAACAGCACGAACGCGAACACCGAGATGAACAGCACCGCGTTGACCGGCACCTTGCGCGCCGAAAGCTTCGACCACAGCGCCGATCCCGGCACCGCGCCGTCGCGCGCGAACGCGAACAGCATGCGCGAGGCCGAGGTCACCGAGGCGTAGCCGCAGAACAGTTGCGCGATCGCGGCGATGATCAGCAGCAGCCCGGACCAGAACGGGTCGAGCGAGTTCTCCAGGATATAGATCACCGGATAGCCGCTGTTCTTCGCCGGATCCAAGGCGTCATCGAGATTCGGGATCGCGAAGGTGACCGCCATGATGAGCAGATATCCGGCGATCGCCGACACCACGATGGTATTGATGATGCCTTTCGCGGCCATTCGCGAGGCGTCGTGGGTCTCCTCGGACATGTGCGCGGACGCGTCGTATCCGGTGAACGTGTACTGCGCGTGCAGCAGGCCGAGCAGGAAGCTGAAGGCGACGCCGCCGAACCCGACGGCGCTGTTGTCGACGGTCTCGGTGAACACGAATCCGACGCTCTGATGATGGTTCGCGCCGAACGCGAGCACCAGCACGAATATCGCGACGCCGCCGACGTGCCACCAGGCGGAGATGTTGTTGATCACCGCGGACAGGTGCGGGCCGATCGCGTTGAGCACGGCGTGCAAAACGAGAATCACGACGAAAACCAGGAAGATCGCGGTGCGGTCGGTGCCGATATCGATGCCGATCACGTTCAGCACCACGGTGGTGAAGATCGCCGCGCCGTAATCGATGGCCGCGGTCACCGCGATCTGACCGATGAGATTGAACCATCCGGTGAACCAGCCCCAGACCGGCCCGCCGAGCTGCGCGGCCCACCAGTACAGGCCGCCGGAGGTCGGGTAGGCCGAGGCCAATTCCGCCATCGCCATGCCGATGAACAGCACCATGATGGAGACGAGCGGCCAGCCCCACGCCATGGTGATCGGGCCGCCATTGGCCAAACCTATTCCGTAACTTGCCAATCCGCCGGTCAGGATGGAGACGATGGTGAAACTGATGGCGAAGTTCGAGAAACCGGACCAGGATCGGGCCAATTCTTGTTTGTAGCCGAGTTCGGCGAGCCTGCGTTCGTCATCGGACGGGGACGGTTGTGCGCTCATGGACTGCTCCCGGGTGTAAACGCTGCCCTCACACAGCGTTTGCCAGAAGATCAGTGTGCGGTAAACCGCAGTCGACCGCATGGCAACCCCGGAATACCGCAGACAAATCGCGGCTACCCCCTCCGTCGGGGCCGGGCCGGCGCGCCGTAGCGTGGCCTTATGGAGCGACTGGTGATCATCGGTGGTGACGCGGTGGGGATGTCGGCGGCGTCACAGGCCCGCAGGCTGCGGGACGCGAGCGAGCTGGAGATCGTGGTCTTCGAGCGGGGCAGGTTCGCCTCGTACTCCGCGTGCGGGATTCCGTACTGGGTGGGCGGCGACGTGCTGGACCGGGACGAGCTGATCGCGCGCACGCCCGAGGAGCATCGCGCCCGCGACATCGATCTGCGGGTCCGCGTCGAGGTGACCGAGGTCGATGTGGCGGGCAATCGGGTGCGCGTCCGCGACCTCGCGTCCGGGGACCAAACATGGACGGGCTACGACAAACTCGTCATCGCCACCGGCGCCAGGCCGAGCCGCCCGCCCCTGCCCGGCATCGACGCGCGGGGTGTGCACGGCGTGCAGACGCTCGAGGACGGGCAGGCGCTGATCGACACCCTCGAACGCACCGAGGGCAAGCGCGCGGTGGTGGTCGGCGCCGGCTACATCGGAGTCGAGATGGCCGAGGCGCTGATCAAGCGCGGCTACGACGTCACGATGGTGCAGCGCGGCCCGCAGCCGATGTCGACGCTGGACCCGGATATGGGCGCGCTGGTCCGAGACGCCATGTGCGGCATGGGGATCGAGGTGATCGGCGGGACCGAGGTGACCGAGATCCGCACCGACGAGCACGGGCGGGTCAGCGCGGTCGTCACCGACACGGCCGAATACCCCGCCGACGTAGTGGTGCTCGGCATCGGCGTGCGCCCGGACACCGAATTGGCCCGCGCGGCAGGGCTTCCGGTGGGGGAGTACGGCGGGCTGCTCACCGATCTGGCCATGCGGGTGCGCGGCCACGAGAACATCTGGGCCGGGGGCGACTGCGTCGAGGTGCTCGATCTGGTGTCCGGGCGCGAACGCCATATCGCGCTCGGCACCCACGCCAACAAGCACGGCCAGATCATCGGCGCGGGCGTCGGCGGCGGCTACGCGACCTTCCCCGGCGTCGTCGGCACCGCCGTCAGCAAGGTGTGCGACCTGGAGGTCGCGCGAACGGGCCTGCGCGAGAAGGACGCTCGCGCGGCGGGTCTCCAGTTCGTCGCCGTCACCATCGAATCCACCAGCCGCGCGGGCTATTACCCGGACGCCGCGCCGATGACGGTGAAGATGCTCGCCGAGCGCCGCACCGGACGCCTGCTCGGCGTGCAGATCGTGGGGCGCGAGGGCGCGGGCAAGCGCGTCGACATCGCTGCCGTCGCGCTCACCGCGCGGATGACGGTCGAACAGATGACCGCCCTCGATCTCGGCTATGCGCCGCCCTTTTCACCGGTGTGGGATCCGGTGCTGGTGGCCGCGCGCAAGGCCACCGTCGCGGTGCGCGAGCGCGGGTAGCGCTCAGGCCGCGCGGTACACCGCCAGCACCGGGATCACCCGGGAGGTCTTGGCCTGGTACTCGCCGAAACCGGGCATGATCTCGACCATCCTGGCGTAGAGCGCGTCGCGTTCGGCGCCGGTGACGACCTCGGCCCTGGCCTCATACTGCTCGGTGCCGATCTCGACGGTGAGCTTCGGGTCGGCCACGAGGTTGTGGTACCAGGCCGGGTGCTTGTCGCTGCCGCCGTTGGAGGCGATGAGCACGATGCGGTCGCCGTCGGGCAGGTAGACCAGCGGGCTGGTGACGCGCCGGCCGGACTTGGCGCCGGTGGTGGTGATCAGCACCATGGCCGCGCCCTCGAACATGCCGCCGACCTTGCCGGCGTTCGCGCGGAACTCGTCGATCACCTGCTCGTTGAAGCTCTTCGCGTCGACGGCGAGGTTGTTGGTATCGGACACGTCATTGCCTCCAGTGATTGCGTTTTCACGGGCAACCACGCGGCGGGCGGCGAAATTCCTGCGGCGCTGGGTAGTTCCGTGGCGCCCGGTAGTTCCGCCGGTGGCGCGGTAGTTTCCTCGGCGGCGCAGCAGTTCCGCCGGTGGCGCGGTAGTTCCCTCGGCGGCGCAACATTCCGGCGGCGGCGCGGTAGTTCCGCCGGCGGCGCAGCAGTTCCGGCGGCGGCGCAGCAGTTCCGGCGGGGCACAGCAGTTCCGGCGGCGGCGCGGTAGTTCCGGCGGCGACGCAGCGATTCCCGGCGGCGGCGCTGAAGTTTCGCGTCGGCTCAGTAGTCGGCGAACAACTCCAGCAGATCTTTCTTGTCGAACATGACCGCGGCCTCGCGGGCGGACGGAGCGCCCGCGTCCGGATCGGCCCCCGACTCGACGAGCAGCCGCGCGATCTCCGTCTCGCCCTTGAAAACCGCGCCCGCCAAAGGGGTTTGGCCCTTGTCGTTGGCGCGGTTCGGGTCCGCGTCGCGATCGAGCAGGGCCGCGACGGCGTCGCGGTGGCCGTGGTAGGCGGCCAGCATGAGCAGCGAGTCACCGGCGTCGTTGGTCAAATCCGCGGGCACCCCCGCGTCCACATAGGTGGCCAGCGCGGCGGCATCACCCTGCCTGGCGAAGTCGAACACCTTGGCGGCAAACTCGAGCAGTTCCGGATCCAGGTCGTCGCTCATGCGCCATTCCTACCACCGGTCGCCGCGAATCGACCGCAGGCGGCCCGCTATGTCATCGCGGCGCGCACCTTCTTCATGTCCTCGACGAACGCCGCGTACGCCTCGGTGCGGTCGGGCGCGCGCAGCACCGCGGACGGGTGCACGGTGGCGATCGCGCGGTAGTCCGGCATCGAGACGACCTGTCCGCGTTGCTGACTCACCTTGAACGCCGGATCGATCACCGCCTGCGCGGCGATCGCGCCCAGGCAGACCACCAATTTCGGCCGTACGACGGCCAATTCGGCCGCCATCCAGGCCGAGCAGGCGACGATCTCGGTGCGGCCCGGCGCCTTGTGGATGCGCCGCTTGCCGCGCTCGGTGAACTTGAAGTGCTTGACCGCGTTGGTCAAATAGACGGTGTCGCGGTCTATCTCGGCATCGGCGAGCGCCCGGTCGAGCAGGTGCCCGGCGGGCCCGACGAACGGATGGCCCTGCTGGTCCTCCTGGTCGCCGGGCTGCTCGCCGACCATCACGACCGTCGCGTCCGCGGGGCCTTCACCGAAAACCGTCTGTGTCGCATGCCGATACAGGTCGCACCCCCGGCACCCGCAGGACGCCTCGCGCAGCGTCGCCAGGTCGGTGGTGTCGGGTACGAACTCTTCGGCGCCGGGGGCACGCACTCCGAACTCCTAATCCTTCTGTGGGTAGGCCGGGTAGCTCTCCTTGCGCAGCAGCCCGGCCAAATGCGCGGCGTTGCGGGCGACCGCGGCGGTGGTGCTGGCGACCGCGTCCGGTGCCTTGTCGAGATCCTTGTAGTCGACCGAGCCCATCGCCTGTCCGTTCCAATAGGTGCCGCCCTGCGCGGGAATGGTGAACCCGACGTCGTTGAGCGCCTGGAACAGATCCGCGATGATCTTGTGCGCGCCGTCCTCGTTGCCGACCACGGCGGCGATGCCCACCTTGCCGACCATGCTCGGCCTGCCCTCGTCGTCGGTCTCGGACAGCTCCGCGTCCAGCCGCTCCAGCACCCGCTGGGCCACCGACGACATGTGGCCGACCCAGGTCGGTGTCGCGATGAGGACGACGTCGGCGGCGGTGATCATCTCGCGGATCCGCGGCCAGGCATCGCCGTCGCCCTCGTCGGTGGTGACGCCGGGGTGAACGTCGTAGTCGACCACCCGGACCACCCGGCCGGTCACCCCCTGTCGTTCGAGTTCGTCGAGCACCTGCCCGGCCAGCAGTTCACTGCTCGACGGTTCCGGTGACTTCTTCAAACTGCAGACGAGTGCTACGGCCGTCGGTGCGGTCATCGGGTCGACCTCCTTCTGGGTGGGAGACTCCTGCCGACGTACCCGTTTTGCCCGAGATCACTCCGGCCGCCCCCGAAGGCCCCTCCCACCTGGTGTGCGGGCGGCGATAGGTCGGTATAGTCGCCGCGGATGAGTAGTGTGACCACCCGCGTTGAGCCGGAAGCCAAGAACCGTCGACTCGGCGTCGCTGCGTGGCTGGCACCGGCCTGCTGTATCGGGTTCGCCGCGTTCTGTCTGCTGTTGCCGACCTGGCCGTTCCACAAGATCACCGGCGGCTTCATCGATCTGCAGGTCTATCGCCTCGGGGTGGACGCGCTACGCCACGGCAACGACATGTACGGACAACTGCCCCAGACCACCATCGGCGCCGGGCTCCCGTTCATCTATCCGCCGTTCGCCGCGCTGGCGTTGAGCCCGTTCGCGCTGCTGCCATGGCACGCCGCCGCCTTCACCTTCTTCGTGTCCTCGGTGATCGCGCTCGCGCTGACGCTGTATCTCGTCGCGCGGCGGGTGTGGCCGGGGGAGGATCAGCGCAGGCTCGTGCTGGTGGTGACGGCGTGCGCGACGCCGCTGGCGCTGCTGCTCGAGCCGGTGCACTCGACGCTGGACTTCGGTCAGGTGAACCTGCTGCTGATGGCGTTGGTCGCGGCCGACTGCCTCGCGATCACACCCCGCTGGCGGCGCGGCATGCTGATCGGCATCGCCGCGGCCATCAAGCTGACCCCGGCGGCGTTCGTGCTGTATTTCCTGGTGCGCCGCGACTACAAGTCGGCGGCGACGGCTGCGGCGACCGGCGCGGCGGCCACCGCCCTCGGCTTCGCCGTGCTGCCGCGCGACTCCGTGAAGTACTGGTTCGGCGGCATGGGCAATGTGTCGGGCCTGAGCGGGTCGGCGTTCCATACCAATCAGTCGATCCAGGCGGTGCTCGCCCGGCTGCAGGTGCCCAAGCCCGCGTTCACTCTGCTGTGGCTGCTCCTCGGCGCCGCGCTGCTCGTGCTCGTCGTGGCGGCCATGCGGCGCGCGGTCGACTTCCCGCCGCTGGCGCTGGCCATCAACGCGGTCTTCACGCTGCTGCTCTCGCCGATCTCCTGGTCGCACCACTGGGTGTGGATCGCCCCGGCCTGGCTGGCCGTCATCGGTTACACCACCCGGCTGCCGCGTCGGCAGGCCATCGGCTGGGCGGTGACCACGGTCGTCATCACCGCGGTCTTCGTGTACGGCCCGCAGAACTGGCTGCCCGACGGTGAGCACCGCGAAACCCAGTGGACGCCATGGCAACACGTCGTGGGCAACACCTACGTGTGGTTCAGCGTGCTGCTCGTCGCGCTCTACTTCGTCTCCGGCCGCCGGACCGCGCGGGCGCCGGAGCCCGCGCCCGCGCTGGTGCCGCAGACCTGATCCGCACCGCCCGAGTGTTTGCCGCCGGGATGGCCGGGTAGGGCCGTCAGTGACGGCACCCCGCCGTCGCCGACAGAATTACTCGAGGCAAGGAGGGATTCATGGCCGCCCGACGTGGCTTCGCCGCCATGGACGCGGAGCAGCAGCGCAAGATCGCCAGCCTTGGTGGCAAGGCGAGCAGCGGCAGCTTCGACAACGACCCCAAGCGCGCCAGCGAGGCAGGCAAGAAGGGCGCGGCGGCACAGCCGACCGCGGCCAAGCGCCTCGGCGGCGAACGCAGTCACCTGAACCGATAGTCGACACCATTCGATGGGCGAGGCAATGGCCTCGCCCATCGTCGTCCGCGAAGGATGGCACCGATGCGCTTGCGCCGCAGCACCGTTTACGGCCCCGGACTGACCCGCGTCCGACGGGGCAAGGGCTTCTCCTACACCACCATCGACGGCGAGGCGGTCACCGACGAGGAGACGCTGGACCGTATCAAGTCGCTGGTGATCCCGCCCGCGTGGCGCAAGGTGTGGATCTGCCCGCACCACAACGGCCATGTGCAGGCGGTCGGCATCGATGCCGCCGGTCGCCGCCAGTACCTGTATCACGAGCAGTGGCGCCGGGAGCGGGACGAGGAGAAATTCGATCGGGTGCTGGAACTGGCCGCCCGGCTGCCCGAGGTGCGGCAGCAGGTCCGGCACGATCTCTCGGAGCGGGGGTTCACCAGGCACCGCGCCGAGGCGGTCGCCATCGAACTGCTCGATCGCGGCGTATTCCGGGTCGGCGGTGAGGAATACGCGGAGGAGAACGGCACCCGCGGCGTGGCGACTTTGCTGCGCGAACAGGTTCGGCTCTCCGGCGACGAGATGCACTTCGACTACCCGGCCAAGGGCGGTATCCGCCGGCGGGTGTGCATCCGGGAACCGCTGCTGGCCAAGACGATTCGCGCGCTGCGGCGCTGCGACTCCGGCTCGCCGCGACTGCTCGTCTATCGCAACGGCAGCGGCTACCGCGAATTGCACGCCGACGACGTCAATCTGCGCTTCAAGGAGCTCGCGTGCTGCGAGTGCAGCGCCAAGGATCTGCGCACCTGGCAGGCGACGGTACTGGCGGCGGCGGATTTCGCGTCGACCGAGCGTCCGACGACGAAGACCGGGCGCAAGGCGGCGGTGAAGAAGGTGATGACCGATGTCGCGGCGGCGCTGGGCAATACGCCGACGGTCGCGCGCAACTCCTACGTCGACCCGCGGGTGGTGACGGCGTTCGAGGAGGGCTCGACCATCGCCCCGGCGCTGCGCCGGGCGCGGCAGGCCGATTCGGACGACGCGAGCCGAGAGCTGGTCGACAAGGCCGTGATTCGACTGCTCAAACAGACGAAGTGACCCGCTGAGCGAATCCGGTCGCGGCCGTGCAAGAACGGTGCAAGGCCGCCGCAATCGGGCGTCGGCACACTGGAATTCATGAACGAGTCATTTGATGTGGTGGTCGCCGGGGCGGGGCCGGTCGGGTTGATGCTCGCGTGCGAGCTCGGCCTCGCCGGGGTGAGCGTGCTCGTGGTCGAGCGACTCGACGAGATCGATCCGACGATCAAGGCCGGCGGGATAAATCAGGTTGCCGCGCAAGCCCTTTACCGGCGCGGCCTGCTGCCGGCGATGGTCGCCGAGCAGTCGGCCGCGTTGAGCCGGATGGGGGTGCCGGCGGCGGCGCCCGGTGGTGCGCCCCAGCGGCCGCCGTTCATCGGGCATTTCGCGGGAATCATGCTCGGCGTGGACCTGGTCGACTTCGACCACTCCTCCTTCGCCGACCTCGGCCCCGCCGCCTCGGTGTATCTCGTGCCGCAGCAGAGCATCGAGGCGGTCCTCGGGCGGCGTGCCGCCGAACTGGGGGTGACCGTGCGCCGCGGCGTCGAGCTCACCGACTTCACCGACGACGGCGCGGGCGTCACGGTCCGGCTCGGCGACGACACCGTCCGCGCGGGCTGGCTGGTCGGGTGCGACGGCGGGCGCAGTCTCGTGCGCAAGCGGGCCGGGTTCGACTTCCCCGGCCTGGACCCGGAACTCACCGGACACCAGGCCGTCGTCGAGATGACCGGGGCCGAGGGGCTGCGCCCCGGCTGGAACACCACCGACACCGGCATGTACGTGCACGGCCCGACGCCGGGCCGCATCCTCACCGTGCAACTCGACGGCCCGCCCGCCGACCGCACCGCCCCGATCACCGCCGCCGAGTTGCAGGCGGCCCTGCGCGCGGTGTCCGGCGTTCCGGTGGAGATCACCGCGGTGCACTCGGCCACCCGGTTCACCGACAACACCCGTCAGGTCACCGAGTACCGCCGCGGCCGGGTGTTGCTGGCCGGCGATGCGGCCCATGTGCATTCGCCGTTCGGCGGCCAGGGCCTCAACCTCGGCGTCGGCGACGCGGTGAACCTCGGCTGGAAGCTGGCCGCGGTGGTGCGCGGCGACGCCGAACCGGAGCTGCTCGACACCTACACCACCGAGCGGCACCCGGTCGGCGCCTGGGTGCTGGACTGGACCAGGGCGCAGGTCGCGCTGATGCGAACGGACCGGCGCAGCAGGGAACTTCGCGCGGTGATGACCGAGCTGCTCGCCACCCGCGAGGCCGCGACCCTCGTGTTCCGCAAGATCTCCGGCGTGCTGCACCGCTACGACCTCGGCGGCGGCCACGAACGCGTCGGCGCGGCCGTGCCCGACTTCGAGCTGTCGGACGGCACCCGGCTCGGCAGGTACTTCGCCGACGGCGCGCCGGTGCTGTTCGACCTGGCCGACTCGGCCGAGCTGCGGGCGGTCGCGGCGCCGTGGCGGCCGCGGGTGCGGGTGGTCACGGCCAAGGCGGCGGTGCCCGGCGAGCTGACGGGGATGCTCGTGCGCCCCGACGGGTTCGTGGCGTGGGCTGCCGACTCGGGCGGCCGGTACGGGCTCGAGTCCGCTTTGACCCGGTGGTTCGGCCCGGCGGCTTGATCTCGGCGGGCCGGAACTCCGTTGCCCCACAAGGAGTTCCGGCCCTCATGCCAGTTCCAGTCGTGGACCGGCGTGGATCGCCAGGTACACCTGGTTGCGCAGCTCGTTGGCCTCCTCGTCGGTGAGCGTGCGCGACAGGGGCCGCAGCACCAGCCGCACAACGGCATTCGTCTGGCCCGGCACGATTCCCAGTCGGTCCCTGGCCTTTTCGGACAGCTCCGCCCACGGCGTGCGGGCCGCCACGAGCACCGACTCGATGTCGTCGACCCGATCGTGGAGCACCTTTCGCACGGTGTCGCCGAGGGTTTCGTCGTCGGTGTCGTCGGCGACCACCACCGACAGGTCGCGCCGGATCGGCGGCAGGGCCGAGACGGGCCGCCACGGCGACAGATCACGCAGCTGCTCGGCGACGCGCGGATTGCCGGACCTGAGGTAGCGGATATCCGGAATCCCCTTGCGCAGCATCAGCGCTCGATCCAGCCCCATGCCGAGCGCCGTACCGGACCAGCGGGCCGGATCGAGCCCGGCGCCCGCGAGGACGTGCTCGGCGATGAGCCCGCATTCGGCGAGTTCGAGCCAGTCCGCGCCGAGGCGCACGTCCACCTGCCGCCCGAGGGCGGTGTAGGGGTGCCGGGCGGGCGTCGTGCGCCATCCGGCGCCGGGCAGGACGGCCCGCACCACGTGGGCGACGAGGTCTCGCACGTCGCGATCGCCGGTGTCCGGCCTCGACCGCAGCCGCCACAGATCGACCTGGTGCGGCTCGCCCACGTGGATGCGGTCGACCACGTCCCGGCGGTAGACCAGGCCCGGCACCACGATGAGGTCGTCGACCTCGGCCGTCGTGCCCGCGTAGCGCCGCAGGGTGTCCGGGATGTCCGCGGTGGTGTGGCTGCGCAGCATGGTGGTCGGGCTGACGTAGCGGGTGTAGCGAGCGTCGCGCGTGACGTCGGCCGGGTCGTAGCCGAGCTTGTCGTAGTTGTCGGCGACGGCGACGAGCGGGGAGTTGCGGACCACCCGCACGCGCGAGCCCCACGCGCGGGCCAGCGCGTCGATCGTCGCGTCCAGCAGCGCCTGCATGGCGTGCGGTCCCTGGGCGGCGTCGCTGAGGTCGCGCACGGCGAGCGCGCGCGACAGGTCGGAGGCGGTGAGATAGGTAGACATGAGTAATTCCCTTGGTAGGTAGTCGGATTCGGTGAAGACCCCCGAACCGACGACAGCCACGGGAACTACGCGAGCGGACGTACGCGGTACACCCCGCGGCCGACGGACGGCCCGGGGCGAAGAAATCGCGTGCACGCGTTCATGAAACGAGCCTAAGCGATCGTCCGTCCGGCACACCAGTGCGGAATGAATTTTTGAACGTTCGGTCTAATTGAAGTAGGGTCGGTCGCGTGGGCAGAACGAAGGAATTCGATCCGGACGCCGCGCTGCGGGTCGCGATGGAGCTGTTCTGGCGTCAGGGTTACGAGGCGACGTCCATGCAGGACCTCGTCGATCATCTGAAGCTGGGCCGCGGCAGCATCTACGGCACGTTCGGCGGCAAGCGGGAGCTGTACCTCAAAGCGGTGGAGCGCTATGTGGAAGACGGCAGGGCCGGATTGCTCGAACGGCTGTCCGCGCCGGGTTCCGCGCTCGACGCGGTCCGCGCCACGGTGCGCTGGTACGCGGCGAGCTCGCTCGCCGATGAGCGGCGAAAAGGCTGCCTGCTCACCAACACCGCCGTCGAACTCCCCGCCGACGACGACGCGGGCAGGCTGGTGTCGGCGGATCTGCAAACCATGGAGACGGTGCTGACGAGCGCGCTGCTCCGGGCACGGGCCGAGGGTGAGTTGCCCGCGGACCGTGACCCGGTCGGGCTGGCCAGATTCCTCGTGACGCTGCTGCAAGGGATTCGCGTGGTCGGCAAGACCTCGGTCCGGCAGCGGTTCCTCGACGACACCGTCGAACAGGCGCTCAGGCTGCTCGACTAACCCTTCGCGCGTTCCGCGTCGCCGGATCGAGGCCCGGCGACGCGGGCCTCGCTCTGCCCATTTTCTTGACCGATCGTTAAAGAAAAGGACAAGTCCGTGACGCATACCCTTCCCACCGACGCCGAACTGGCCGCCTCGCTGGCGGGCGACTTCATCAGTGACTTCGCGGAGGTCAACGGCGTACGCCTGCACCATGTCACCGGCGGAGCGGGCGAGCCGCTGATCCTCCTCGGCGGATGGCCGCAGACCTGGTGGCAGTTCCGGAAGATCATGCCGGAGCTGGCCCTTCGCTACCGAGTGACCGCCGTCGACCTGCGCGGCATGGGCGGCTCGGCCAAGCCCGCGTCCGGCTACGACAAGAAGACCATGGCCCGCGACATCCACGAACTGATCCGGCACCTCGGGCACCGGTCCGCGTTCGTGGCCGGGCACGATATCGGCGCCTCGCTGGGCTATCACCTCGCCGCCAACTTCCCGGCGTCGGTGCGGCGGCTGGCCACCCTCGACCTGGGCGTGCCCGTCGACGCCTGGCAGGCGATCCCCATGCTGCCGAGCAGCGACGAGCAGGAGGCCGCGCTGGCGCACGGGCGCGGCGGCTATCCCTGGTGGTTCGCCTTGAACCAACTGCGCGAGCTGCCCGAACAGCTGCTGGCCGGGCGATTCCGCCTGCTGATCGATTGGCTCTACGGGCACATGCTGGCCGACCAGTCCTCCGTCGAGGAGCAGGCGCGCCAGATCTACGCGCGGGCCTACGATTCTCCGGACGCCATCCGCGCGGGCAACGGCTGGTACCAGACCATGCGCCAGGACATCGCGGACCTGGCCACCTATCCGCCGCTGACCTTGCCGATCCTGACGCTGGCCGGTGAGCAGTCGTATCCCGCTCTGCGCGAACAGATGTCGCCGGAGATGGGCGCCGATATCCGGGTCGTCGAGATCAAGGGCAGCGGTCACTACCTGCCGGAGGAGCAGCCGGAACAGGTGACGCGTGAGCTGACGGCGTTCTTCGGTTAGCGAGACAGGCGTTCGGCGACCTCGGGGAGGCGGCCGACCATCGCGATGGTGAAGTCGGCCAGCAGATCGATGAGGCCGTCGCGGTCGACCGCCAGGCCGCCGTCGAGCCAGACGAGGACGAGCTCCGCCGCGCCGCCGGTGATCAGCTGCGAGGTCGCGGCGACGGCGGTGTCCTGGCCCGCGGGCGGGTCGAGGACCAGGCGAGTCTGCTCGATGATGGCGTCGGCGACCCGGCGCATGCCGTCGAAGCGGCTGCGCATCAGCACCTCGTTGCCGTAGGCCTGCGCGAAGACGATCCGGGCCCGGCGAGGGTCGTCGGTGAGCTCGATGATGAGCGCGGCGACGCCGGCCCGGATCTTGTCCGCGGGGCCGCCCTCGGTGCCCGCGACCGCGGCGCGCGCGGTGTCGAGGGCGGCGTCCTGGATCTCCAGCAGGAGCTCGGCGGCCAGCGCGTCCAGGTCGGGGAAGGCCTCGTAGAAGAAGCGGGGCCCGACCCTCGCCTGCTCACACAGGCCGCGCACGGTCAGCGCGGACAGGCCCTGCGTGCCGACGATGTCGAGCGCGGTGTCGAGCAGGCGCCTGCGGCGCTCCTCCCGCCGCTCGGCCGGCGACGTACCGCGGTAGGTGCCGTTGAATGCCCGGGTCACCGGAGCAGCCTCGCACAGGAGAGGTTGGGAAACAACCGTTTACGGAAACCTATGTTTCCTCTATCGTCGAGGAAACCGCAGCGTTGCGAAGGACGGCCGTCATGAGTCTTCTGGTTCCCCCGAAAGTCGCCGAGGTCCATGGGGATCTGCGTCGCCTCCGCGCCCGCGTCGCGCAACGCGCGCAGACGGTGGGCGCTCGGGTCGCCGGGCGGTACCCGTCCGCCGC
>NZ_BAGH01000200.1 GCF_000308715.1 Nocardia tenerifensis NBRC 101015
GCGAGCTAGCGGATGGCTGCGAATCCGGATGCGGCCAGCGGCTAGGCCGCACGTCAGCGCCCGGGGTCGACAGGGCGCGCGCATCCGCCTGCGGCTGCCCCGTCGGTGCTGGGTGATCGCAAATTGGCCTGCGCCTCGATGGCCGAGTTGGAACCGGGCTGTGCGTCGGCGTGCAGTTGAGGACTGCCGAGCGGATCCGGCCCGGGGTGCGAGTTCGCGGGCGGCTGCGAACCGGGCACCCCCTCGGCACGCGAGCTAGAGGATGGCTGCGCATCCGGATGCGGCCAGCGGCTAGGCCGCAAGTCGGCACCGGGCGTCGGCAGGGCGCGCGCATCCGCTTGCGGTTGCCCAGTGGCCTGTGTGTCGCCGTGCGTCTGGAGGCCTGGCTGCGCTGCGTCGCCGGTGTTCGGCGGGAGTTCGGTGTCGATGGCTGAGTCGGCACCGAAGTGCGCAGCGCCGAACGGTTGGCCGCTGCCGGGTGTTCGCGGACTGCTCTGCGGGTCGATGTGCGGTCGCGAATTGATCTGCGCGCCAATGTCTGGCCGCGGACTTGCTTGCGTGTCGGCAGGGGGTCGAGGAGTCGGCTGGTCGCTAGCGGAGTTCAGTCGGAGCCGTGCGTCGGCGGCGGTGTTCGAGCCGAAATGTGCGTCGCCGAACGGCTGTTCACGTCCGGGTGTTCGCGAACTCGCCTGCGTGGTGGCGTGCGATCCCGTGTTCCGCTGTGCCTCGGGGTGGCTTCGCATTCCGTGCTGGGTGTCAGCACGCGGCGCGGAATCGGACTCCGCTCGCGGATTCGTCTGCGGGCCGACCTGCGTTGGCGAACCGGCCTGTGTGTCGACATGCTGCCGCGAACCGGCCTGTGTGTCGACGTGCGGCCGCGAGTCGGTGTGCATGTCGGGGTGCGGTCGAGAATCCGGCTGCGTGTCGGCATGTTCCCGCGAGTCGCCGGGCGCGTTGGTGTGCGGTCGAGAATCCGGCTGCGTGTTGATGTGCTGCCGCAGGTCGGTGTGCATATCGGCGTGCGGTCGAGAACCCTGCTGGGCGTCAATGGCCGGGGTCGAGCCGGGCTGCGCGGGTGGCCGCGGACCGCGGCGCCGATCCAGAGCGGGACGCGCGTCGGCGTGGGTGTGCGAATTGAGCTGCGTATTGGCTGCCCGCGAACCCAAGTGATCGTCGGCCGGGTCCACCCAAACCTGTGCGCCGGCGGCTGGACTTAAGCCGAACTGCGGCTCGCCGAACGGCTGCGAATGGGACTGCCTGTCGGCGTGCGGTCGCGGATCGGCGTGAGCATCAGCCTGCGTCCGCGGATCGGGTTGCGCGTCAAGGTGCGCCTGCGTGTCGGCGTGGCCTCGCGGACTCGCATGCACGCCGGAATTGGGCTGTGCGTCGGTGTGTGCCCTCGACTCCGCGTGCGTGGCGGAGTTCGGCCCCGAACCGGCGTATGGCCCGGCATGCGTTCGCACGCCGGTTTGCGCATCGACATGCGATTTCGAGCCGGCGTGCGTTCCCGAACCGGCGGGATCCGGGGCATCCGTTCCCGAACCGGCATCGGTTGGGGGAGCACCCTGCGAGACAGGCGGAGCCGGGTCTGCCTGCGGCATCCGGCTGAGTAGCGTGCCGGGATGCGGTCGCGGGTCTGACTGCGCTTCCGCGGGGGTTCGCGAACTGGCTTGCGCGGCCGCGTGCGCCTGAGCACTGGACGGCAAACGCGGATTGCGCTGAAAGTCGCTGTGCGACCTCGAATCGGCTTGCGTATCCGTGTGCGGATTGCCTGACGCGTCGGCGTAGGGCCTCGAGCTGCCGTGAGTTGGCGAACTCGTCTGTGCTTCGGGGCGCGGTCCCGAATTCGCGTGCGGTTGCGGGCCGGTGTGCGGTGGTGGGCCGGTGTGCGGTGGTGGACCGTCCGAATACGCGGGCGGGTTCGCGGGATGGTTCTGCGCGGGCGAAGGTTGCGGGTTGTGCTGCGTGGTGGACGCGTGGCTGGGTGTCGCCGGTAGGTTCGGTATCGCGCGTAGGGGGTGGGTGTCCAGGGTGGTGGGAGCCTGGTTGCCGGTGAGGGCGGCCTGTACCTCGACTACCAGGTTGGCGAAGTTGGCGGGGCCCTCGCCGATGCTGCACCACAGGACTATTCGTCCGTCGGGGGTGTGCTCGATGACGATGCCGTAGTTGCCGACCCACGATTTCTGTTCGCCGAAGGCGTCGACCCAGACGGGGGTGAGGGTGACGAGGGTGGTGGGGGCGGTGCCGACGATGTGGAAGTCGATGCCGCCGACGAGGGCGTCGGACCACACGTCGACACCCGCCAGGCGGCGGCCGTTCAGGTCGACATAACCGTCGACGACCGACAGCCCCATGCCGAGCCCGCGCAGCCCGGGCGGGGGAGCGGCGGACAGCAGCGTCACCGTGACGGTCGTCGGCTCGGGCCCGACCTGCTCGGTGTACATCGGGTAGATCTTGCTGCCGCGCAGGATGATCGGTTCGGCGCTCTTGTACCGGGCGGCGAGCGGCCGATCGTCGGGCGAGTTGCGCGCGGCCCATGACGAATACGGCTCGTTCATCCCCAAGCCCCTTTCCGCCGAATGCGTCGTGCCGTCCCCGCGCTTTCGCGGCGGGGTATACCGTACCCGCAGCAGCCGGGAAAGGCGCAGCAATCCGACGGCCCCCTTGACGGCCGAGGAGCCGCTCAGGCCGAGCGGGCGACTATGCGTTCCAGCGCCGCGAGATCCTTCTCCAACATACGGAACAACCAGTACACCCCGACGAACGCCAGCGCGCTACCGACGCACAGCACCCGCAGCGCCACGATCACAGCCGGAATGTCCTCGGCCGGAATGAACGTCGCCCCCGCGACCCCCAGCAGCGGCACGGCCGCGGCGATGGCCAGGAAATAGGTGCTGCGCCGATCGAGCTGCCGCAACCGCCGCGCGTCCGGCGCGCCGAGCCCACCGTGCCGGAGAAACAGGGGATACAGCGAACGCACCGCGTAGAAGTTCACCAGGAAATACGGATACGCCATGGCGATGGCGCCGCACACGATCTGCGTGATGAAGAAGTGCACGTAAGACTCCGGCGCGAGGTGATTGCCCGAAACCGAAACCGACACCGGCACGGCCACGCCCGCGATCACCCAGAGCGCAAAGCAGGTCAGCACGTTTCGCTTGCCGAGCAACAGGGTGTCGCGACGCGCGCGGGCGAGCGTGGCCGCGTCGTAGGACCGTCCCGCGCGCAGCCCGCGCGAGACCGACCACAGATTCGCGATCAGCACATTGGTGACCACGAACCCGACCAGGAAGCACAGCCCGTACGCGGTCAGCGCGATCTGATCGAACCGGTGCTGCGCGGGCGCGTCCAGCTTGCCGATGATCAGCGTCCGATTGTGGTTGTAGCTGTACCAGATCGCCAGCGCGTTCGGCACCGCGATGGCCAGCGCCATGATCGGGTGCATGAGCCGCCGCGCCCGCAGTCGCCAGCTGCCCGGCGGCGGGTCGACGAGGTCGCGGGCCCTGGCGTCGAGGCACACCTCCAACTGCTGGGCCATGTCCGCGCCGCTGGGCCAGCGGTTGCCGGGCTCCGGGTCGAGGGCGCGCACGAGCGCGCGCTCCAGCGCCGCCGGACAGTCGGCCGGAAGATCTTGATACGGCAGCACTTTCGGGCTCCCGGCCCGCCGTTCGAGCATGCCGTCCAAGGCCGTGCGGTCCCCGCCGGTCACCGAGTCGTCGTCGAAAGGCCTTCGGCCCGTGAGCAATTCCCACAGCACCACCGCGAGCGCGTACAGATCGCTTCGGGTGTCGAGATCGGCGGCGGTCCCCGGTCGATCGGGGTGCACCGCGGCCAACTGCTCGGGCGACATATAGGCCAGCGACCCGCCGAAGTAGGCGACCGGGCTGTCACCGGAGACATTGCCGCTGAAGCTGATATTGAAATCGGCGAGCTTGGGCACGCCGTCCGCGGTGAGCAGGACGTTGGCCGGTTTGATATCGCGGTGCAGCACACCGGCTCGGCCCGCGTAGTCGAGCGCCTCGGCCAGCCGCCGCCCCAGCCAGGCGATGGTCTCCGGCCACGACAGCCGCGCCAGCTCCGCGCGCAGCGGCGACTCGCTCGGCCTGATCTCGCCCTTGGCGGCCAGCACCCCGTCGATCACGTCGAGCAGCAACGCCCCGTCGCGGCGGTCCGGCGGCGTCGCCCGCACCCGTTCGAGCACGGTGAACAGCGTCCCGCCCGGCACATACTGCATGTACAGCAGCCGCAGCTTCCTGCTCTCGAGCACCCGCTGATCGAAGACCCGGACGATGTAGTCGTGGTCCAGCTGCGCCAGCGTCTGCGGCTCGGTGCCTTTGTCGCGGGAGATCTTCACCGCGACGAGGCGCTGCATCGACCGCTGGCGCGCGAGGAACACCCGCGCGAACGCGCCGCGCCCGAGCCCCGTCATCAGATCGAAGTCGTCGATGCGCTGCCCGGCCTCGATATCGTCGAGCCGCACCGGCTCGGTGGCCGACATCATCGTGCTGTGGTAGTCGTCGGTCGCCAGCATCTCCGAAAGCT
>NZ_BAGH01000199.1 GCF_000308715.1 Nocardia tenerifensis NBRC 101015
CACGCTTGCAGCAGCAGGCACGCCTGTCGCGCCGGACACGCCGGGCACGTTGGCCGCAGCAGGCACCCCTGGCACGTCCGTCGCGCCGGGCACGTTCGGCACGCCGGGCTCACCGGACATGTTCGCTGCAGCAGGCACGCCTGTCGCGACGGACATGCCGGGTACGTCGGCCGCAGCAGGCACCCCTGGCACGTCCGGCACGCCGGGCTCACCGGACACGTCGGCTGCGGCAAGCCCGCCTGTCGCATCGGACACATCCGGCACGTCCGTTGCGCCTGGCACGTCCGGCACGCCAGGCGCATCGGGCACGCCTGTCGCGTCTGGCACGCCCGGTACATCCGTTGCACCGGGCACGTCCGCCGCGCCTGGCACGTTTGGCACGTCGGCCGCGCCTGGCACGTCCGGCACGCCCACCGCGCCCGGCACATCCACCGCGCCCGGCACGCCGTCGGTCACCTGGGTAGCCACGATCATCGCCGATCGCGAGTTCTACGACCGGGTGATCGCTCGCAAAGGTCCCGACGCCGACCAGGTCGGGTTCCCCGCGTTCTACCCGGAGCGCCGAATCACATTGCGCGGCACCGACTTTCTCATCGGTAAACGCAGCGTCTCGCAGGGCGTGGACCCTGATATCGATCTGGGCATCGCCCCGGCCGACGTCGGCGTCTCCCGTTCGCACGCCACGATCCACCTCGAGGGCGACCGGCTCACCGTCACCGACCTCGGCTCCACCAACGGAACCGGCGTCAACGGCAGCGACGAGTTGATCCCCGCGAAGACGGCGGTTCCGCTGCGCGACGGTGACCGCATCCATCTCGGCGGCTGGACGACCATCGTGTTCACCATGGAACGGGCGGATCCCGAACCCGCCTGAGCACCAGCACCTTTGCGTCTGGGACAGTATCGGTCGTTTCGCGGACAGCGGTGTTGGGGTGCGCTTATCGTCGTGAGCATGACCGTGCCGCCGAATCACCGTTTCGATATCGGGCCCGCCCGGTACCCGAAGTTGTTCGGCGCCACCAGTGTTCCGCTCACCATGTCCGACGGGGCGGTCCTCACCGCCGACATCCTGCGGCCGGGCGACGGCGCGGGGCCCGCGCGCGAACCGCTGCCCGCCATCGTCAACTTCACGCCCTACAACAAGATGCTCAACCGGCACGGCATGCGCTGGAACGACCCGCTGCGCGCCCTCGGCCGGTGGATCGGCCCCTCGGACCGGCGGCGTTTCACCGCGCGCGACGTGCTGCACACACCCGCGGGCGGGATCCTGGAGCCGTTCGTGATCAACCGCACCGCGGTGCGCCGCGGCTACGTCGGGTTGATGATCGACGTGCGCGGCACCGGCACGTCCACGGGCAGCTGGGACTTCTTCCAGCCGCGCGAGCAGCAGGACTATCTGGAGGCGCTCGCCTGGGTGCGCGAACAACCTTGGTGCAACGGCGATCTCGCGGTCACCGGCATCTCCTACGGCGCCATCTCGGCGCTGATCACCGCCGGACTGCGGCCCGAAGGGCTGCGCGCCGTCTTCGCCATCGAGGCGGGGGAGGACCCCATCCGCGAACTCGGCCTGACCGGCGGTGTGCCGACACCGGGCATGCTGATCTGGATTCTCGCCGTCACCGGCAGCAAGTGGCTACCGTCGGTGCCCGGACTGCTGCGCGCGGGAATCACCCGGCGGTTCCTGCGAGATCGGCTCGCCGACCCGGCGGGCTGGGTACGGCACGCGATCGAGATCGGCCTCACCGAGCGTCACCCGGACAGCTTCCTGAACCCGATGTGGGCGAGCAAACTCGCGCGCTTCGAGGACATCACCGCGCCCACCTGGATCCACGGCGGCTGGCACGACGTCTACAACCGGTCGAACTTCCGCATGTACGACCGAATCCCGTTGTCCGGCGGCGCGAAACAGGTCCTGGTCGACGACTCCTACCACCTCACCGTCGGCTCGGGGCTGGGCGCGCCGGACAGCCCGCAGGCCATCGACGAACTGCAATGCGCGTGGTTCGACCGGTGGGTCAAGGGCGTCGACAACGGCATCGACGGCTACGGCCCGATCACCGTGCGCAGGCAGGGGGACGGCCGGTGGCGCGGGCACGACGAGTTCCCCGACCCCGCGACCACTCCGCGGCGTTACTACCTGAATCCCGAAAACTCCGGCACCGCACCGCATGCCGGTACCGACGCGGGCTTGTCCGCCGAGCCGAACGAGCTCTCCGCACGACTTCCGCTGCCCACCGGTCGAATCCGCATGGCCTCCAACAACACCGGGGTGATGAGCATGGGGGCGGCCCTGCTGTTCGGACGCCGGTTCGGCACCGACGACCGGCACGCGGAGGCCGGCGCGGCCGCGTTCACCAGCGCACCGTTCACCGAGGACACGGTGCTCTCCGGCCCGATGAACCTGCATCTGAACGTGGAAGTCGAAGGGGCGGACGCGTTCTGGTCGGTGACCGTGTGCGACGTGGAGCCGGACGGCCGCTCGGTGCCGATCACCCGCGGCGCGCTGCTGTCGAGCATGCGGGCGATCGACGAGGCTGGCAGCAAGTACGCCGACGGAAAACTGCTGTTCCCGCTGCACACCCTCACCGCGGCGTCCGCGCTTCCGGTGGTCCCCGGGGTGCCGTTCGGCATCGACCTCGAGATCAACCCGACCGAGGCGGTCCTGCGCGCCGGGCATCGACTGCGAGTCACGGTGAGCCGCAACAGCTTTCCCCGTCACATGATCCCGCCGTGGCTGCGGCGCGCAATCACCGGCCAGGCCGTCGTGCTCGACCCCGAGCGGCCGAGCTACCTCACCGTGCGCACGGGCCGCGCGGACTGATCAGATATTTCGCGTTCCCGCAAGGGTATTCGGTTGTGGCGTTCGGCACCGAACGCCGGGATTGTCCTTTTCTCGCGGCGCACTACGATCTACTACAAACAGTCGTAGACGTGGAGGGGATGTCATGGGCAACCTTCGGGGCAAAGTCGCCCTGGTCACCGGATCGAGTCGGGGGATAGGCCGGGGCATCGCCTGTCGCCTCGCCCGCGACGGCGCGCTGGTCGCGGTGCACTACTCGGCGAACGAGCAGGCAGGCAAGGAGACCGTCCGGCAGATCGAGGCGGCGGGCGCGGACGCGTTCCTCGTGCACGCCGAACTCGGTGCGCCAGAGGGCGTTTCGGCGTTGTTCACCCAGCTCGAAGCGGAGTTGCTCACCCGCACCGGCGCCGCGCACCTGGACATCCTGGTCAACAACGCGGCGCACGCGGGCTTCACCGGCGCGATGCCGGAGGAGGTCACACCGGAGATGTTCGACCGGCACATCGCGGTGAACGCGAAGGCGCCGTTCTATCTGACGCTGCGAGCCCTCGCCTCGATGCCGACCGGCGGCCGCATCATCAACATCTCCTCCGGCATGACGCGGACCTCGCTGCCCTCGCAGATCTGCTACGCGATGAGCAAGGGCGCGATGGAGCAGATCACCCAGCAGTTGGCCCTGCACATCGCACCGCGCGGCATCACCATCAACACCGTCGCCCCCGGCGTCACCAACAACGGCGATCCGGTCTTCGACGATCCGGCCACCGTCGCCGAGATGTCGCAGTGGTCGGCGTTCAACCGGGTGGGCGAGGTCTCCGACATCGCCGATGTCGTCGCCTTCGTCGCCTCCGAGGACGCCCGCTGGATCACCGGCTCCTACATCGACGCCAGCGGCGGTACGCTGCTATGAGCTACCGGTGCGGCGTGCCGAGCACCGCGTGCTCCGGCCACCCGAACACCCCGAAACGCTGCCCGCGCCGGAACATGTCGATGCCGGCGCGGGTGCTGAGAATGGTCTGCTCCGGAATATCGTCGAGGTCGAACCAGCGCAGCTCCGAGCAGCGATCGGGTTCGCGGTTCCACGGCTCGCCCGACCAGGTCTCGGCACGAAAGACGAAGATGATCAGCGCCTGGCCCGGCGGCGACTGGACGTGCATCGACGCGACCATCTCGACGTCCGCGCGATCCACCAGGACGCCGATCTCCTCCTCGGCCTCCCGGAGGACGGCGGTCAACACGTCCTCGCCCTCGTCCAGCCGACCGCCCGGCGCGTTCCACTCGCCGTCTCCGAATCTGGTGTTCCTGCGCCGCGCGAGCAGCACCTGCTCACCGCGGCTCAACAACAGCTGCACACCGACGACACTGCGAAAAACCGTCAACTGGACTCCTGATCGGACGAGCGGTCGTCGAGGAAGATCGATGGCTCGATCGTAGTCGTCGCGGCCGCCTATCCGCCGTACAGTTTGCGCGCGCGCTCCTGAATCTCCTCGAGCGTGAGGTTCTCCGTGCGGGTGCAGAGGATCCAGACATGGCCGAAGGGGTCGACGATGGTTCCGCTGCGGTCGCCGTAGAACAGATCCTTGACGGGGCTGAAGGCGCGCGCGCCGAGCCGCACGGCCTCGGCGTGGACCGCGTCGACGTCGGCGAGGTACAGCCGCAGGCCCACGGACGTTCCCGGCTGCGCGGCGGGCAGCAGCGGATTGCCTTCGGACGGCTCGACCAGAACCAGGGAGGAGTCGCCGATCCTCAACTCCGCGTGGTCTATTCGGCCGCTGGGGGACTCGCCGACGTAGAGTTCGACAGCACCGAAGGCGTCGACGTAGAACCGGATCGCCGAGCGCGCGTCCTCGACGGCGAGGTAGGCGGTGAGGCTGTGCTGGCCGGGCGGGATCGGATCAACCATCGCACCAGAATAGGCGCGCTGCCCCGCAACGGGTTTCGCGCCTCAGGGGATGACCTGGGCGAGACCGAGCATATTGCCCTCGCTGTCGCGGAACCACGCGCCGCGCTCACCGCGCCCCTTGCTCGGGTAGTTGCCCTCGATCTCCATGATCCCGTCGACGGTACCCTCGTACTCCTCGAAGACCACGCCGCGCGCCCGGAGTTCGGCGACGGTGGCCTCGATATCGTCGACGTAGAAACCCATTTGGGTGAACGATCCGTCGGACGCGCCCGCCGAGGCGAACAGGCAGAAGACGCCCGACGCGCCCTCGTAGCGCAGGCCGCCCGCGCGCTCCTCCACCGGCTCGAGGCCGAGTTTCTCGGCGTACCAACGGCGCGCCCGCGCCAGATCGGTGGTCGGGATACGCGCTTCGAATCGAGCATTGGTCAGCATTTCGCCATACTAGGCACCATGATCGCCACGACACCCTCGGTCTACCTCATCACCGGCATTCAGGCGGCCGGGAAGTCGACGGTGGCTCAGGCGCTGGCCGAGCGGTTACCGAGGTCGGCGCACGTGCGCGGGGACGCGTTCCGCCGGTTCGTCGTCGGGGGTCGCGAGGAGATGAGCAGCGAGCCATCGCAGGAGGCGCTGCGCCAGCTCTGCCTGCGGCACCGGCTGGCCGCCAACGCCGCCGACGGGTACGCGGCGGCGGGATTCACCGCGGTGCTGCAGGACACGGTGCTCGGAGAGTTGTTGCAGTACACCATCGATCAGATCGTGACCCGTCCGCTGTACGTCGTCGTGCTCGCGCCGCGGCCGGAGGTCGTCGCCGCGCGCGAGGCCGGGCGGGCCAAGTCGGCCTACGGCACCTTCAGCGTCGCCGAGCTCGACGCGGCGCTGTGGCAGAGCACGCCGCGCATCGGATTGTGGCTCGACACTTCGTATCTCACCGTCCGGCAGACGGTGGAGGAGATACTGGCCCGCGCCGAGCCGTTCGGGCAGTAGCTTCGCGCGGATCCGCCACCGTGGTCAGGGCCTCGGCAGGTGCAGCGGGGTGAGCGGTTCGGTGGCGGGGCCCTCGAGCGGCGTGCCGTCGGGCGCGAAGCGGGAACCGTGCAGCGGGCAGTCCCAGGAGCGTTCGGCGTCGTTCCAGCGGACGATGCCGTAGAGGTGCGGGCACACCGCGGACAGCTCGGTGGTGACGCCGTCGACCGTGCAGGCCGCGGTGGGGCGAACGCCGTGCCGCCGCACGACGCCGCGGCCCTCCTCCGGAATCCGGTCCGCGGAGCGCGCGGCCATGCGCAGCCATCCGGTCGTGAGTCGTTGTGCCACCGCACTGTTCGCGAGCACGGCCGAGGGCAGCGCCTTCAGCTCGTCCGGCCGCCAGCTGGCGAGCGCGCCGGACCACCCCGGCTGCTCGCCGGTGATCTGCCCGGCCAGGGCGAGCGCGGCGGCGACGCCGTTGGTGAGGCCCCACTTCGCGTATCCGGTGCCGACGAGGATGTCGCGCCGCCCGGGCAGCAACGGGCCGACGTAGGGGAGTTCGCCGACCGGCGAGTAGTCCTGCGCCGACCACTCCTGGACGAGTTCGGCGGTGGGAAACCAGGTTTGGGCCCAGCTCACCAGCTCGTCGAGCTTCGCGCGTTCGGACCGGGCACGCCCGACCGGGTGGCCGTTTCCGCCGACGAGCAGCACGTCGCCGTCCGGCGTCGGCGCGTAGCGCAGCGAGCGGGTGGGTTGCCCAGCGCTGAGGTACATCTCGCGCGGGATCGGCTCGCTGAGCCGCAGAGCGGCCAGGCAGGAACGCTGCGCGGTGAGCCGGGCGAAGAACCCGCCGCGGTCGAGTATCGGTGTGCCCGTGGCCAATACGACGGTGCCCGCGCCGAGGTCGCCGTGCTCGGTCTCGATGGTGAGGTCCCCGGCCAACCCGCCGCGTACCCCGCGCACCATGGTCGACTCGTAGATCGGGGCGGCGTGCGACTCGACCTCCGCGGCCAGCGCCGCCAGCACAGCCATCGGATCGACCTGTGCCTGATCGGCCAGCCGCACCGCGCCGTACGCGGGGAAGGGTACGTTCAGCCGCTCGACGAACTCGGTCGGCAACCCCGCCTCCCGTGTCGCGTCGAATTCCGCGCGCACTGCGGCGATCTCGCTCTTCGACTGCGCGTAGGTGAAGGCGGCGGCGTGCTGTATCGGCACGCCGTGCTCCGAGCAGAACCGCAGCAACCATTGCTGCCCTTCGCGATTCGCCGCGACATAGTCGCGCAGCGTGCCCGCCGAGTGGTGCCGCCGAATCCGCTGGGCCCGCGTGCCCTGCAGCAGACTGATCTTCCCGGTGGTGGCGCCCGTGGTCCCCGCCCCGACCCTTCTGCCCTCGACCACCGCCACCTCAACGCCTTTCTCCGCCAACAGAACCGCGGTGACCAGGCCGGTGAGGCCCCCGCCGATCACCACGGTGTCGAAGCGCGATCCCGGCGTCAGTCGCAGGCGGGCCGGGACTTCCGCGTCGTTCAACCACAGGGAGGACATGAATACGGCATATCCGGTGCGGCAGTGAGCAAACCCGTGCGCACCGACGTCACGGCGATCCTGCCGCGCGGGTGCGAGCGGGTGTTCATTCAGGCGAATTCCAGGGCGCGCAGGCAACTGACAATCCGCAGTGTTCCGCTCGGCAGGCTCTTGCCTGCGGACGATCCGCTCGGGACGCTCTCGGCTGCGGACAATCCGCTCGGGACGTGGCCCGCCCCTTCGTATTCCGGCTCCGTCATCATCGTCGTCGCGACCGACGCCCCTTGCTGCCGGGGGAACTCGCCGCCGAGTGCCACTGGGCTTGGTCCACACCGGAATCCCTTGGGGTCAGCTCAACCCGATCTACGACGTGTCGTTCGGGTCATCGAAGAGACCGTGCTCAACGCGCTGTTCGCCGGTGAGCCGACGGTCGCCCCCGGCGGCCATCGCCCACCGGCGCTGCGCTGCCATGCCGCAGGTACCGCGCCTGCTCACCGGCGCCGCACTGCCCATGCCGCAGGTACCGCGCCTACTCCCCATGAGCTGACACTGCTCACCAAGAGTTGACGCTGCCCTGCATCAACTCCGCCTCGGTCGCCTCGTGCACGGCGAGCCAGCGCGAGAGCTCCTCGAACGACTCCCTGCGCTCGGGCCCCGCCGTGGACTGTAGGTCGTCGAGCAGCTCGCGCATCCGATTGTGTTGCAGAACAAGGAGTTCCACGACGTTCCGCTGGTGCCGTGTGGTCATGACTTCGCCTCGTTCGCGTGCGCGGTGCGGTTACTTCGGGACCAGGATGCCGGTCAGGTCGGCCTTGTTGATCGGAGTGTCCGGGTTCGCCTGCGCCGCGCACATCAGCTTGATCGACGCGATGGCCGCGTCCACCGTCCGGTCCTGCGTGGCGGGCGCGTCGCCGTTGCGCTCCTGCTCGAGGAACTTGGTGACGGTGATCCGCTGCTTGCTCTCGTCCTGCGCCGTGAACTCGTTGCACGGCGTGTTGCCGCCCTTGTTGACCAGCTTTTCCGGCTCGTCACCGCAGCCGCCGAGGAAGAACGCCGCGGCGATCACGAACACGAAGAACTTGGCGGTCTTGAACATGTTCATCCTCCGAATCCCACGAGTGCGCTGGCGAGATCGGACGTGTCGAGGGCCTCGAGGGCCTGCTGGCGCACGTCCGGGCAGTTCTCCTTGGTGATCTTGTCGACCACGCCGCGGTCCTTCAGCACGGTGTCGTTGAGCCCGCCGTTGCGGGCCGCCCAGTTGTGCACGGTGCCGTTGAAGGCCACGCGACCGAGGGCCGCGCCTTCGGTGCGCCACTTGTCGAGATCCGGGCGCATCATGTCGCACAGCTGCTTCGCCGCCGCCCCGGAGATCTGCGCGTCGGGGTTGGGCACCTGCGCCGTCGTCGACGGCATGGACAGCATGACCGAGGTGTTGTGCCCGGTGGCCGGGGCCGCCGGATCCTTGTCGTCGCTCGAGCACGCGGCCACCAGCGGGGCGGCCGCGAGCGCGCCGACGATCAGCAGTGCGCGCAGCGCGGGTCGAGAGTTCATCAGTGACCCGCCTGATCGGTGAGGCCCAAGCCCTCGCGCTTCTTCAGCCGACGATGCTCGGCGATGATCACGAGGACGCCGACGACGATGCACGCCACGGTCGCGATCGCCCCGATGATCGCCCAGCCGTTGAAGCCGTAGCCCGCGGCGGTGAGCGTCAGGCCGAGGCCGACCAGGCCGAGGGCCACCAGAATGATGCCCGGCCAGTTGCGGGCGTCCTCGATCGATTCCCCGACGTGCGCGCGCGAGGTTCGGGTGTAGTCCGGAAAATTGTCGTCGGGGCGTCCATGGTGCTCGGCACCGCTGTGTCCCGTGGTCGATTCGTTCGGTCCGGGAAGCATGGGGAATCCTTTCTGGTCTACCACCGAAAAGGGGGCTTTCGACCGCATACCCGGCCGACGGGGGATCAATCGGTGGCGCGCAGCACCTGCTCGGTGGCGGAGACGATCGCGGTGTCCGGGATCGCGTCGAGGCCGTGCCGCCCGCACGGTCTGCTCTGATCGCCGAGCACGATGGTCGGCACGCCGTAGGGCGCCCAGCGCCGGGCCGGCACGACCGGTGCGAACAGCGAGACCACGGGTGTCGCGACGGCCGCGGCCAGCGGGGCGGCGCCGGTGTTCGGGGCGACCACGGCGTCGGCCTCGCGCAGCACGGCGGCGAAGCCGGCCAGGTCGGTGGCCCCGCCGAGGTCGCGGGCGTGCCCGTCGGCGACGGTGTCGGTGAGCGCCCGTTCGGCCGCGCTCCCGGTCACCACCACGCGGTGGCCCGCGTCGGCGAGTGCGGCGGCCACCTGCCTGCTGCGCTCGGCCGACATCCGCCTGGCCGGTTCGGCCGCGCCGGGGTGCAGCACGACATAGCCTGGGCCACCGGTCAATTCGGTGACCTCGGGCAGATCCTCGCGGACTCGGAGCCGGTGCCCGACGGGCGGATAGCCCGCCGCGACGGCCAGCGACAAGGCCCGAATCTGCTCCGGCATCTCGTCGTGCACGCGGTGGCGGACGTCGAGCAGCGAGCCGGCCTCGTCGGTGGTGATGGCGCCGATCCGCGGCACGCCCGCCATCCGCAGCAGCAGCGCGAGCGGCAGGGGGGACTGGTGCGCCGAGGTGCTGATGAGCGCCTCGTCCGGCGCTAGCATCCGCACGCACTCGATCAGCGCGCGCACGGCCGCGCTGGTCAGCGGCGGCGGGTCGCCGTCGAGCCAGGCGGCCTGGAACTCCAGCACGCGGTCGACGCCGGGCAGCAGCGCGGCGGCCGAGCTGCCGCGCGGGCCCGCGAGAAAGGTGACCGTGTCGGCGATCCGGGCGACGGCGCGTACGGCGGGGCCGGCCAGCAGGACGTCTCCCGCGCTGTCGAGCCGCGCCACCAGGACATGCCCGGTCATAGGGCGGGCAACGTTTCAGTTGTCGGAGCATCCATAGGGCTCGGGTGCCCGTGCCGGGAAATCCGAAACGCCCGCTCTCCATCAATGGCGGCTCGTGTCGATCAGGCGGCGGCAGGCTGCAATTCGTAGACGCGGTAGGCCGCGCGGATCACCGGCCCGGCGACATTGCGCACCGGCACTCCGCCCGGCGTCTTGCCGTGCTCGCTGCCCGCGTGGGCGTGGCCGTGCAGCGCGAGATCGGCGCCGTACTCGTCGATCGCCTCGCCGAGCAGGTACGAGCCGAGGAAGGGGTAGAGCTCGGCCGGCTCGCCGAGCAGGGTCTCGGTGACGGGGGAGTAGTGGGTGAGCGCGATCGTGAAGTCGGCGCTCAGCTCGGCCAGCGCCGAACCGAGTGATTCCGCGAGATCCACTGTGTGCCCGGCGAACTCGCGCATCAGTCGCTCGCCGAAAATCCCGGCGCAGCGACCGGCGAAGCCGCCGCCGAAGCCCTTCGTTCCCGCGACGCCGAGGGAACCGTCGTCGAGCTCGAGGGTGACCCCGGTGCCCTCGAGGACGGTGATGCCGTGGTCGCGCAGCAGCTTCGCGATCGCGTCCTCGTTGTCGCCGTGATAGTCGTGGTTGCCGAGCACCGCGATCACGGGCACGCCTAGGTCGGCGAACTCGGCCGCGACCACCCTGGCCTCGTCCATGCTGCCGTGCTCGGTCAGGTCGCCCGCCAGCAGCAGCGCGTCGGCCCGCTCGGGTAGGTCGCGCAGTTCGGGCCGGAGGAGGCCGGAGGACTCGGTGCCGAGGTGGACATCACCGATCGCCGCGATCCGCATGGGGCTCAACTCTCTTCGGTCTTCGATGGGACTGGGTGCCGACGTCCGGGCGCGTACTGCGGTGGTACCCCCGCGCTCACCCGGTTAATCGCCGCCGCAGCGGGTACTCGTTCACCTGCGGAAGAGCCCGCGGGGTCGGTGATGAGAAGGGCGAGTGTGATGGTCGAGGATGGACCCGTCCGGGCGATCGAGACAGCGGGGGGTCATCGTGTCCGGCAATGACGCCGCCTGGAACCAGGACGTGCGTGGCGAGACCGAAACCGAACGGCTGGACCGCAATTGGAGCAACCTGGTCCAAGAGTTGCGCGTAGTGCAGACCGGGGTGCAGTTCCTCATCTCGGCACTGTTGATCGTGCCGTTCCAGGCGACCTTCGGAACCCTGTCGCACCCCCTACGGGTGCTCTACCTGGTAACTCTCCTCGCCGCCATGGGCGCGACGGTATTCCTGGTAGCCCCCGTCTCCTGGCACCGAATCCTCTTCCGGCGCCACCGCCTAGGCAACGTGGTCGCCGCCGCCCACCGATGCGCAATGGCCGGCGTAACCCTGCTCGGCATCGCCCTCATCGGCGCCACCGTCCTGGTAGTGAGCATGGTGACCGGAACCGCCGGCGGAGTAGCCGCCGGCGCCACCATCGGCATCTTGTTCCTACTGGCCTGGCTCTTCGCCCCCCTCCTCTGGCGCCGATCCAGCGAGCCCGCCGACGGGGCACGGTGAGGGCCAGCCGCGTCACCACTCCTTGACAGCCGTCGTGTCGAGAGGAACATCCGCGTGGCGGCGGTGGTCCCTCCGGGAGGACTATCGGCGTCGCGGCGATAGGCGCTCCGGGACGGACACCCGCTTGACGGTGGCCGTCGCACCGAGACGGACATCCGTGCGCTGGCGGTCATCGCATTGAACAGCCATCCGCGTGGCACCGGTCCTCGCGCTCAACGGTTTTCGCGCTGCGGCGGCCACCCCGCTGCGGGGACATTCGGCGCTGAGACAACCACCGCGCCGCCGGGATCATCGCGCGGCGGTCATCGCGCTGAGGCACTCACCGCACCGAGCCGGTTATCAAGCGGTCATTGCGCGGAGTCGATCACCGCTGTGCGACCGGTCGCGTTGCGGCGGTTAGCGCGCGGCCGCAGCCGCTGGCACGCAGGTGGTCACCGCGCGGGCGGTTATTGTGCGAAGGCCATCACCGCCCGGGAACGGTCACTGGACTGAGACGACCTCGCCGGCGTGGGCGGGGGAGGCTCGGTGGTAGGCGGTGAGGGTTTCGAGGGCTATGTGGTCCCAGGCGTAGCGGCTCGCTGCGCGTTGGTAGCCTGCTGCGCCCCAGGTGTCGCGGAGGGTGGGGTCGTCGAGTAGTTGGCGGACGGCGCGTGCGATGGTGAGGGGGTCGGGGGGTGCGACGAGTCTGCCGGTGACGCCGTCTACAACGGTGTCGAGGAGGCCGCCGACGGCGGTGGCTACCACCGGCTTTCGGCAGGCCATCGCCTCGAGGGGGACCATGCCGAACGGCTCGTACCAGGGCGTGGTCAGCACCACGTCGGCCGACCGATACCAGCGTGGCAGCTCGGCGCGGCGCACATGGCCGAGCATCCGAAGCCGGTCCTGCACACCGTAATCCATCGCCAGCCTGCGCAGCCGGCGCCCTTCGCTGTCGTCCTCTATGTCGTCGCCGACCGGCCCGCCCGCGATCAGCAGTTCGGTGTCCGGCAGTTCTTGCAGCGCCTTGATCGCGATGTCGAAACCCTTGCGCGGCACCAGTCTTCCGACCGAGAGCACCCGGTGCGTCCGGCTCCGCTGCCCGCGGTCGGCGATCGGGCCCTCAGGAGTGAAGGCGGACAGGTCGATTCCGCTCGGCACGGTCGAGATGCGGAATCGCGGAACCCCCATCCTGGTCAGCTCCCGCACCTCGTCCGAGGAGGTCGCCACGATATGCGCCGCGCGCCCGGCGATCAGCCGCTCGAAGCGGATGCGCGAGCGCGGGCTGGTATCGGCGAGTCCTTGATGGCGGCGGCGCACGGTGCCCAGCGCGTGGAAGGTGACCACCACCGGAATGCCGTGCGCGCGTGCGGCCAACTCCCCCGCGAGGCCCGACATCCAGAAGTGCGCGTGCACGATGTCCGGCGTGTCCAGCCCCCACTGGCGTTGCAGGAAAGTGCCGAAATCGCCTAGGTAGGGCAGACTTTGGTCGCGCGGCAGCGGCTCGGCCGGGCCTGCGGTCACGTGCACCACGCGATAACCCGCATCGGTGTGCACCTCCGACGGCAGCGCCGAACCGTCGCGGCGGGTATAGACGGTGACGTCGTGCCCGCGCCGCGCGTAGGCCGCGGCCAACTCGGCGACGTGGATATGCTGGCCGGTGACGGTGGTTCCGCCGAGCCCGACGAGCGGGCTCGCATGCTCGGAAACCATGGCGATCTTCACGATGTGCTCCGTTCTCACCACGGGTGATGGCACGCGGCGGGGCTGCGCGATGCCCGCGACCGGGCCTCGCGTGACATGTGTCGAATTCGGCTATGCCCCAGATATGCCCGTGTGGGCGGGAACGAAACCATCGAGCCCGCTTGGCAATACGGAGTCCGCCCGGCGATGTGGACGCCGGTCCGCTCGCTCGGGGTCCGATCAGATCATCGACACGATGATGCCCACCGCGACCGCGGTGAAGAGCACCACCAGCAGGACCGTGACGATCACCGCCACCACACCCGTGCCGGGGAAGTGGTGGCTGGTCGACGGCTCGGGCGCGGACAGGCCCGAGGTCTGCCCGCTCTCCGGCGGCGTGGAGCCCGGCGGGACGCCGCCGCCCGGCTCGAGGTCTGGGGTTGTGTACGGGTCGGGATCCATCTTTCCGGCGTACCCGGTCTCCCCGCAGGTAATCGAACTCGGGTTTGCCCGCTCGAAACGGGGGCAGATCGACATGCCGTTTCCGCGTGGCCGCTGAACAGCGCCCAGAAGCGGTGGTCCGGAGGTATTTGTGACATAGGCGACGGACCATGCGACACTGGAGAAGGTTGAGACTACAGCCGACCCCGGTTCCACGTAGGGCGCACCACACCCGCCGAATCCGGATGATGGGGATCGTAGCGACAGCCTTTTCGCGATCTTGCGACGGATGTTCGCTCCCTTGTATATTCTCATCGACCGAACTTGTCGCGTAGAACTGGATTTTCCCCCCTTATACGGGAGGTATAGTTATGTCCGCTAGTTCCGCCCTGCATGAGTACGCCGGCGGCGTACACCGGAACGGCTCGGGGCCCCGCAATAGCCATGCCTGGGCTCAGCGCGTAGATCGCCGAAACGAATGCGTGGTGGTCCGCGTCGAAGGCGAATTGGATGCGGCCGCGAGTCCGGAATTCTTCGCCGCGGTAGAACGGGCGGTCCGCTCGAACTGTCACGCCGTGGTGATCGATCTGCGGGCGGCGCGATTCCTCAGTCTCCGGGCCGCGGGCGCGCTCGGCTCGGTGAAACAACGGGCCGCGTGCGACGGCACCGATGTTCGTATCGTCGCCGGTCGACAGGCGATCGAACGTTCGCTGGAGATATCCGGGGTTCGACCGATGTTCAGTCACTATCCGTCGATGCGAGCCGCGCTCGACGGTTGAGGAGCCGCCGATTCACCGGCGGCACGGATTTCGGCGTGGCGCGCACAGATCTGGTCGCGTGGCGTGCGCGCGCGACGGATACTTGCGCTGTGACTGAAATGGGGCCGGTCCAGCCCGAGGATTCTCGCGCGCTGGACCGGGTGATCGGATTGGGGACACCGCAGAGTGTCGGTAGTTTTCGTTTCTGGTTCGCCGATCAACGCTGGGAATGGTCGGACGAGGTGGCCACGATGCACGGCTATACGCCGGGCACCGTGTCGCCGACCACCGAACTGCTGTTGACGCACAAGCACCCCGACGATCGCGCGCAAGTGGCCAACGCGCTGGCCAAATCCATCGAGCACGGTGAGCCGTTCTCCAGCAGGCACCGCATCATCGACACAGCGGGCGAGCTGCACCACGTCATCGTCGTCGCCGACGACCTCTTCGACAAAGAAGGCAGGGTCGTGGGGACCGCGGGCTACTACATCGACGTGACCGACACCCTCGAGCACCACCGCCAGGAGGCGCTAGACGACGCGCTGCCCGAGCTGTGGGCCTCCCGCGCGGTGATCGAACAGGCCAAAGGCGCGGTGATGCTGGTGTACGGCGTCAGCTCCGATCAGGCGTTCCGCGTGCTCAGCTGGCGCTCGCAGGAGACCAACATCAAGTTGCGCACCCTCGCCTCGCGGCTCGTCGATGATCTCGGCTCCCTCACCGGATCGACCGTCGGCCTGCGCACGCGCTTCGATCACCTGCTGCTCACCGCGCACGAACGGATCGACGCGGACTGATCTCGCGCCGACGTTTCGGGTGCATCGCGGCGGGTACGACGGTAGCGAGATGAGGAGTGCCGCGACTTCAGAGTTATTGCCTGTCGTGGTGCTGGGCAGCGGGTGGCCCGGAAGAGCTCGGGCCGACGGTCACCGACGTCCCCGGGTTTGGCTGCGAGAGCAAGGTGGTGATGGGCATGGGGGAATGGACTTCCCGATCCTCAACGGAAACAACAACAATCGGCGTCCGAATCCCCGCACAGCTGGAGCAGCTGACGATGCTGCGCGCGCTCGCGGAGACCGTCGCGCTCATCGCGGACTTCGCCCTCGACGAGGTGACCGACATCCGGCTCGCGCTCGACGAGGTCGCCACCTCGTTGATTCTGGACGCGGTACCCGGCAGTAGCCTCGAGTGCGAATTCACTTATGACACAAGGCAAATGTTCGTCCATGTCGCATCGGTGGCCACCTCGGAGTCGGTGGCGGGGCAGGCCGGGTTCGGCTGGCACATCGTACGCACACTGACCCAGTCGATCTCGGCCACACAGGGGCCGTTCGACGGCGGCCTATCCGGATACCCCACGGTCGTCGACTTCAGTTGGGTACGAGGGGCCTCGGATGGCGGGTGAATCGAGGTCTCGCGGTGACAGCTACGACAATATCGAGCCGCTGTTCGAGAAGATCGCGGCCCTGCCCGACGACGATCCGCGCCGGGAGGCGATGCGCGAGGAGCTGATCGGGCGGTGCCTGCCGCTCGCCGAGCACATCGCGCGCAAATTCGCCGGGCGCGGCGAGAACTTCGATGATCTGCTGCAGGTCGCCCGGCTCGGGCTGGTGCAGGCCACCGACCGGTTCGACGTCACCCGCGGTTCGTCGTTTCTGGCGTTCGCGGTGCCGACCATCATGGGCGAGGTGCGCAGGCACTTCCGGGACAACACGTGGTCGGTACGAGTTCCGCGGCGTACCAAGGAGATTCAGCTCAGCATCGGCGCGACGGTGGAGGCGCTGTCGCAGCGACTCGGCCGCATCCCGCGCGCCCGGGAGATCGCCGAGGAACTGGACGTCGACCTCGTCGAGGTGACCCAGGCGCTCATCGCCGGCAACGCCTACCAGTCCTCGTCCATCGACGCGGTCGCCGGCGACGACATCGAGAACGCGCCGCTGCCGCTACTGGAAAGCCTTGGCGCGGAGGAACCCTCCTACCATCTGGTCGAGGACTACCTCGCCGTCCGCCCGCTGATCGAGGAGCTGCCGGAGCGTGAGCGTCAGGTGCTGATCATGCGATTCTTCGAGTCCAAGACCCAGACTCAGATCGCGGACGTACTCGGGGTGTCACAGATGCACGTGTCGCGGATACTGTCCCGCACGCTGAACATGTTGCGGGAGCAGGCTTTACGGGATTGAAGATCGGGCTGCCCAGCGTGACGCTGAATCGTCGGCGTCACGCTGGACACTCCGGCGTCGCGCTGAGTCTCGCTGCGTCAGGTCGAGCCGAACTGTGTCAGCCTGAGTCGCACTGCGTCAACGCCAGCCGCATTGCGTTATGTCCAGCCGCTCTGTGCCAGGCCCAGTCGCTTTGTTACGTCGAGCCGCACTGTGTCACGCCGAAACAGCCTGCATCGCAGTAAAATCTAGCGTTTTCACTGCGGGCAGCGTTGCGTCGCAGCGACTCGTGGACTCAGAGCGGCGCTGGTGGTACCGGCTCCGTCGGCGGGAACGGGCCGCCAGGCTCCGGCACCGGAGGTAACGGGCTGGGGTCGCCGGGAGCCGGTGGGGCGGGCGCGGGGTCGGGGCCGGGGACCGGCGGCACCGGGTTGGGCGGAGCGGGTGAGGGGTCGGGGCCGGGGACCGGTGGGATCGGGCCGGGGTTCGGGTTCGGCCTCGGGGGCACCGGGTTGGGTGTCGGGGGGATGGGGGTTGGATCGGGAGAGATCGGATTGGTCATCTGTATGCCTCCTCCGGCGGGAGTTACCCATCCCGGAAGGGCCGAATCGGACCGCGATCACGGCGGGTGACCCGGCTCACAGACGTACTGCTGGTCAGCGCTTTTCGCGGCATTTCCCCGGTTTCGGTGGTCGGGTGACCTACATCCGGTTTGCGCGAAGTTCACGTCGGGTACGTGATAAGGAACCCGGACATACGATGCCGATGGCTCAGGAGCTCGTTTGATGAACGAACACCGACTAGGCACCCGGAATCCGTACGCCGGATCGGGGAGCGCGAGGTCGCCGAAGTACTCGCAGGAGATCCAGTCGCAAGAGCGGACGGATCGCCTGCGCGTCGGGAATATCGAGCGCACGCGCGTGACGCGTAACCACGACATCATCCGGCAATGGGCCGAGCGTCGCGGCGCGCGCCCCGCGACCATGCCGGGCAGCGAGGACGACGGGCAAATTCGCGTGCTGCGCTTCGATTTTCCGGGATACGGGGGAGCGGTGCTTCGCCCGGTGGACTGGGACGAATGGTTCGCCACCTTCGACGCGCGGCATATGCATTTTCGCTACCAGGATCGGCGCGCGGACGGCACGCCGAGCAATTTCAATCGGCTGGAACGGCCGACGCGTGAGGACCGCTGATTGCCGGTATTCGGGCGTTGACAGGCTCGTGATGGAGCGGCGCGCATAGCCGGCGAACAGTTGTGTCGGCCATCGCGTAATCGATGTGTCGCCTTTCCCGTCATCGAGGTAGATGATTCGCGGCTACCCGACACGGCATCGCGGCGGTCGGAGTGAGTCCTGTCACGGCCGGTACCGTTGTTCGTCTCGATCATGTGGGTCACAAGACTCGAGCACTGTCCGTATAGATCGTGGACACCGGCACGCTGAGGGAGACTCCCAGGCAGTACGCCAAACATCCTCTCCGCGAGACGATTTCGTGTCATGAATCGGTCGCCCCTCCACCTCGTGCATGGCGGCTGTCCGTCCATGTCTCGAGCACCTGTTGCCGTGGGCATCACCCCCGCCGCTACTGAGCGTCCGTCCAACCGACGTTTACCGAACGGTTTGTTCGGGTACTTGCAAGGTCGGCAAGGTGGGTCAACAGCGGAATGTCGCGTCGGTATGGGGATGCGAATTTCCGTGTACCGGCGGGCACGTCTGCGTGTCTGCGAAGGATTGAGTATTTGAGCGCGAACCTGATGATCGTTGAGGATGACGACCGGGTCCGAGGGGCGCTGCGGCTCGCCATGGAGGACGAGGGCTACGCCGTCGAGGAGGCGGAGGAAGCCGAGGACGCGCTCACCCATCTGCGCAGCAACGGTGTGCCCGATGTGATGATCGTCGACCTGATGCTCGGCGGCATGGACGGCTTCGACTGCATCCGGGAGATCCGTCGCGAGCACGACGTCCCGATCATCGTGGTCAGCGCCCGCGACGACACCCACGACGTGGTCGCCGCGCTGGAGGCCGGCGCCGACGACTTCGTCACCAAGCCGTTCGAGATCAAGGAGATCACCGCCCGCATGCGCGCCGTGCGCCGCCGGGCCAGGCCCGCGGTCGAGCGCGACACACCGCAGGAGGTGGTGCTCGACGCCGACCCGGACGCGCCGCTGCTGCTCGCGCAGGACAGTGGCGTCGTGCGCCGCGGCGACGAGGAGATCCGGCTGACGCTCACCGAGTTCCGGCTGCTGTGTGAGCTGGCCGAGACGCCTGGCCGGGTGCTCAGCCGCGGTGTGTTGCTCGAACGCGTCTGGGACCAAGGGTTTTTCGGCGACGAGCGGATCGTCGACGTGCACATGCGCAGGCTGCGCACCAAGATCGAGCGTGACCCGTCCGATCCGCGGATCGTGGTGACCGTGCGCGGGCTCGGCTACCGCCTCGATGTGCAGCGCTGAGCGCTGGCTCGATCCGAAACGCTGGAGTCTGCGCGGCCGGGTGACGGCCATGTTCGCGGCCATCGCCGCGCTCATGTCGCTGGTGCTCGTCGTGTCGGTGTTCACCATCAGCCGCAGCTATCTGGAGCACGCGCAGACGGGCGGCACCGACCTGGAATCGAACCTGAACCTGCTGCGTAACGCGCTGATCGGCTGCGCCGCGGTGGTGACGCTGATCGGCGCGGC
The DNA here is from genome assembly GCF_000308715.1 of Nocardia tenerifensis NBRC 101015. Taxonomy (GTDB): domain Bacteria; phylum Actinomycetota; class Actinomycetes; order Mycobacteriales; family Mycobacteriaceae; genus Nocardia; species Nocardia tenerifensis. Next base: position 19,350 of record NZ_BAGH01000199.1, read on the forward strand.
CGTCGGCTGGTGGGCGAGCAGGCGGGTGCTGACGCCGCTGCATCAGCTGGCGGGCACGGCGGCCCGGATCGCCTCCGGCGACCTCGACCTGCGCCTGTCCGCCACCGGCGACCAGGATCTGGCCATCACGGTGGAGTCGTTCAACAGCATGGTCGACTCGCTGCAGCGCCGCATCGAGCGTGAGCATCGGCTGTTCGGCGACGTCAGCCACGAACTGCGCACGCCGCTGACCACCCTTATGGCCAGCGTCGACGTGCTCAATCGGCACCGCGCGGACCTGCCGGAGCGCTCCCAGCGCGCGCTCGGCCTGGTGACCGCCGAGGTCGACCATTTGCGGCGCCTGCTCGACGACCTGCTCGCCTTGGCGCGGGTCGAGGCGGGCATGCACCGCGGCGACATGGAGCCGATCTCCGTGCGCGATCTGCTGCGGCACACGCTGGCCGAGCGGCGCTACCCGCCGGACCTGCTGACCATCGACGAGGACGTGGTGGTGCGCGGCCGCAAGCTCGAGCTCGAGCGCGCGGTGGGCAACCTGCTGCGCAACGCCGATCTGCACGGCGGCGGCGTGGTCGCGGTCACGGCGGACCGGCGGGGCGCGGACGCGGTGATCGTCGTGGACGACGAGGGGCCCGGCGTGCCGCCGCCGGATCGGGTGCGCATCTTCGAGCGTTTCGCCACGGCGCGCAGCGGCCGGCGCTCGGCGACCGGAACGGGCATCGGACTCGCGCTGGTCGCGGAGACCGTCGCCAAGCACGGCGGTCAGGTCGAGTGCACCGACCGGCCGGGCGGGGGCGCCCGTTTCGTCGTCGCACTACCCGGCCTCGACGCAATCGAGTCGTAACACAACCGTAATGAAGTCGACCAGGCCACCTCAAAGTTGGTTCGTAAGCCTGGATAAGTACTACGAACCCGACCAGGGAGTTGTATGTCATTGCCAACGGTGAACACCGCCGAGATCGAACGATCCCGTGTCGAACAGGCCGTCGCCGCGCTCGGCACCACGACCGGCCGCAAAGAGACCGGACCCGCCGTGGTGCTGCGCGCGCCACGCGTCGGCGACGGCGCCCAGCTGTGGCGCATCGCCAAGGACTCGGCCGTGCTCGACACCAACTCGAGCTACGCCTACGTGCTGTGGTGTCGCGACTTCGCGGCCACCTCGGTCGTGGCCGAGGTACGCGGACGCGTCGTCGGCTTCGTCATCGGCTACATCCGGCCGCAGGCGCCGGACACGGTGTTCGTCTGGCAGATCGCCGTCGACCGCGTGCAGCAGGGCAAGGGCACCGGCGCGCAGTTGCTGCACGCGCTGCTGGACAACGTTGGCGCGCAAGGCGTTTCGAAGCTGGAGACCACGATCTCGCCGGACAACGCCGCCTCGATCGCCCTGTTCGGCTCGGTGGCCAGGCGCCGCGCGGCCCGAATCACCAAGCACCCCTTGTTCGACGCGGGCGTCTTCCCGGACAGCCACGCGCCCGAGGACCTCTATCTCATCGCACCGACCGCTCGCACAACGCAGGAGGACCACCGATGATCACCGCCGATACGAGCATTTTCGAGAGTCTGGAGTCGAATGTCCGCGGCTACTGCCGCAATTGGCCGACCGTGTTCACCAAAGCCAAAGGCAGCTGGTTACGCGACGAGAACGGCAGCGACTTCCTCGACTTCTTCGCCGGCGCGGGCGCGCTGAACTACGGCCACAACAACGACGTGCTCAAGCAGCCGCTGCTGGACTACATCGCCGGCGACGGCATCACGCACGGGCTCGATATGTCCACCTCGGCCAAGCGCGACCTGCTGACCACACTGCGCGACACCGTCTTCGCGCCCCGCGGCCTGGACTACAAGGTCCAGTTCCCCGGGCCGACCGGAGCCAACGCCGTCGAGGCCGCGCTCAAGCTCGCCCGCAAGATCACCGGCCGCGAGACGGTCGTCAGCTTCACCAACGCCTTCCACGGCATGACGCTCGGCGCGCTGTCGGTCACCGGCAACGCGGCCAAGCGCGCCGGCGCCGGTGTGCCGCTGGTGCACGCGGCGCACATGCCCTACGACGGCTACTTCGACGGCACCACCGCCGACTTCCAGTGGATGGAGAAGGTTTTGGACGACACGTCGTCCGGCTTCGACCGTCCCGCCGCGGTGATCGTGGAGACCGTGCAGGGCGAGGGCGGCGTGAATGTCGCTCGAGCGGAATGGCTTCGGCACCTCGCCGGGCTCTGCCAGGCGCGCGAGATCCTGCTCATCGTCGACGACGTGCAGATGGGCTGCGGCCGCACCGGCCCGTTCTTCTCCTTCGAGCTCGCGGGCATCACCCCGGACATCGTGACACTGTCGAAGTCGATCGGCGGCTACGGACTGCCGATGGCGCTGGTGCTGTTCAAGTCCGAGCTCGATCAGTGGGCGCCGGGCGAGCACAACGGCACCTTCCGCGGGAACAACCCGGCGTTCGTCACGGCGGGAGTCGCGTTGCGGCACTACTGGTCCGACGGTTCGCTGCAGGCCTCGACGCTGGCCAAGGGCGAGAAGGTCGGGCGGATCCTGGGCGAGCTGGCCGACAACGTGCCCGGCCTGACCACCCGCGGCCGCGGCCTGGTGCACGGTCTGGTGTTCGACGATGCCTCGCAGGCGAGCAAGGTCTGCCAGGTCGCCTTCGAGCGCGGCCTGCTGGTGGAGACCTCCGGCTCCACCGACGAGGTGGTGAAGTTGTTGCCGCCGTTGACCATTACCGATCAGGAACTCGACCACGGCCTCGGCATTCTCACCGGCGCCGTCGACACCGTGTGCAGCGGGATGGGAGCCATCGCATGATCGTGCGCAGCACCGAGGAGATCACCGGGACCGAACGCGATGTGGCGGGCGAGGGTTGGCGCAGCAAGCGCATCATCCTCGGCGGCGACGGCGTGGGTTTCTCCTTCCACGAGACCACCATCGACGCGGGCACCACGCACGAGTTCCACTACCGCTACCACGTGGAGGCGGTGTGGCTGATCGAGGGCACCGGCACCCTCACCGACCTCGACAACGACGTCACCTACGTGCTCGAGCCCGGTTCGATGTACCTGCTCGACGAGCACGAACGGCACCGCCTCGAGGCGCGCACCAAGATGCGGATGATGTGCGTGTTCAACCCGCCGGTCACCGGGCAGGAGGTTCACGACAGTAGCGGCGCGTACCCGTTGGTCGCCGCGACGATCGGGGGTTAGGCAGCAATGGTTTTGCAGCACACCGAGACTCGGCCCACAACCGGACTGGTCGATCGCTACCCGACCCGGATCGGTTCTCCCGGAACACCTTTCGACCGTCGCGATCCGACGGTGTGGGGCCGGGTCGAGGATCCGGCGCTCGCCGATTTCGACGCCAACGGCTTCGCCAGCGTCGACGATCTGCTCACCCCCACCGAGGTCGCCGACTTCAGCGCCGAGATCGGCCGTCTCGCAGGCGATCCCGCGCTGCGCGACGACGAGCGGGTGATCGTGGAGAAGGCGTCGAACCGGGTGCGGTCGGTCTTCGAGGTGCACCGGCTCAGCGCGGCGATCGCCGACCTCACGCGCGAGTCCCGGGTCGCCGGGCTGGCCAGGCAGATCCTCGGCTCCGAGGTCTACCTCCATCAGAGCCGGGTGAACTACATGCCCGGGTTCCGCGGCACCGGCTTCTACTGGCACTCGGACTTCGAGACCTGGCACGCCGAGGACGGCATGCCCGCGCCGCGGACGGTGAGCCTGTCCATCGCGTTGACCGACAACTACCCGATCAACGGGAGCCTGATGGTGATGCCGGGCTCGCACCGGACGTTCGTGCCGTGTCTCGGCAGCACCCCCGCCGAGCACTATCGGGAGTCGTTGCAGGAGCAGGAGATCGGCGTGCCGACCCAGGACGACATCACCACCCTGGCGAACACCTACGGCATCAGCCAGTTCACCGGCCGGGCCGGGTCGGCGCTGCTGTTCGACTCCAACCTCATGCACGGCTCGTCGAACAACATCACCCCCTTCCCGCGCTCGAACATCTTCCTGGTGTTCAACAGCGTGGAGAACACCCTGGTCGAGCCCTTCGCGGCGCCCGCGCCGCGGCCGGGTTATATCGGCAGCCGCGACTTCACGCCGCTGTCCGCCTGATTCGCGCAACCACCGGCGGACAGGCCGCGAGCCCGAGGCGTCCTCCCGTCCTACCGCAGGACGGGAGGACGCCTTCGTTCGTAACTCGCCGGAGCTCGACGCCGAACGCTTGCCGCGCGGGCCGCGCCGATCGGCGGTACGATCCTCTCGGCCATCCGCTGTGGACCTCTCGCACACCCTGATCGAGGCTTCGCACGGCCCCATTCGGCCCCTCGACACCCCGGCCTTCGCCAAAAGTTCTGCCGTCGCGCGCAATATTCTGGACAACCCGGCCGCGTTGGCGGTTCGCCACAAGATCACTGACGGTCCCGGCAGGCCTCAATGGGCTCTCTTGCCGAGCGGGTCGCCGACGGACACTGTGCGCGTGGACTTCTCGTTCCGCTACCGCATCTTCCCTGGCTGCGAGGCATTTTCGCGGTAATTGTGCATAGTGCTGTCACCGGCCGGGATCTCGCATCGATATGGGCAATTGACCAACTTGTCGGCAAATGAAGAGCAACGCCCAAGGCTCTTGACCTACTTGTTACCGCTGGGTACAACTACGTGACCATGCCGACGCATACCGCTCGGTCGGCCCATGAAGAAATGCAACGCAGTTGGTAACGGACGTCATCACGATCGATGCGGATTTCGCGGCCGCACGCAAAGCCCTGTGGGACTTTTTCATGGACCCGCAGACCTACAGCAGAATGTTCCTCGGCATCGGCGATTGCGAACGTGCGGAAACGTCGGACACGCACCCCGTTCTGCTGTTCCGCGCACGGCACGCCGGCACCGAGCTCACCGTGCCCGCGCTGCGGCTCGTCGTCGGCAAGGAGCTGGAAACCTTCGAGCTACAGTGCCCCGGCCTGGGCAGTTTCGCCGCGATCCGGCTGCGCGGCGACGAGGAGCAGTCCCGGATCACCATCACCTACTTCGGCGCGTCCCGCATCCATCCGTGGCTCGCCGAGCGGGACAACGCCGAGGTCATCGCCTGGACCATGGCCGGGCTGGAGCGCATCGTCGACGCCATCGTCGGCGCGCCGACCTCGGTGCTGGTCAACGGCGAGGAGTCGGCGGCGCGCCAGCAGGTCGGCACCATGAAACAGATGGTGGCGACCGGTGTCGTGCGCACCTTCCGGCCCGACCGGGCGCTCAAGCAGGTCGGCGGGCTCGCCCGGTGGGGCTTCACGCTCGCCGGCGGGTACGCGGCCGCGGCGGGTCACTCGCCGAATCGGCTCGCGGTGATCGATGAGGTCTCGGCCTACACGTTCGGCCAAATGCACGATCGCACCCACGAACTCGCCTCGGCGCTGAGCATGCTCGGCATCGGCGCGCGCGACAAAGTGGGGCTACTCTCGCGCAATCGCGTGGCCATGGTCGAGTGCATGGTGGCCACCGGCAAACTCGGTGTGGACACGGTGCTGCTGAACACCGGCCTCTCGGCCCGGCAGATCGAGGACGTCGCCGATCGGCACGGGCTCTCGGCGGTCTTCCTCGACGACGAGTACGACGAGCTGATCAGGTACCTTCCGGCCGGGGTCCCACGTTTCGCCACGGGGCAGGAGTCGGTGTTCGAGCGCTACACCGTGGACGACCTGATCGCCCTCGACGCGCCGACCTTCTCCCGTCCGTCGCACCCCGGCCGGTTGATCGTGCTCACCTCCGGCACCAGCGGAACGCCCAAGAGCGCACAGCGCCCGCAGCCCAAGGGTTTCGGGACCGTGGCCGCGCTGCTGTCGCGGATTCCGCTGCGGATGGACGAGACCATGATGATCCCCGCGCCGCTGTTCCATACCTGGGGCCTGGCGGCGTTGCAGATCAGCACCCCGATCCGGGCGAGCGTGGTGCTGCCGGAACGGTTCGACGCCGAGGACTGCCTGCGGCTGATCGAGGAGCACGCCGTCACCTCGTTGATCGTGGTGCCGGTGATGGTGAACCGAATCCTTGACCTGCCCAAGCACATTCGCGATCGCTACGACACCTCTAGCCTGCGGATCGTCGCGAGTTGCGGTGCGCCCCTGGCGGGCCCGACCGTGCTGCGGTTCATGGACACCTTCGGCGACGTGCTCTACAACGTCTACGGCTCGACCGAGGTGTCCTGGGCCACCATCGCCGACCCGGCCGATCTGCGCGCGGCGCCTGCCACCGCCGGCCGCCCGCCCCTCGGCACGAAAATCGCTGTGCTGGACCAAGATCTGCGTCCGGTGCCGCGCGGTGTCACCGGGCGCATCTTCGTGCTCAACCACATGCTGTTCGACGGCTACACCGACGCCAAACCGCCGACCGAGTCGGGCGGCATGCTCGACACCGGCGACCTGGGCTACCTCGACGCCGACGGGCTGCTGTTCGTCGCGGGCCGCGACGACGAGATGATCATCTCCGGCGGCGAGAACGTCTTCCCCCGCCCGGTCGAGGAGGCGCTGTCGCACCTGCCGCAGGTGAGCGAGGTGGCGGTGGTCGGCGTGCCGGACAAGGAGTACGGCCAGCGGCTCGCGGCGTTCGTGGTGACGCGGGAGGGGTTCGGGCTCGACCGCGACATGGTGCGCAACTACATCCGCCACCGGCTCAGCCGATTCTCGGTGCCGCGCGACGTGACCTTCCTGGAGGCGCTGCCGCGCAACGCGACCGGAAAGATATTGAAGCGCACGCTGATTCAGCCGAGCTGAGCGCGAGCCCAGCCCGGCCGCTGCGTCAGTTCGACCGGCGGACGGCGTCCGGGGTCAAGTCGGCGATCGCCGGGTAGCCGTCGACCGCCATCAGCAGGTCGGCCTCGGCGAGCAGCGTGCGCAGCACGTGCACGATGCCGTCGGCGCCGCCGAGGGCCAGGCCGTAGCAGTACGGGCGGCCGATGCCGACGGCGGTCGCGCCGAGCGCCAGCGCCTTGACGATGTCCGCGCCGGACCGGATTCCGGAGTCGAACAGCACGGGCAGGCCGTCGGCGGCCGCGACCACGCCCGGCAGGTGCTCGATCGCGGGGATGCCGCCATTGGCCTGTCGGCCACCGTGATTCGAGCAGTAGATGCCGTCGACGCCCGCGTCCTTGGCGCGGCGGGCATCGTCGGGGTGGCAGATTCCCTTGAGTACCAAGGGAAGATCGGTGAGCGACCGGAGCCAGGCCAGGTCGTCCCAGGTGATCGGGTTGCCGAACTGCGAAACCCAGGTCAGCGTCGCGGTTTTCGGGTCCTCCTCGGGGCTCTTCGCCAGCATGGCGCGAAACACCGGGTCGCTGAAGTAGTTCGCCAGGCAGTGGCCGCGCAGCTGCGGGAAGTTGGAGGTGCTCAGGTCGCGCGGCCGCCAGCCGGGCACCCACGTATCCAGGGTCACCACAAGGGCTTTGAAGCCGGCCGCCTCCGCGCGGCTGACCAGGCTCTGCGCCAGGTCTCGATCGTTGGGGGTGTAGAGCTGGAACATGCCGGGGGTGTCGCCGAACGCGGCCGCGACCTCCTCGAGCGGGTCGACCGTGAGGGTGGACGCGACCATGGGGACGCCGGTGCGCGCCGCGGCCTCGGCGGTGGCCAGATCGCCGTGGCCGTTCTGCGCGCACAGCCCGATCACGCCGACCGGGGCCATGAAGATCGGCGACGGCAGCTTCAGGCCGAACAGGTCGACGGACAGGTCGCGGTCGCGGGTGGCGCGCAGCATGCGGGGAACCAGGCCGATCTTCTCGAACGCCGTCGCGTTGGTGCGCTGGGTGAGCTCGTCGCCCGCGCCGCCGGCCACGTAGGACCAGATCCCCGGCGGCAGCGCGAGCCGCGCCCGCTCCTCGAGATCGGCGTAGGTCATCGGCAGGGTGGGCAGCACGCCGCCGAGGCCCTGGAAGTAGATCTCGTACTGGTAGTCACCGAAGTTGCCGGTCACGGCGCTCCCTTCCTCGTTTGATACGTGAATGTATCGGATACGTTTGTGTAGCGGTGCGAGTTGGTTCGCAGAGCGTCGTAGAGGGTGAGCCAGCGGTGCGGGTCGATCAGTCCGACGGGTTCGTCCGGGGCGATGCCCGCGGCGGCGCAGGCCGCCCGGACGGGGCGGGTGGGGAACCTCGTGCGCAGCGAGTTGGCCAGTGAGCCGCCGAGGCCGGTGAAGCCGAGTTCGACCACGCGCCGGTAGCCGGGGATCGCCTCGTTCGGCAGGAGCGGGCGCGGCCTGCGGCGCAGGTGCAGGATCGCGGTGTCGACCCGCGGCACGGGGCGGAAGCTCTCGCGGCCGATGTGTGCGCCCAATTCCATTGCGACGGTTGGCCAGTGGGTGACGGTGAGCTTGGTCCACCGGCCGTAGTCGCCGGAGTGCTTGCGGGCGAACTCGCGTTGGGTGAGCAGGGTGGCCGAGGTGAGGCGCCGGGCGTTCAGGCACCAGCGCACCACGTCGGTGGTGATCGCGAACGGTACGTTGGCCACCACCGCGAACGGCTCGTCGGGTTCGCGGACCTCGCGAAAGTCTCGGTGGTACAGGGTAATTCGATCGTGACCGGCGTAACGTCTGCGCAGCAGCTCGGCGTAGCGGGCGTCCTTCTCGTAGGCGCTCACTCGGCCTGCCGAGTTCAGTAGTTGCCTGGTCAGCATGCCGTCGCCGGGGCCGATCTCGAGCACGAGATCCGCAGGCGTGACGCCCGACGAGCGCACGATCAGCCGGGCGGCCGCGACGTCGGCGAGAAAGTTCTGGGACAGACGCTTACGGGTGCTCGCGCGGGCGCGCGGCAGCGAACGATTGCGGGACATGGGTGTCCTCCGAACGGAGTGGTCGAATCAGGGGAAGTGATTCGCCCGGACCCATGCCAGGGCACGAAAATTCGACGGTCATCGACCGCCGGTGCGGCTCCCGATCAGGAGAGTCGGGATACGGGAGCGGAACGGCGCGCTGGCAGAGTCCAGGCCTCCGCGCGCAGCCGCAGGAAGTACACGCCGGCCGCGCACGCTCCGTTCATCTCCAAATTTCCCACGCGGGGAAGATATCCGATCGGCCTGAGAGGACGCGACCGGTTATTCGTCGCGCAGGAATATCGCGGGCGCTCACGACGGACCGTAGGGCACACTGTCGACCATGAACCTGCGTTCGGTGGACGACTTGGTAAGCGCGGGCGACAAGGTGGACTATCTGCTGTTCTGGGGGCATCAGCCGGAGCGGAGCGGACGGATCGGGGCCGGTTGCCTGAGTCAGTGGTGGCCCGCCTCGTTCGTGGTCGACGGCACGGAGTTCGCCTCGGCCGAGCACTACATGATGTGGGGCAAGGCGCGCCTGTTCGGTGACGCGGACAATGCCGCGCGGGTGCTGGCGGCGCGGACGCCGAAGGAGGCGAAGGCGCTGGGGCGCGAGGTCGGGGGATTCGACGGGGCGGTGTGGGACGCGCACCGGTACGACGTGGTGGTCCGGGGCAACATCGCGAAGTTCGGGCAGAACGCGCAATTGCTCGAGTATCTGCTCGGGACGGGGGATCGGGTGCTGGTGGAAGCCAGTCCGGTGGACCGGATTTGGGGCATCGGGCTGGCCGCCGACGACCCGCGCGCCGCGGACCCCGCCCGGTGGCTCGGGCTGAACCTGCTCGGTTTCGCGCTGATGGACGCGCGCGCCGAGCTACACGGCGCTCAGCCCACCGACTGATCCGCGTTCGTCACCCGCTCTTCGTCGGCGCACGCGCGCCACACCTGCGCCTCCTCGTAATGACCCTGCCGATCGAGGAGTTCGGCCAGCCCCGCCATCGCCCGCGGCTCCCGCCGGTTCGCCGCCGTCCGCCACCACCGTTCGGCATCCTCCAGGTCCCCCCGCCGAAACCGGACCACTCCCAGGTCATAAGCCGCCCCGGGATGCCCCGCATCCGCCGCCTGCGCCCACAACCCGCAAGCCTGATCCTCTTCTCCCCGCCCATACATGGCGACCCCGAGATCGTAGAGCGCGGTCCGATAACTGGTGTCCGGCAACGCTTCTGCCTCGACCGGTTTGGTCTGCATGGGCCGAGTGGGCGCCGATTGGATACCGGGCCCGTAATGAGCATCGGAGCCGAGTTGCGGCCGAGGATTGGGCTGCGCGTCGGCGGCAGAGTTCGCAGCCCGCCCCTCGACATGCCCCTCCGAACCCACCTGTGCATCGGTCAGCGAGTGCGCACCCGTGTCGCCGCGTGCGCCCGCAGCGGGATATGCGCCGGCCGCCTGTCGACCAGGCAACGCCTCGGCAGATGACCCCGAGGAAGCGCTTTGCGGTCCCCGACCCAGCTGCGAGTCATCCCCCGAATCCGAGTGCGTGCCGCCCTGCGGCTGCGCAGTGTCGTGCGGTCGCAGACCCGGCTGCGCACCCGTGGGGAAGTACGGACTCGGCTGAATATCGCTGTGCGCGTTCGCATTCGGGTATGCGTTAGCGGGTGGCTGCGAGCCATCGGCAT
>NZ_BAGH01000198.1 GCF_000308715.1 Nocardia tenerifensis NBRC 101015
GCCAGCTCGGCCAGCGGCGCCGACGCCGCCTCGGCCACCCGGAACAGGCAGCCGAGTTCGGCCCCACCCGACATGATCGTCACCCACGCCGTGTCGGCGCGCCGCGCGAGTACCCGCGCCAGCTCGGCGGTGCCGTCCGGGTTCATCCGCAGGCGGACCAGCCACTCCGCGTGACCGGTCCGCTGTTGGTCGAGCACGCCGGTGACCCGCAGCGTGCCCGTGCCGAGCAGCTTGCCGTAGCGGCGCGCCAGGGTGCGCTCGGAGACGTCGAGCACCGCGCCTATCCGGCTGAACGGCGCGCGAGCGTCCAGTTCGAGCGCGTGCAGCAATCCGCGATCGACGGCATCGAGGGTGAGCGAATCCACCTCGTCAGCGTAGGTGAGTGTCGGATTGCGGCGCAGTGGCCCGTGATTCGGGACAGTCGGGGCTCGCCGCGGCGAACATCGTCGCGTGACCACAATCGACGCCATCCACCACACCGGCATCCTGACCCGCGACCTGGACGGGATCGCCGCCCGATACACCGACTTCGGCTTCACTCTCAGCCCGCGCTCGCGGCACCAGCTCAGCGCGGGGCCCGGCGAACCGCTGGTCGAGAGCAGCACCGCCAACCAGTGCGCGCTGTTCGGCGGCTCCTACATCGAACTGCTCGGGGTCGTCTCCGAGACCGCGCCCGACCCGTGGCACGCGCGGGCCATGGCCGATCAGTACGAGGGTCTGCGCATCCTCAATCTGGAGACCGACGACGCCGACGCCGCGCAGCGCCGCTTGACCGAGGCGGGCCTGCCCGCCTCCGGCGTGCTCGAGCTGGAACGCGACGTCGACACCGAGGAGGGCGTGCGCACCATGCGCGCCCGCACCGTGCACATCGACCCGCGCACCACCCGCGAGGCGCTGCTCGGCGTCTCCCAGCACATGACCCGCGAGTACGTGCACCAGCCGCGCTACCTCACCCACCGCAACGGCGCCCGCGGCATCACCGCCGTGCTGATCGTGGCCGCCGACGACGAGTTCGACGCGATCGTGGACCGCTACCGCCGCATCGTCGAGGTGAACCCCGAGCGAGTGAACCCGCGCACCGTGCTGAAACTGCCCACCGCACAACTGGAGTTCCTGCGCGCCTCGGAGGTCGAGGAGTTCCTGCCCGGCGAACCGGCCCCCGCCCCGTCCTATCTCGCCGCCATGACCATCGCCGTCGACGACATCACCGCCGCCCGCGGCATCGTGGACGGCGCGGGCGTCGAGACCGTCGACACCGCCCACGGATTCTTCGTCTCGGCGCGCGACGCGTACGGCTCGGGCTTGTTCTTCGTGCCCGCCGCAGGCTGATTCAGCCCCCGACCGACTCCACGTCGGGCAGGGTGCTGTCCGGGAACGAGTGGTGCTCGTGCGCCACGATCCACCGCTCGTTCTCCTTGCGCAGGCCGAGGGTGAGCCGCAGACGACGGCCGGGATTCTCGGCGAACTCCTCGGCCGTCCCGCAGAGCACCAGGGCGTGTGCGAACGCGACGTCGGCGCCCGCGGTGACGTCGAGGGAGACGATCTCGAACGTCGCGCCCTGCGCCTGCCACTCGAAGAACGCCGGCCAGGCCGCCCGGTAGGCGTCGATGCCGCGCAGGCCCTCGTCCGGCGGCGGCACGTCGAACATGACGATGTCGGGCGCGTGATCGGCGAGGACGCCGGCCAGGTCGCCCGCGTGCACGGCGGCGGCCCAGCGCTCGATCAAAACCCGGATCGTCTTCTCGTCGTCCGCCATCGTCATCGTCCCTTCGTAAGACGCCTCACCGGCACGGTCGGCCTCCTGTGAGCCTGCCGGAGAGGCGGCGGCGTGCGCAACCGACCGGTCGCTAGTCGGCCGTGGGGGCGAGGGTCGAGCGTTTGCGCCCGTATCCGAGATAGACGATCAGCCCGACGACCACCCACACCGCGAACCGCACCCAGGTCAACGCCTCCAGCGTGGTCGCGAGCAGCACGCACCCGATGAGGGCGAGCACCGGAACCACGGGCACGAGCGGCGTGCGGAACGGCCGCTCCCGCTCGGGCTCGGCCCGGCGCAGCACCAGCACGCCGACGCACACCACCGCGAACGCGGACAGTGCGCCGATATTCACCAGCTCCACCACGATGTCGATGGGCAGCAGTCCGGCGATAACCGCGCAGCACACTCCGAGCAGCAGCGTGAGCCGGACGGGCGTGGACCGCTTGCCGGTCTGCGCGAGACCGAAGGGCAGCAACCGATCTCGGCACATCGCGAACGACAGCCGGACCTGTGCGTAGACGATCATCAACAGGCCCTTGGTCAACGCGATGATCGAGGCGACCACGATGACATTGCCGATCCAGCCGATGTGCAGACTGTCGAACGCCGTCGCGATCGGCGCGCCGTTGTTCAGCGAGGCGAACGGCGCGATACCGGTCAGCACCGCGCTGACCAGTGCGTAGAGCACGGTCGCGATGAGCACCGTGCCGATGATGGCGAACGGCACGTCCCGGCGCGGTTTGCGCGCCTCCTCGGCCGAGGCCGCGACGACGTCGAAGCCGAGGAACGCGAAGAACGCGATGGCGGCGCCGCCGACGATCCCGCCGACGCCGAACGGCGCGAACGGCCGCCAGTTGTCGACGTCGATATGCGGCGCGCCGACCGCGACCACCAGCACCAGCACGCCGATCGTCACCCCGACCAGCACCTTCGTGATCCGCGCGGTCAACGACACCTCGCCGGCCAGCACCGCCACGATCACCCCGATGATCAGCACCGCGGGCAGGTTCACGATCCCGCCGTCGGCGGGCCCGGCGGCGATGGCCTTCGGGACGGTGACGCCGAACAGGGAGTCCAGCGCCGACACCGTGGTGCCCGACCAGCCGATCGCGACCGCGGCCCCCGCGATCACGAACTCCAGCAACAGATTCCAGCCGACCAGGAACGCGGGCCCCTCACCGAGGGTGGCGTAGGTATAGGTGTAGGCGCTGCCCGAGACCGGCACCATCGCCGCGAGTTCGCTGTAGCAGAGCGCGACCAGCACGCATACCGTCCCGGCGAGCACGAACGACAGCACGATGGACGGGCCGGCCTTCTCCGCGGCGGCGACGCCGGTGATCACGAAGATGCCCGCGCCGACGATGGTGCCGACGCCCATCGCGGTGAGGTCGACGCGCCCGAGCTTGCGCGCCAGCTTCGGCGCGCCCTCGGGGGTCGCGGTGTCGGGCAGGCGGCGGCGCCATCGCTGAGCGGGTGCGGTGGTCATGACTCCCTTATGAGTTCGTCCGGCGGGCCGGCCGGTGAGCCGGACCGTCGGATATTCTCGCCGCAGTCAGTCAGTGACCGTTAACTGGGGATCCCCACTCGATCTCCCGCGGGGGCCGCAGCCTGCTATTTCAGCTGCTGGACGAGGCGGCGAACGGCGTCGCCGCAGGCGCCGTGGCCGGACGCGACGGGTGCGTCCACAAACCCTTGCGCTCGAGGATCGGCAGCACCCCCTCACCGAACCAGTACGCCTCCTCCAGATGCGGATATCCGGACAGGATGAAGTGGGTGATGCCGAGCTTCGAGTACTCGACCAAGCGCTCGGCGACCTCCGCGTGCGAGCCGACGAGCGCGGTGCCCGCCCCGCCGCGCACCAGCCCGACCCCGGCCCACAGGTTGGGCGCGATCTCCAACCGATCCGTGCTGCCGCCGTGCAGCTCCGACATCCGCCGCTGTCCCTCCGACTCGCTGCGCGCCAGGCTGGCCTGCACGCGTTCGATATCGGCGGGGTCGATGCCCTGCAGCAACCGATCGGCCTCGGCCCACGCCTCCTCCGAGGTGTCGCGGCTGATCACGTGGATGCGCAGGCCGTAGTCGAGCACGCGGCCGTGGTCGACGGCGAGGCGGCGGATCCACTCCAGCTTCCTGCTCACCGCGAGCAGCGGTTCACCCCAGGTGAGGTAGGCGTCGGCGTACCGGGCCGCGACCGGTCCGGCCGGTGCGGAGGAGCCGCCGAAGAACACCGGCGGAACCGGATCGGGCCGGTTGCTCAGCAACGCGTCGCGGACGTGAATGTGCTCGCCCTCGAACGTGATCGGCTCGTGCGAGTTCCACAGCTCCCGCACCACGTGCAGAAACTCGCCGGTGCGCGCGTAGCGCTGCTCCTTGTCCAGGAAATCGCCGTAGGCCTGCTGTTCGTGCGGCTCGCCGCCGGTCACCACGTTCAGCAGCAGCCTGCCCTGCGAGTGTCGCTGGAAGGTGCCCGCCATCTGCGCGGCCAGCGTCGGGCTGACCAGGCCGGGGCGCAGCGCGACCAGGAACTTCAGCGTCTCGGTGGTGTCGACCATCATCGCCGTGGTGAGCCAGGCGTCCTCGCACCACGCGCCGGTCGGCGTGAGCACCGCCTCGAAGCCGTTGTCCTCGGCGGCCGCGCCGATCTGGTTGAGGTAGCGCAGCGTCGCCGGGCGATCGCCGGACATGAAGGTGCCGTGCCCGCCGGCGACGAGGCCGCGCGAGTCACCGTAGGTGGGCAGGAACCAGTGGAACGACAAAGTCATGGGCCAACTCCTCAGGCGGGGGGAAACAGGTCGTTGAAGCGGGTGTCGGTGAAGTCCGAGATGGTCACCTTGCGGGGGATGAGCCCGGCCTCGGCGAAGGCGTCGGCCACGCCCTGCTCGGCGGCGATGCTGGCGGCGTCGAGCGGATGATCCTGGTACCGACCGCGTTTCACGACGGTCAGGATGACGTCGTAGGGCAGGCCGGTCAGTTCCGCGTAGGTCTTGGCCCACTGCTCGGGGTGGTCGTTGACCCAGGCGTGCGCCCGCGCGATGCGGGCGAGCAGGTCGCGCAGGGCGGCGGTGGTCGCCTTGCTGCCGAGCGCCTTGTCGCCGGCGACGTAGAAGGCGTCGCCGGTCACATAACCGTTGCCGTCCACCAGGATTCGCGCGTTGGACTGCTGTTCGGCCTGCGCGGTGTAGGGGTCCCAGATGGCCCATGCGTCGACGCGTCCGGTCGACAGCGCGGCCAGCGCGTCCGGCGGTTGCAGGTACTGCGGCTCGATGTCGCTCCACTTGATGCCCGCCTTCGCCAAGACCGCGAGCAGATGGGCATGGGCCGAGCTGCCCTTGGTGACGGCGATCTTCTTGCCGCGCAGGTCTTCCGGGGCGCGCAGCGGTGAGTCCTTGGGCACCACGATGCCCTGGCCCTCCTTGCCCGCCTGGTACCCGCTGACGATCTTGATCGCCGACTTGGCCGCGGCCGCGAAGATCGGCGGGGCATTGCCGACGCCGCCGATGTCGACCGCGCCGGAGTTGATCGCCTCCAGCATCGGCGGGCCCGCCTGGTACTGCGACCAGGTGATCTTGTAGGGCGTCTTGTCCAGCTCGCCCGCGGCCGTGAGCAGGGCCTGGAGTCCCGTGCCCTTCTGGTCGCCGGCGTGCAGGGTCACCTGGGACAGGTCGATCGAGCCGTCGGGGCGGACCGCCGCGTCGTCGGACTTGCCGGACCCGCAGGCCGTGCCGACCGCCACGACGAGCGCGAGAGTCGTTGCGAGCAGCAGCCTTCTGGCTTTCATTCGGTTCCTTCCGGTGCGACGCCGAGCTCGGCGAGCAGGGTTTCGCGCAGCGCGAGCAGGCGCGGATGGTCGCCGCGGCGCGGGCGCGGCAGGTCGATGCGGGACTCGTGGGCGATGCGGCCTTCGCCCAGGACCAGCACCCGGTCGGCGAGGCGCAGCGCCTCGTCCACGTCGTGGGTGACCAGCAGGACGCCGGGGCGGCGGCGCTGCCACAGGTCGATCACCAGGCGGTGAATGGTGAGGCGGGTCAGCGCGTCGAGGGCGCTGAACGGCTCGTCCAGCAGTAGCAGGTCCGGCTCGCGGACCAGCGCGCGGGCCAGGCTGGCGCGCTGCGCTTCGCCGCCGGAGAGGGTGAGCGGCCAGGCGTCCGCGCGCGCGGCGAGGCCGACCTCGGCGAGCGCGGCGCGGGCCGCCGCCTTCGGGTCGCTGTGGCGCAGGCCGAGAAACACGTTGGGCAGCACGCGTTTCCACGGAACCAGGCGCGGTTCCTGGAAGGCGACGGCGATGGTGCCCTGGGTCGTGAGCTCGCCGCGTACGCCGCGGTCGAGGCCGGCGAGGGCGCGCAGCAGGGTGGACTTGCCTGAGCCGCTGCGGCCGAGGAGGGCGACGAATTCGCCTGGGGCGATGTCGAGGTCGAGGCCGTCGAGGACGCGGCGGTTGTCGAAATCGCGAGTCAGGTTGCGCACGTGGGCGACCGGTATCGCGGTCGCGTAAGCCGTTGTGGGCGAGCGGTCCTCGATCCCGCCCGCCGAGCGTGGTTCGGTGCCGTGCTGTGAGCCCTGTTCGGCGTCGTCGTCCGAGCCCGGTGTGGCGTCGTGCTGCGGGCCTGGTGTGGCGTCGTGGTCCGAGCCCGGTTCGGTGTCGTGCTGTGAGCCTGGTTTGGCGCTGTGGTCCGGGCCTGGTGTGGTGTCGCGCTGCTGGCCGGGTTCGGCGTTGTGTTCCGAGCTTGGTTCGGCGTCGTGCCGCGGACCCGGTTCGACGCCGTGTCCGGAGCTCGCAGAACTCGTTGCCCCGCTAGCCTTCTCGGCCAGCTTCTCGACGATCACTGCCCCAGTAACCCGCGTCGCCATGCCAGCGCCTTCCTCTCGATCAAACGGACGAACGCGTCGGTCAGCAGGCCGAGCACGCAGTACACCAGCAGGCCGACCACGATGACGTCGGTGCGCAGGAACTCGCGGGCGTCGTTGATCAGAAAGCCCAGTCCCGCATCGGCATTCACCTGCTCGGCGACGATCAGCGCCAGCCAGGCGACGCCGAGCGACTGGCGCAGCCCGACCAGCGTCTGCGGCAGCGCGCCCGGCAGCACGATGTGCCCGAGCAGGGCCAGGCGGCCGAGCTGCTGCACGCGGGCGAGCTCGGCCAGCTTGCCGTCGACGCCGCGGATGCCCGCGAAGGTGTTGAGATACAACGGAATCGCCGTGCCGAACGCGACAAGCACCACCTTCGGCAGCTCGCCGATCCCGAACCACAGGATGAGCAGCGGGATCAACCCGTAGAACGGCACCGTGCGCAGCATCTGCATCGGCGGGTCGACCACGTACTCGCCGATCGTGCTCAACCCGGCGAGCACGGCGAGGCCGATCCCGAGCGCGGCACCGATCACGAACCCGGTCGCCGCGCGCCCGAGCGAGACGGTGATCGCCTCTTGGAGTGTGCCGTCACGCAGGAGTTCTCCGGCGGTCCGCACGATCGTCACCGGCGAGGCCAGCTGCCGCTCCGGCAGCACGCCCGCGACACTGGCCAGCTGCCACGCCGCGACGATGACCAGCGGGCTCACCACCCGCAGCCAGGATTTGCCCGGCCGTAGCCGGGTCGCCGGCCGAACCCGGATCGGCGTGGGCTCCAAGACAATTGATGACACGCGACACCTCGGGTAGGGGACAGGGTTCAGCGAACGCCGCTGGGCGCGTCGCAGTCCTCCATGCTGTGCGCGCGGCGCGCGGGAGTCACCGTTTGAAACCAGCGCGGTTTTAATTGCCGCCCCGTCGGCGGCACGTTTCCGGCAACCCCGGACTAGACGTAACCTGAGATAACACGTAATCTCGAAGAGAGCCCTCGCTCGCCGGTGAACGAGGCGTGACCAGACGAAACGAGTTCCTCAATGACGCGGCATGTCGACGTACTGATCATCGGCGCTGGCCTGTCCGGTATCGGCGTGGCCTGTCACCTCACCCGTGAGCAGACCGGGCGCAGCTACGCGATCCTGGAGCGCCGCACCGCCATCGGCGGCACCTGGGACCTGTTCCGCTACCCCGGCATTCGCTCCGACTCGGACATGATGACCTTCGGCTACGGCTTCCGGCCCTGGATCGGCACCAAGGTGCTCGCCGACGGGCCAAGCATCCGCCAGTACGTCGAGGACACCGCCGAAGAGTACGGCGTCAAGGAGCACATCCACTTCGGTCGCAAGGTGACCACCGCGCGGTGGTCGAGCGCGGAGAACATCTGGACCGTCGAGGCGCTCGACGAGCAGACCGGCGCCGTCGAGACGTTCACCAGCAACTTCCTCGTCGGCTGCACCGGCTACTACGACTACGACAACGGCTACCGCCCCGAGTTCCCCGGCGAGGCCGACTTCGGCGGTCAGATCGTGCACCCGCAGCACTGGCCCGAGGATCTCGACTACCGCGGCAAGCGGGTCGTCGTGATCGGCAGCGGCGCCACCGCCATCACCCTCGTCCCCGCCATGAGCAAGGACGCCGCGCACGTCACCATGCTGCAGCGGTCGCCCACCTACATCACCGCGCTGCCCGCCGACGACCCCGTCGCCGTCGGCATGAAGCTGGCCCGGGTGCCCGCCGCGATCGCCTACCGGGCGGGTCGTGCACGCAATATCGCATTGCAGCGCGCCAGTTTTCAGCTCTCCCGCACCAACCCCGCCGCCTCGCGCAAGGTGCTGCTCGCCGCCGTGCGCCTGCAGCTCGGCTCGAAGATCGACATGCGGCACTTCACGCCGTCGTACAACCCGTGGGACCAGCGGCTGTGCGTGGTGCCCAGCGGCGACCTGTTCAAGGTGCTGCGCAGCGGCGAGGCGTCCATCGTCACCGACCGCATCGAGACCTTCACCGAGACCGGCATCCGCCTCGCCTCCGGCGAAGAACTGCCCGCCGACATCGTGATCAGCGCGACCGGCCTGCGCGTGCAGATGCTCGGCGGCGCCACCCTCGAGGTCGACGGCGAGCCCGTCGTCACCCGCGACCGCGTCGTCTACAAGGGCGCGCTGCTCGACGGCATCCCCAACGCCCTCATGGTCCTCGGCTACACCAACGCCTCCTGGACCCTCAAGGCCGACCTCGCCGCCGAGTATTTCTGCCGAATCCTCAATCACATGAAGGCGCGCGGCTACACCAAGATGGTCGCCGTCGCCGAGGAGGCCGACCGCTCCACCGAGTCCGTCATGGGCGGCGCCCTCACCTCCGGCTACATCCAGCGCGGCGACGCCGTCATGCCCCGCCAAGGCGCCCGCGGCCCCTGGCAGGTCATCAACAACTACTTCCGCGACCGAAAGATGTTGCGCAAGGAGCCCATCGAAGACGGCGTCCTCACCTTCTCCCACCCCGAAGCCGAGGCCGTAGTCCGCCCGTTGGCAGCCAAACGCACCGCCTGACCCGCCTGGCGCCGCCACCTGCCGGCGGCCCCACGGCAGCACTGCACCGGCGTATCAGCGAGCAGAGTCATATGGTCGCCAACTGATCTTCGCGGGCAACCATATGACTCTGCTCGATGGATGTGACAGCTGAGGGGCGGACCTCCGCGCAGTGCACCCTGGTGACAACCCGAGCGGTCTCGCCCTCCATCGTTGGCACCTGGGGGCGCGCTGCACTGCTTGGCCTCGCTGGCATCAGCACGTCGGCGGTGGCTCGGACGGTCTGGTCCTCCGACGTCGGGACCCCTGGGCGGCCCCGATGAATGGGCGCGGATCTTTGGGTAAGAAGGCCGCGCTCACTCTAGGGGAGCGCCCTTTTGGTGCCGGAACCCAGTCGTGCGCGCGCACATCGGCGGCGCTGGGATGGAGCAGAGTCGAATGGTCGTGGTCCAAGATCGAATAGGCACCATTTGACTCTGCTCGTCGCCTCATCGTGCTGGAGGAGCAGAAGGTGACGCCGCGTACCTTTCTTGCTGGGGCTGACCTTGGGCGGGTGGCGGTCCATAGGCAGCCGCATACCTTCTGATGTCCCGCACACGGAAACGCATGCAACTTCGTGTGCTGTGGGAGTCAAGGGGTTCGCGGGGGGAGGGTTACGTATTCGCTCAGGCGCTTGGCCGCGGTCAGCATGGCGAGACCTTGTGCGGTGAGTTTCTGGTGCCAGTCGTCCAGGGCGGCGGCCAAAGCGTCTGTGCCACCTGCGGTTCGGATCTGGTGGATCACGGTGCGGATGTGGTGGAGGGGGTAGCCGCCGCGGCGGAGGAGTTCGGTGAGGCGGGCGTCGCGGATGTCGGTGGCGTCGTAGCGGCGGTAGCCGGTGGTTCGGTCGCGGGTGGGGGTGAGGATGCCTGCGGACTCCCAATTGCGAAGCGTCGCAGGGGTGATGCGGAGTTGGTGGGCTAGTTCGCCGATGGTAAAAGACTGGGTGTTCTCGAGTTGGCTTGCCGCGCTGCCGGTTTCATTGGTCAGGTGGGCCACCGCTTTGCGCACGGAGTCGAGAGTTTCTCTGTCGCGCAGCAATCGGCAGTGGCCGCGGTCGATAGTCAACAGCACGCCGTCGAGTCCGCCCGCGTGCAGCGCGTTCATGATCTGGCCGCTGGCCGCGTGCCCGTACGCCGGGATGAGCGCGAGGTAGGTGCGCAGTGCGGCCGCGTGCACCTCGGTGTAGATCCGGTACCCGCTCGGCGTGCGGTCGGCGGGCGGAATGCAGCCGTCCTGCTCGTAGTTGCGGACGGCCTGAGTCGAGAGGCCGTGTTCGCGGGCTAGGTCGGCTGGTCGCAAGGTAGTCACCGATTTGAGACTTTATCGCACGGTTCACATGCACAAACGGGAAAAGCTTCAACCGACCTTTCAACGATACGATTCATATGCATGACCCAGAACATTCGAGACTTCATCCCGCCCGCCTGCCACGTGGTGGCGCTCGGCGAGCCGACGCATCAGGAACCCGCCTTCCAACTGATCCGCAATCAACTGTTCGCGCAACTGGCCGACCTCGGCTTCCGCTCGTTCGTCCTGGAAACCGATCGCGTGGCCGCACTCGCCGTAGACGACTACGTCCGAGACGGCGTCGGCACCCTCGACACCGCGCTCAGCGAGGGCTTCTCCCACGGCTGGGGCGAACAGGAAGGCAACCGGCGACTACTCGCCTGGATGCGCGAGTACAACCGGCAGCGCCCGCCGGAAGACCAGCTGTCCTTCCACGGCTCCGACGCACCGACGGAGACCATGAGCGCACCCAGCCCGCGCCGCTACCTCGAATACGCCCGCGACTACTTGCAATTCGACGCCGACCTGACGAGTCTGCTTGGTGAAGACGAGCTTTGGAGCCGCGAGGCGGCCATCATGAACCCGGCCGACTCCCTCGGCGCCACCCCCGAGGCCGAGCGGGCGCGAGTAATCGCCGAAGGCATGCTCATCGCGCTCGAACGGCGCGGCACCGATCCGGTCGGGCCCGCCCGCGCCGAATGGCACCGCGCCAGAACCCATCTCACCGCCGGCCTCGACCTGCTCCGCTACCACCGCCAGGCCGCCCGCGACCTCGAACTCAACGAACGCATCTCCTTGCTCGCCACCACCAGGGACGCCATCATGGCCCGCAACCTCCTCGACATCCGCGCCGTCGAAATCACCCGCGGCCCAACCATGCTCAGCGCCCACAACTACCACCTCCGCCGCAACTCCGGCACCATGCGCGTCGCGGGCCTGGTCCTCGACTGGCTCGGCGCAGGCGCCCTGATCGGCGCCCTACTCGGCGAGCAATACACCTTCATCGCGGGCAGCCTAGGCCGAAGCGACACCCTCGACCTCCCCGAACCCACCCCCGACACCTACGAGGGCCTCCTCCGAACCCAACTCCACACCTGGGGTCTGACCCCCGCCGACACCATCACCTCCGGCCGAACCCGCACCGACACCGTCCCCGAAAAGGGCTACTTCCCCCTCGACTCCAAAATTCTCGCCACCGCCGACACAGTCCTGTTCATCGGCGACGGCGTGCCCGCCTCACCCACGGAACCCAGCCACAGTCTGGCGACCTCCGACACATAGTCGGCCACAGCACTTTTGAGCGGCAGAGTCGGCGACCCGAAACCAACTCTCCGATGAACCCAGCGCAGCGAGCAGTCGAGCCGCGGCGGCGCGAGCAGGGGCGCGCATGACGAACCGGTCGAAGCTCCAAGGCCGGAGCATTCAGTATCCCTCGAGCACTCCTGGGGGCGCGCCTTTCGCGTACGCATCGTCCTCCAGCGCGACGGCTGCGAATTCGAGTTCGGCCCGGAATCCAGCGCGTCGACGACCCGGATCTGCCTTGTGCGGTTCGGACAACGACTGTGGCGCGTCGGTCACGCACTCGTCCTCGCCAACGGGGATGGCTGCACCGGCGCGCCTACGGTGCCCCAAGCTGCCGGATGTGGGATGTAAAACGCTGTGACGCAACTCAATCCGTGCGTCCCGTACCGGCGGTGTGCCAGTCGAGCAAGGCTTGGGCCCATGCCTTGTTCCGGGTGGTCTCCATGAATTCCTTGCGGTCGATGAGCAGGTAGATCTCCCCAGCCGAGACGGTGTGCAGGATCAGGGGTTTGCCGGAATCGAGCAGACCGCCGAGGAAGCGGCCGTAGAGGTCGGTGAATTTTCGCTCGATAGCGGTGATTTCGGTGGGGCGCAGGATCAGGTCGCCGGAATCGTTCCAGTCCGACAACACCAGGGTGTCGGTATCGAGGGTGATCTTTCCGCGGCGATGGAACAGGGCCTTCTGGCTGACCAGCCCCGCCGCCTTGTCCGGCGTGCCCTTCTCCCGCAGTTCCGCGGCGGTGGCGCCGACATAGGTTCCCGATTCGATGGCCGTCACTGTTACTCCTTCGCGTCGTGCTCCGATACGGCCATCGTCGCCCGATCCCGGTGAGCTGGACATCGGTCTCGGGTCGCGCGAGTGGGTGATTCGACGGGGCTCGCGATGGTCCTCGAGAGGTAGCCCCCATCCGCCCGCGGTCGCGCCGTCATCCCAGGTCTGTCGGCACCGCGCAAATAGGTAGTGCCCGGCACGCTCACAGCAGAGACTGCCGACATTCTTCGACGCTCACGCGGCGGGAGCAGGCGGTGCTGTCACGGTCGGCGGCCAATCGCGCGGTTCGATGTCGGCCGGCTTCTGGGGCAGGTCCCGGCCCCAGTCGAAACCGGTTCTGGTGCTTCGGCTCGGCTAATGAGATGGGTTCCGAAGTCGGCGTGCACGCAGCCGCAAGGTCCGGAGAGCATCATCTCGGCAATCCGACCCACTACGCCCCCAGGACCCGTTCTCCATGCTGGCCCTGGCGTTCGCGCTGACGGTGCTGTTCGAGGTCGCGATCCAGGTCGCCCGGCTCAACGACATCCGCAAGGTCCGGCGGGAGGCCGAGGACCTGGCGGCGCTGTCCGACGAAGAGGCCCTGTTCGAGGCTGGGCGGGCATGCGGGAGACTGGCCGGATGCGCGTGGTTGTGGTCAATCGGGGTGAAATTGCGGTTCGGGTGATGCGGGCTGCTCGGGAGCGGGGGTGGGCGACTACGGCGGTGTATACGGCCGAGGAGCGGGATGCTTTGCACGTTCGGCTGGCCGATGATGCGGTGCGGTTGCCGGGAGTGGGGGCGGCGGCGTATCTGGATGTGAGCGCTGTGGTGGCGGCGGCGGGGGCGGGGGCGTTCGTGCATCCGGGGTATGGGTTTCTCAGTGAGAGTGCGGATTTCGCGGAGGCGTGTGCGGCGGGGGAGCTGGTGTTCGTGGGGCCGGGGGCGGAGGTGTTGCGGACGTTCGGGGACAAGGTGGCGGCGCGGGCGGCGGCGGAGCGGGCGGGGGTGCGGGTGTTGGCCGCTACGTCGGCGGGCGGGGGGCTCGACGAGATCGCTTCGCTGCTCGCCGCGCATCCGGACGGCGTGATGGTGAAGGCGGCGGGTGGGGGCGGCGGGCGCGGGATGCGGGCGGTGCGCGAGGCGAAGATGCTGGCCGAGGCGTATGAGCGATGCCGGGCGGAGGCGTTGGCGGGGTTCGGGGACGACACGGTGTACGCGGAGGCGCTCATCGATGACGCGCGGCATATCGAGGTGCAGGTGGTCGCGGACGGCGTGCACGCCGTCGCCGTGGGGGACCGAGACTGCAGTGTGCAGCGGCGGCACCAAAAGCTGATCGAGGTCGCGCCGGCGCCGAATCTCGCTGCGGCGCTTCGCGAACGGCTGCACGCGGACGCGGTGCGGCTGGCCGAGTCGGTGGGGTGTCGCGGTGTGATCACGGTCGAGTTCCTGGTGCGCGGCGCGGACGCGTGGTTCCTCGAGGTGAATCCGCGACTTCAGGTGGAGCACACGGTCACCGAGGAGGTGACAGGGGTGGACCTGGTGTCGATCCAACTGGATCTGGCGCAGGGACGCGCCCTGGCGGACCTCGACCTGCCGACCGGTCCGCCGCGCGGCTACGCCGTGCAGGCGCGGGTGAACGCCGAGATCGTCACCGCGGGCGGCGAAGTGCTGCCGAGCACCGGCACCCTCGCCCAGTTCGCCGCGCGGACCGGCGTCGGTGTGCGCGTCGACACGGCCGCCTACGCCGGGATGCGGCAAGGGGCACAGTTCGATTCGCTGCTCGCGAAGGTGATCGCCCGCGGTCCCTCGTACTCCGCCGCACTGCGCCGCTGCTCGGACGCGCTCGCCGAGACCGTCGTGGTCGGCATCGACACCAACGCGAACCTGCTGCGGGCGGTGCTGGACGCGCTCGCGGGCGAAACCACCGTCTCGACCCAGTGGTTCGAACGCAATCTCGATGAATTCGCCGCCCTCGCAACCGATTACGCGCCCCATATCGAGCCGTCCGCAGCCGACTATCCCGCGCCGACCGGGACGGCCGATTCCTTTGTCCTGCAAGACGATGAACAAACCCTGCGCTCGCCCATGGGCGGCACAGTGGTCAGCCTGGTCGAACCGGGCACCGTGGTGGCGGCCGGCGCCGAAGTCGCCGTCTTGGAGGCGATGAAGATGCAGCACGTCCTGCGCGCCGAGCAACCACTGCGCATCCGCCGCCACCTCGCGACACCGGGCGCAACGGTGGATCCGCATGCGCCCCTGCTGATCTGGACCGAAGCCGACCACGAGGGCGTCGCCGCCGACAGCACGGCCGTCGATCTCGACGCCATCCGTCCCGACCTGGCCGAGGTGCTCGAAAGGCGCCGCGTCGTGCTCGACGAATCCCGCGCCGAGGCCGTCGCCAAACGCCACCGCCTCGGCAGGCGCACCGCCCGCGAGAACATCACCGACCTAGTCGATCCCGACAGCTTCGTGGAGTACGGCGCCTTGGCGGTGGCCGCCCAGCGACTGCGCCGCAGTCAAGAAGACCTGATCGCGAACACCCCCGCCGACGGTCTGATCGGGGGAGTCGCGACCATCAACGCCGACCGCTTCGGCGCAGACCGCAGCCGCGTGGTCGTAATGTCGTACGACTACACCGTTTTGGCGGGCACCCAGGGCGTGCGCAACCACGCCAAGACCGACCGCATGCTGGAACTGGCTCGCGTGCAGAACCTTCCGGTCGTCTTCTTCACCGAGGGCGGTGGCGGGCGCCCCGGCGACACCGACGGCGGCATCTCCGGCCTCGACTTCACCACCTTCCACGCCATGGGCGCGCTGTCCGGCCGAGTCCCGTTGATCGGCATCGTGTCCGGCCGCTGCTTCGCGGGCAACGCGGCCCTGCTCGGCATGTGCGACGTCGTCATCGCCACCCCCGACGCGAACATCGGCATGGGCGGCCCGGCCATGATCGAGGGCGGCGGCCTCGGCGTCTACGCCCCCGAGGACATCGGCCCGATCGAGGTGCAGCGCCGCAACGGCGTCGTGCACATCGTGGCCGCCGACGAAGCGGAGGCGGTGCGCGTCGCGCAGCGGTACCTCTCCTATTTCCCAGGCGCGGTGGACGATTGGACCGCCCCGGATCCGCGCCTGGCCCGTCACGTCATCCCGGAGAACCGGCTGCACGCCTTCGACATCCACCGCGCGATCGAGGCCGTCGCCGACCTCGACTCCGTGCTCGAGCTGCGCGCCGACTGGGCGGTCGGCCTCGTCACGGCCCTGATCCGCGTCGAGGGCCGCCCCTACGGCCTCATCGCCAACAACTGCCACCACCTCGGCGGCGCCATCGACGCGCCCGCCGCCGACAAGCTCAGCGCGTTCCTCCGCCTGTGCGACGCCAATGATCTGCCGATCGTGTCCCTCTGCGACACACCGGGTTTCATGGTCGGCCCGGAGGCCGAGAAAGACGCCACCGTCACCAGGTTCAGCCGCCTGTTCATCGAAGCGGCCGTACTGTCCGTCCCGTGGGGCACCATCGTCCTGCGCAAGGGGTACGGCCTCGGCGCGCAGGCCATGGCGGCCGGGTCCTTCCGCGCTCCGCGCTTCGTGATCGCCTGGCCCACCGGCGAAATCGGCGGCATGGGTCTGGAAGGGGCTGTGCGCCTGGGCTTCGCGAAGGAACTCGCCGCCATCGAGGACCCCGGCAAGCGTCAGGAGGCGTTCGACAACCTGGTCAGCCTGGCCTACGCCAGCGGAAAAGCGTTGACGGCGGCCACCGTTCTGGAACTGGACGACGTCATCGATCCCGCGGACACGCGACGGTGGATTCGCACCCTCCGCTGACCGGGATGTCAGGGACCATGCTCGCGCGCATCAGCCGTTGCGCCAGTCGGCAATCCGCGTGCTATCCGAGAGCACTGTCGAGCGCATCGACCAGATTGCGTGCGCGCAGATCGAGCGCCCCTTCGATGATGTAGTTGGTGACGTAGGCGAAGGCGACACCCCGACCGGGATCGGCATACCCGAGCGACCCGCCTCGCCCCGGATGGCCGAACGAATCCGGCCCGCCCAGTGGAAATTCCGCGAGCGGCAGCATGAACCCGGTGGCATAGCGATTCGGCAGCATGATGACCCGGTCGAGTCCGCTGGTCTGCTCGGCGACGGCTGCCGCGAGGGTCTCCTCGGTGAGCAACCGGTCGCTGTCGACCTCCCCGATCAGCGTCGCGTACAGCCGGGCCAGCCCGCGCGCGGTTCCGATGCCGTTGCTCGCGGGTATCTCCGCGGCGTGCACGGCGGGCGAGTCGAAGTCGATGTCCGGCGGGTCGGTGATCTGAAAAGCCCTGTTGGACAATGATTCCGGATCGCGCATGGCCGCGAGCATCGGTCGCAGCTGCTCGGGAACGAGTTCGTCGGGCACCGAGGCCAGGTCGGGCTTCGGCGCGAACGTCAAGCGGCTCACCCGATTCCGTTCGGCCGCGGGCAGTCCGATGAAGAAGTCGATGCCGTAGGGCTTCGCGATCTCCTCGGCCAGGAACTGCCCGACGGTACGCCCGGTGATCCGCCGGATCACCTCGCCGACCAGCCAGCCGTAGGTGCGCCCGTGGTATCCGTGGTCGGTGCCCGGCGTCCAGTTCGGCGCCTGCGCGGCCAGCGCGTCGACCATCGGCGTCCAGGCCAGCGCCTCGGCCAGCGGCACCGGTTCATCGAGCGCGGCCAGACCGGCCTGATGCGTCAGCAGCCAGCGCACCGGAATCTCGCCCTTGCCCGCCGCCGCGAACTCCGGCCAGTACCGCGCGACCGGCGCGTCCAGGTCGAGCTGCCCGCGCTGAACCAGCAGATGCGCCGCCGCCGCGACCACCCCCTTGGTCGCCGAGTACACCAGCTGAAGCGTGTCGCGCTCCCACGGCCGCCCCGTCTGCGCGTCGGCCACCCCGCCCCACAGATCCACCACCGGCCGCCCGTCCCGATACACGCACACCGCCGCCCCCACCTCGCCCTCATCGGCGAAGTTAGCCGCAAACGCCTCCCGAACCCCCTCATACCCCCGAGCCACAGTCCCGTCGATCCGCATGCGCCCCAGCATGTCACGATCAGTCCCACCCGCCATCTGAATATCGCCGCGGCACCCCGTCAGCCCTCTGCCGAGACGCTGTCTCAGGGATCCGACAGTCGTCACCACTGCAGTCGGCGGACGATGCTGCTCCGAGCCCTCCGAGCCCTCCGAGCCCTCCGAGCCCTCCGAGCCCTCCGAGCCCTCCGAGCCCTCCGAGCCCTCCGAGCCCTCCGAGCCCTCCGAGCCCCCCGAGCCCCCTGAGCCTTTGAGCCTTTGAGCCCCCGAGCCCCGAGCCGTGGCCCGCAGCGCGTGCCCCGGTGCCGCTCGCGTGGCCGGACGCCGGCACCCTCCTTCGGCGGCTGGATGTTCATGACAGCAATTCATCTGCGGGGCATCCTCGGCTACAGCGCGGTCCAGGCCGCGCATGCGGTTGCGCCTTGTGCCCCGCGCCGCAGGCCCATTGCGCGTGCGCTGTGCACCGTGTGTCTTGCCCTGCGGCCCGTGCGCCGTGCGTCCTGCCCGACGCCGCTCGCGTGGCCGGACCTCGGCATTCTCCGGCGGCCGGATGCACGTGATGGCCAACCCTCGGCGAGGAGCCCCTCAATTCCAGCGCGCTGCAACCCCTCGCCTCGCGCCACGGGGCCGCCTTGTGCGCCCGTGCACCACGCCTCGTGCCTGGTGCCTCGTGTCCTGCGGCCCAGCGCCCGTGCCCCGGGCCCCTCGCGTGGCTGGACCCGGGCATCCTCCGGCGGCCGGATGTTCGTGATGGCAACCCATCTGCGGGAGCCCCCTCGGCTCCAGCGCCTTGCACCCCTCGCCCCGCGCATCCTGATCGCAACGGAGTCCGCAGTCACGCTGCCGCCCCACTGACTCAAGCAATCAACATTTTCACCGCCCCGATGTCCGAGAATGGTCTCCGGCTCCGACGTTCCATTACGAGCGACGCCACCGGGGCGGCCGACGACGAGGAGTGACGATGAAATACATGATCCTGAGCTACGGCTCGCAGGAGGATTACGACGGCATGGCGGGCAAGGCGTCCGGCAAGCCCGCTTGGACGGCCGAGGAGTTCGCGGCCATGGTCCAGTTCATGACCGACTTCAACAAGCGACTGGCCGAATCCGGCGAGCTGGTGGAGACGCGCGGCTTGGCCGAGCCGGTGCATACCCGGCGGATCGGCGGCTCGGGCACGGCGTTCGTCACCGACGGACCGTACGCGGAGACCCAGGAGGTGCTCGCCGGCTACTGGATCGTCGAGTGCGAGAGCTTCGACCGCGCCACCGAGATCGCCGCCGAGCTGGGCCGCTGCCCCGCGCCCGCGCACCTCGCCGACACGGCCTACGCGGATGTGCGGCCGATCTCCGAGGCGGCCCCCGATCACGGCTGACGTGCCGGACAGCCGAGTGGCCGACCTGCTGCGTTCCGCGGCGCCGCAGGTCTTGGCCGCGCTGGTGCGGCGCTACGGCCATTTCGACTCCGCCGAGGACGCGGTGCAGGAGGCGCTGCTCGCCGCCGCGACGCAGTGGCCGACGCAGGGCGTTCCCGACAATCCCACGGCCTGGCTGATCACCGTCGCCTCGCGACGATTGACCGATCTGTTGCGCAGCGAGCAGGCTCGCGAACGGCGTGAGGCGCAGGCCGCGCGGTGGGTGCTGCCGCAGGATTGGGTGACCCCGCCCGCCGACCGGCGCGCGACCGACTCCGACGACACGCTGATCCTGCTGTTCCTGTGCTGTCACCCCGCGCTCTCGCCGCCGTCGCAGGTAGCGCTCACCCTGCGCGCGGTCGGCGGCCTGACCACCGCCGAGATCGCCCGCGCCTTCCTCGTTCCCGAGCCGACCATGGCCAAGCGCATCGGCCGCGCGAAGAAGACGATCAAGGACAGTGGTGTCCCCTTCGCACCGCCCGCCCTCGGCGAGCGCGACGCGCGCCTGACCGCGGTGCTGCACGTGCTCTACCTGATCTTCACCGAGGGCTACGCCGCCACCTCCGGCGACAGCCTGCACCGCGTCGAATTGTCCACGGAGGCAATCCGACTCACCCGCCTGCTGCACCGGCTGCTGCCCGACGACGCCGAGGTGGCCGGCCTGCTCGCGCTGCTGCTGCTCACCGACGCCCGCCGCGCGGCCCGCACCGGACCGTGCGGTGAACTCGTCCCGATGCAGGAGCAGGACCGCGCACTCTGGCACGCCGAGTCCATCATCGAGGGCATAGCGCTCATCACCGCGACCCTGCCGCGCGGCGTCCCCGGCCCGTATCAACTGCAAGCCGCCATCGCCGCGCTGCACGACGAGGCGCCCAGCTACGCCGAGACCGATTGGCCGCAGATCATGCTCCTCTACGATCGTCTGCTCGCCCTCGCCGACAACCCGATGATCGCGCTCAACCACGCCGTCGCGGTGTCGATGGCGATCGGCCCCCACGCGGGTTTGCGGCTCGTCGACGACCTCGCGACCGACGCGCGCATCGCCGACGACCACCGCCTGCACGCCGTGCGCGCCCACCTTCTGGAGTCCATCGGCGACCCCGCCGCCGCCCGCGAAGCGTATCTGCTTGCCGCGCAACGGACTATGAGCCTGCCGCAGCAGCGCTACCTGAACGCCCGCGCCGCCCGCCTCGACCGGTGACCGACCCACGGATCCGTCACCGGTCGAGGTCGACCGGGTGATCACGCCTGTCACCGATCCGCCCGGTCGGTGCTACACGCTGAGCTTCAGCAGCAGTTCACTGAGCTCGACGGGCATGGTGATCATGCAGTCGTGGCCGGTCGGTAACTCCCACACTTGGGCGGGAGAACCGTTGGGCTGCAAAGGAACTGGTCGTCGGGTGATGCCCGCCGGACTCGGGCCGACGCAATGAATATGCGTGCGCGGGACGGTGTTGAGGGCCGGGTTGTCCATGCGCACCGGTTGCTGAAGGCAGCGCACCGGTTGATCCGAGAGCATCCCGCGCAGCCAGGCAACGTCGACCGGGTCGGTGACCCCGAACAGGCCGAAGGGTGGTGGCAGCTCCGGCATCGGCGGCACCCGCCAGCCGCTGTCGGACCGCTCGGCGAGATCGATCAGATCTCGAGTGACAGGGAGGACGTCGACCGCGGTCTCGCCGTCGCGCGGGACCATCGCGTCGAGGTAGACCAAATGCCCGATCCGGTCCGGAACCCGGTTGGCCGCAGCGGAAATGACCAGTCCCGCGTAGCTGTGCCCCACCAGGATCACCTCGGTGAGATCTTGCTCGTCGATCAGCGAGACGATGTCCTCGACGTGCGTGTCGAGCCCGACCTCGGGGCCGAGCAGATGCGCCTTGTCGCCGTAGCCGGTGAGCGACGGCGCGAGCACTCGGTGTCCGGCCGACTCCAGCAGCGGCACCACTCGCTCCCAGCACCGTCCACTGTGCCAAGCGCCGTGGACCAGCAGAAATGTTGACATGATGTCCTTCTTTCGAGGCGAGCTACGCGCGAAACAACTACGGTTACCGTTCGTAACCCGGTACTGTTCAAGAACCGCAATCAATGGTGATCGCTCGATATGCCCAGAGCAATAAGGCACATTTCCGTGCCCCGGTTCCCCGGAGGTAACCATGACCACGAGCAGGCCTGTGCCGCAGGACGTTACGTGCCGAACCCGGGTGGTGCTCGACATCGTCGCCGGCAAGTGGTCGTTGCTGATCGTGCGCAATCTCCGGCACGGTCCGCGCCGCTTCACCGAGCTCAAACGAGACATCGACGGGATCAGCCAGCGCATGCTCACCGTCACACTGCGCGACCTGGAACGCGACGGAATCTTGACCCGCACCGTGCACAACGTCATGCCACCCCACGTCAGCTACGAGCTCACCCCGATGGGCAGGACGCTGCGCGAAGCCACCGCGCCACTGCTGGAGTGGAGCGTCGCCCACCTCACCCACATCGACGCCGCCCGCGCGGAATACGATGCCCGCGCCGACACCGGCCAACCCGGTCGAAGTGGCCGCGCCTGACCCGGCCCGCATCGATCGTCGACGCCCGGAAGTCGGCGTAAGTCGTTCTCCACCAAGCGGTTCGGATAGCGCTCGTCAAGGTCCAGAAGCCGGCCCAAGTCGTTGACATCGGTGCGCTCTCACGCCGCTCTGTGGTGATCGCGAAACATGCCCGCCCGAGCACAGTGCGCCACGTCTCTCTCGGCATGCTTCCCAACTGAACCGACAAAATGTAGGTTACATATTCGGGCGTGGTGGGTTCGCGTGCGGCACGGTTCCTGCGGCAGTGGTACCCGTCGCTGCCGTTCACCATCGCCGGTCGTGATCTCGACCGCGCACGACGGGTGGCTGCATCGCAGCACCTATCTGCTGCACCCGCGGGGGGCAGGGGCCGTTGACCTCGCTCGGTGTCGCGCTGGGGGTGGAACGCCTGCTCGAGCTCGACGGCGCGACCCCACCCGGTCCCGGCGTCCATACCCCCGAAGCGCTGTTTTCCTCGACCTATGTGGTGGGTCGCATGCTCGAGACGGGTGCGGTCTTCCTCGACGACGCCACCGGTGACCCGGTCGAGGAGTTGCCGGCGGCGACGATGACATAGCTTGTCGCCCAACGTAATCGGCATCGCGTGCGCCGCGCACCGGGGGCGCTGGATGCCGAAAGCGTGCGGGTGCGCCCGCCAGTTGACTGCTTCAGCCGGTCGCGGTGATGTCGAGGCCGGCGAGGATGAGACCGGTCAGCGCGTCGGTGGCCTCGGTGAGGGTGGCGCGGCCGCGGATCAGCTCGGCGCCGAGGATCTCGGCGGCGCCCATCACCGCGAAACAGCGCAGCCGCAGAGTCCGCGCCGACAGGCGGGTGTGGCCGGCGATGGCGGCGCTCATCATGTCCGCGAATCCGTCGCACAATTCGAGTTCGACGGGCTCGAGTTCAGGGCTGCCGCGCAGCGCCGAGGCCACGGCGGTCCACTCGGAAACCTCCGTCAGGCACGTGAAGTAAGCCGTGCTCAACGCCTGGGCCAGCTCCTGCGGGTCCGCGTTCGCCCGCGCCAAGGCTGTGCTGGTCATCTCGCGTAGCCGATCGGCGAGCCGACGGTAAAGCGCGAGCAGCAACCCGGGCCGGGTGCCGAAGTGGTCGTACACCACCGGGCGGCTGACTCCGGCGGCTTCGGCCAGGGTCACCAGGGACAGTTGGTCGGTGCCGTGCGCCCGCACGATCGACAGCGCGGCATCGAGCAGCTGCTCGCGCCGCTCTTGGCGGGACAGCCGGGGCGTGGTCGGCAAAATTCTCGTCCTCTCTTGCGCTCGACCCACAGCGTACTCTACAAACTGTAGGTTACATTTTGTAGGCAACGGAGATCTGGAGAGGTGTCGCGATGACAGTGGATTGGCGCAGTGCGCGCGCGGCGATGTCGGGGCGGTTGGTCGATGCGTGGCTGCGGGTTCCACCTGCCACGATCGCTGTCCCGCAGGAAACACGGGACATGACCATTCCCATGCCCGACGGGGCCGAACTGCTCGCCGACCGGCTGCGCCCACCGGGAGAAACGCCGCTGCCGGTGGTACTGATCCGCAGTCCCTACGGCCGCCGGGGAGCGTTCCTGGCCTCACACGTCGTCCTGCCGGTCAGGCGGTAAGGGGTACGGGGCGGTATCGCGAGAAGACAACTGCCGCTTGGCAATTGACCGGCAGTGCGTCTCGGAAGGCGCATGCTGAACGCCCGCTCATCATGCCGAGGGTGTTCACCGCCGGACTTCTCGGACGCGCGGAACGTGCCTCAGGCAGTCAGCTGTTCTCTGGCGCACCTCAGGAAGGCCGCCACCAGACCGGAATCCTCGGTGCGCGTCGCGAGGACGACGCGGCTCGGTGCGACTCCGTGTAGCGGGATCACCGCGAGGTCTGTTCGGGTGGTGTTGACATGGCTGCGGGTGGCGACGGCGAGAGTATCCCCGGCGGCCACGAATTCCCAGGTGTCGTCGAGGGTGTTCATCGCGGGGCCGGCGGGCGCGGGCCGGCCGTCCGGTCGGGGTTCGAGACGCCAGAAGGCGGATGTCGCGAGCCCTGTTCGGCCACGGCGTCTACGCGGTCGCCTTCACCCATCCGGTCGTGCCCCGGGGCGCGGCGCGCATTCGCGTCCAGGTCTCGGCCGCCCACTCGGACGCCGAGATCGCCTGCTGCGTCGAGGCATTCGTGCGTGCCCGGCGCGACGTCGCGGCCGATGGTCACACCGGGACGGGCCGATGAGCGAGGCGCCGATACGGTGGCCGGGCGGCAAGCAGGCGGCGGTCATCATCACCGTGGCCGTGGAGCTGTGGTCACCGGGCCACTGGCCGGTCTACGCCCCGATGGCCGCGGCGTGGCCACTGCCGGGAGTGCTTGATACACACAGTGTTTCCTGGTCCGAGTACGGCGCCACCACCGGGGTGTGGCGGCTGCTCGACATTCTGCGTCACGTGCCCGCCACCTTCGGCGCCAACGGCCTTGTGGCCGAGAGGTTTCCGCAAGCGGTCAAGGCCGTGCACGACGCCGGGCACGGGATCGCCGCGCACTCCTACGCGCAGGATGTCATCCCGGCCCTGCTCGACGTTCGCGCCGAACGCGAGAACATCCGCCGATGCACCGCGATCCTCGGCGACCTGACCGGCGTGCGCCCCATCGGCTGGATGAGTCCCCGGGCCTCGGGCACGACGAACAACCCCGATCTGCTGGCCGAGGCCGGATACCTGTGGTCCGGTGACTACAACGACTACGAACTACCGCGAGTCCTGACGACCCGGCACGGCCCGCTCGTCGCGATCATGCACAGTGCGCTGTCCGACATTCGCGGCGCAGCCGGACCCCGCGACTACCTGGACAGCCACGTCGACCTGCTGAACGACGTGCTCGACGCGCCCGGCGCGGGGATCTACAACCTGACCGTGCACGCACACGTCGGCGCCAGGCCGCTGCTGTCCGGCATGTTCGTCCGGATCCTCGAGCATATCGAGTCGGTGAGCGACAAAGTGTGGCTCGCAGCGCACCGGCAGGTCGCCGAACACATTGTCAGCCAACAGAATTCAGAAGGGAGCTGTGCCGATCATGGTTGATACGCTCGTCATCGGCGGCACCGGCGCGATGGGCAGCGCGGTGGTCCACCGACTGCTCCGCACTCCCGGCGACACCGTCGCCGTGCTCACCCGCAAGCCTCGCGCGGACAAGGCCGCGGATCTGCTGGCGCGTGGAGGCAGCCGGATCCGCACCGTTCAGGGCGATCTGGACGACGCCGACAGCGTCCGCGCGGCCGTCACCGGCATGGAGCAAGTGTTCTGCAATACCGACTTCTGGTCCGGCGCAAGCGTTCTCGGCGAATATCGGAGGGGGATCACCGTGCTGGAGGCCGCGCGGGCGGCCCGGGTCGAACGGTTCGTCTGGTCCTCACTGGACAGCGCCGTGACCCTCACCGGCGGATCCATCCCGGTGCCGCACCTCGACGCGAAAGCCGCCGTGGCGGCGCACATCAACATGCTCCGATCCGATGAGACGATGCGTGAGGTCGACGACGGCTGGTACAGCGACCACGTGTCGATCCTGACGACCTCGCCCTACTTCGAGAATCTGCGAGCGCGCCTCGCGCCACAGCGCCACCCGCTCCCCGACGGACGGTCCGGGCTGTTGTTCTCCCTCCCGTTGGGATCGGGCAGGTACCCGCTGATCGGGCTGGACGACATCGCGTGGTTCGCCGACTTCATGCTCCAGAACTGGCAGAGCTGGGGTGCCCGCGACCTCGCCGTCGCAGCGGACAGCCTGACCGGTGACGAGATAGCCGCCACCTTCGAGCAGGTGACGGGCACCCCGTGCCGATACCGCCCGATTCCGCCGGACGATCTGCGATCCTCGATGCCCGGCGTCGGCCACGACTACGCGGCCATGTTCCGCTTCTTCCAAACACGCGACATCCTCGGCCTCGATCGAAACCTAACGCACCTGCGCGAACTCCACCCGGTGTTGATGACCTTTGAAGACTGGCTCCGCGCCACGGCATAGGTTGTGGCGCAAATATTCTTAACTGGTTCTCCCCGCACAAACCGATGCTGTCGCGGCCACTGTCTCGCTCTCGCCGTCAGCCGCTTCGAACTCCGCCTCTACGACTCCGTGGGCAACGGTCTTCACCACAGCAGAAAGATCGCCTCCTGGCCCACCACATAGCCGATGACCACCGCGGCCACACCGCCGAGCGCCACCACAGGCCAGGACTTGCCGCGCCACCGAAGTGTCACCACCACGAGTGTGGTGAGCACGAGAATCCCGATGAGCAGAGCTACAGCAGGCGTGTGATCAGTCTGCATAGGGTAGTAGACAATTTCATCATCGGACTCCACGCTAGTCGAATCGGCTCATCGGAATTCGATGTTTCATCGAGCTGGGCTGCCACGCCGCCGAGGTGCGGCGACCGCCGTGATCGAGGGGGTAGCGCCGGACGCCACGGAGCACGGGTTCCCCGGACTTTACTGGAACACCTTGGAAGACAGCCCAGCTCGCGCGCTATATGACAACCTAGGCAGGGCTTCAGCAGGGGCTCGTTCACTACACGTACCGACCCGATGCCGGCACTCGACGCGTGACCACGCGGTAACGCCTCGTTCCGGACGGTCAAGTTGACCAAAGGCGTTGGCGGACAACCTATCTCGCGAGCATCCGATGACGCCGTCCTCGGTTTGCCTGACATCGATCCGCGCGACAGCCTCGTAACAGGTAGCGTTCGGGGTGGCAGGCGAGCGTGAACGTGTCGCCGACTCGGTGCAGCTCCTGACGGAAAGGCGTGGGGGAGCGCGGTGCTGCGGCGTCTCGGTCTCGGCTCAATGGTCGATGCCGGGGAGACTGACCGGATCAGAGTCCGGTGGGATGTTCTGGGCCCCGCGAAGGTGCGGACTCGGTGGCACCGGGCTGCGCGGTTCACGGTCGCCGGCCAGATCTCCGCCTTCTGGCTCGTCGGGGGCCGGTATTGGGAACACTCGGGTCGACAACAATCTTGACCCGGGAGGCCCGCAGACTACCTTCCCTGCTGCCGCCTGGTATGCCGTCTTTCCCGCCTCGCACCGCATTCTCTCGTGGCGGCCGTCGGGAAGTACACGCAGGTAGTAGGGGCTGACACCATCGGGCTGCAGTGTGTAATCGCCAGGTTCCGGGTTGTGTGTCATACCTCGGAATTGTGACACCTCAATCGCATGGTCGAAACGTATGCGCCCGCCCTGAATTGTGACACCCCAATCGCACGGTCGGAGCTTGTGCGCCCGCCCCGGTCGGCGATGTCTATCACTCGATGGTGGTCGAAGTTCCCCCGGTGCCTTCTGCGCCGACGAAAGTGCTGCTAGGCAAGCCTGTCCGGCGACGGGACAGGCTTGCCTCCCAGGCAACGGTGGGTCAGCGATAGGACCCATCGGTCAGATCCGAGATGACATCGGGACCCTCGGGCTGCCAGTTCAACTGCTCGATTCCGGCCTGTCCGGTGATGGTCTGGCTCAGCGCCAGGGCGTCGGCGAAGGGCGTGCCCAGTTCGGCTCGGGCTTCCTCGAGGGGCCAGATCTCGGTGTCGCCGGTGACACCGGCGGCCTGGGCTGCGGCCGTGGCCAGGTCGGTGACCGGGACGGCGGGCTGGCTGATGCCGTGCCAGATCGAGCCGGCCGGAGCCGCGTGCACGACTTTCGCGAACAGATCGGCCAGGTCGTCGAGGTGGACCATGGGCCACACGACCGACTCGTCGGCGACGACCACCGGGGCCTCGTGCTTGCGGGCCAAATCGACCAGCAGGGCGGGAATTCCGCCGCCGCGCCCGTGGACGATGCCGGGGCGGACGACGGCCGCGCGGACGCCGGCGCCGGCGAGCGCGAGGACCTGGCGTTCGATCTCGGGACGGTACCCGACGATGGGAATCGGGTTGGTGGGCGAGGTTTCGTCGGCACCGTCGGTCGCGCCGAGCACCCAGACTCCGCTGGTGTAGACGAACGGCTTGCCGGTGCCGCGCAGCGGATCGGTGAGCGCGGCGACCGCGGCCGCGTCCACGGCGGCATCGCCGCTGGGAGTCGCCAGATTGACGACGGCGTCGATATCGGGGGTGACCGCGGCGGTCAGCGACGCGGGATCGGCGAGATCTCCTGTGCGCGTCTCATACTCATGCGCGCCGGTGTCCGCGCCGGGACGCTCGAGTGCCACGATCTCGTCCCCGAGGGACGAGAGGCGTTCGGCGACAGCGGAACCCACATATCCCCTGGCCCCGATGAGTAGTACTCGCACGACATCTCCTCCTGTTTGCAGCAGCCGTTCAGGGCTAACCGGCCTGAGAGATACCCCCGTACCGTATTACATCGGCTCGGACTCGATCAACCGCTCGCCGGTGAGGATCCGCGTGACTCCCTCCCGATAGGTGGTGACTTGGAAGTCGGGAAAGCGGGCCGCGAACTTCGAGCTGTCGAAGATGTTGTCGTCGCGGTAGCGGTCGAGGAGTTCGTACATCTCGTCGAGCGGCTCGACGAGGTGGCGCCCGAGGCGGAAAGCGAGCATCGGCAGGACCGTGTAGCCGATCTTGCGGCCGGTGACCTCGCCCGCGATCTCGATGAGCTGGGCGTAGGTCTGGCGGTTCGGGTCGGTCGGTAGGTGCCACGTCTGGCCGTAGGCATCCGCGGTGTTGCCGAGCAGGGCCAGCGCCCGGCTCGCGGCGGGGGTCCAGATCAGGGAGCGCTCGGTGTGGGCGTTCACCGGGACGAACGGCCGCTTGCCCGCCCTGATCCGGTCGAACACCAACGAATTCGTGTAGCTCTTGGTCGAGCCGGGTCCGTAGAACTCGGGGGCGCGGCCGATGAGGCCTTGAACCCGATCGGCCCGCACGGCCTCGAGCAGCATGGTGGCGAGCTCGCCGCGGACACGTCCCTTGCGACCGTTCGGTGCGAATGCGGTCGACTCGGTCTGCGGCGCCGACGTTCCGGGATACATGTAGGTGTTGTCGAAGAAGACGAGCTTTGTTCCGTGTGCGGCGCAGGCGTCGATGACGTTGCGCATGATGACGGGGAATTGACGCTCCCACAGCTCCGAGTTCAGGGGCAGGCCGACGGTGAGGTAGGCGATCTGGCTGCCCGCGACGGCGCGGCCGGTGGCCTCGGCATCGGTGAGGTCCGCGGCTACGAGTTCATCGGTGTCGTTGATCTGCGCCGGCTTGCGGCTGACGAGGCGAATGTCCTTGGTGTGGTTGCGGTGGAGCTCTTTGACGAGCTCGTCGGCGATCGGTCCGCCGGCGCCGAGGACGGTCTGCATGTGGTCTCCTCGCGGTGATGGGGCGGTGTCGACGTCGGCTCGGTGACGAGCAGCGTCGTGCCACCCGAGGGCTATGCGGTCCACCACCGTGGCCCGGGGTGTGGACCAACGTTGGTCGAACTCGGGGACATATGGTCGCTGGTGCGGTTGTCGGCGTGTCGCAGAGGCCGACGCGAAGGTGCGATCGGTGATGCCGTCGACGGCAGCGCATCGTCGCCCAGGGGTGACGAAGGCCGGACGGTTCCTCCGGGGAGTGCGCTATGTTTACAGTGCTAACACAGCGTAGAAGGGCAAAGTGAGCAATGTCAACATCGGAGAAGGGCAGCTACCATCACGGCGACCTACGGACAGCGCTGCTGTCGGCCGCGATGGAGATGCTCGAGGCCGGCGAGCCCTTCTCGCTCCGCGCGGTCACGCGGAGGGCCGGCGTGTCGCAGACGGCGCCGTATCGCCACTTCAAGGATCGCGACGCACTGGAGTCCGCGCTGGCCGTCGAGGGCTTCCGGGATCTGCTGGCGGACCTGGGCCAGGGCGGCAACCCGCCCGCCTCGCTCCAGGATCTGGCCGAGTTCGCGGTCGCCTACGTCGCCTTCGCGCTGCGGCGCCCGGCACTGTTCCGCGTGATGTTCGGCAAGCCGTGCGACGATGCGGACGACGAGCGGGCCAAGGCCGCCGATGCTCTGCACGAGCTGCTGGCCGACGCGCTCGATCAGGTTTTCCCCGAAGCGGACTCCTCGGCCCTGGCGTCGGCCGGCTGGGGGCTCGCGCATGGGCTGGCCTGCCTGTACCTCGACGGCAAGCTGCACGCGGCGTCGAGCGATGAGGTCGCCGAGCGGGTGCGCAGTGCCTTCCTCGCGATCGCCTCGGTCGGCTCCTGAGCGCCGCGCCTCGCAACGCGCGTTGTTGACAGTGCTCACATGCCGTGCCATCCTCGGTGTTGACACCGCTTACATTGGAGGAGAGCGTCGATGGCATCGACCGGCAAGCTGGCCGACGGGACCGTAGAGGTCGACCTCGGCGGGCGTCTCGTCACCGTCCCGGAAGGCGGCCTCTACGACCGGTTTCGGATGAACACCGACCTCGACGAGGTCGCGCGGGACCCGAGGGTCAGTAGCGTCGACTTCTTCCGCCGGATGCCGAAGACTCGCGTGGACTCCCGCATCGGACCCACACTCACGCCGAACTTCTACTACCGCATCTCCACTACCCGGCTCACGATGCTCGCGCCGACGAAGGCGATCCGGACTCGCCTGCCACAGGAGCTGGATCCGCTCGAGATCGCCCCGGGGCTCGGGCTCGTCTCGGTGATGGCCTTCCGATACGACGTGTGCGACATCGACTTCTACACCGAAGCAGACCGCCCGGCCCACCGGCGCGCACGTCTCGACCCTGACCTCCTACACCACGATCGACGGTGCCTGGCACGCCACGACCAGTCAGATCAACATGCTCTCCTCGGGCACCACGCGATTCCCTCGCCGCCTGAATCTCCAACTCGGCGAGGGCCGGATGAGCGAGAACCTGCGCTCGCTGAAACCGATCCGGACGATCCAGCTCGACGTCACCACCGAAGGCCAGCTTGCCCTGCACATGCCGGTGCCCACCTCCGTCCAGGATCGGAGCTGAGATGCCCACCAAGCGTGTTCTCCACGTCGTCACCAACGTCGGCCACTACGACGACCCGTCGCACGCGACTGGGCTGTGGCTCTCCGAACTCACGCACGCTTGGCGCGTGTTCGACGAGGCGGGCTTCGAGCAGACTTTGGTCAACCCGGCGGGCGGCCCCTCGCCGCTCGAGCCGCGGGCGCTGAAGTTCCCCAGTTACGACAAGACCGCGAAGGCCTGGCGCGCCGACCCGGCGAAGATGGAGCTGCTCGCGACCACGAAGCGCCCCGAGGAGATCGACTCCGCCGACTTCGACGCCGTCTACTTCACCGGCGGCCACGGCGTGATGTACGACTTCCCCGATTGCGAAGGCCTGCAGCGCATCACCCGCGAGATCTACGAGCGAGGTGGGGTCGTGTCCTCGGTCTGCCACGGCTACTGCGGGCTGCTCGACACCCGGCTCTCCGACGGCTCCTACCTCATCGCGGGCAAGCACATGACCGGTTTCGCCTGGCGGGAGGAGGTGTTTGCCCGCGTCGACAAGCTGGTGCCCTACAGCGCCGAGGAGCGCGCGAAGCAGCGCGGGGCGCTCTACGAGAAAGCGAAGCTTCCGTTCGTGTCCTACACCGCCGTCGACGGCAACCTCGTCACCGGCCAGAACCCGGGCTCGGCCAAGGCCACGGCGCGTAAGGTCGTAGAGGTCCTCGCGGGCGACACATCGCAGGCTCGCCCCTGAAACGCGTTCGTTCCGTGGAACACTGCGGTCGAGGCCGACGCGATTCTCGTCGGAGATTCGGTTTGCGGGGCTTACAGCATCAATTGCTGTGGCGCGCAGCGGTATTCGGGCCATGGTGCGGGAAAGCCGAACTGCGGAAATGACGTCTCAGTTCACCGCGCGCCCGCGAATTTCGTCCCCGACATCTGGACCTCCGCATCTACAGTCGAGCCGATTTCGACGCGATCGCCGATGAACCCAACGCGCGCCCTCGGCAAACCCTCGGATTCCGCACACCATCACAAGTACTCGAAGAGGTGTTGCGTTGACCGCCTGAGCCCGCACCGCATATCGCGCGTTGCCAGTGAAAGGTGTTCTTGTCCTCGTGACGGCGAGGGTGGTCGGCCACATCGGCGATGGGCCGTCGACCTCCGGGTGAGTGTGTCGGTGGCGGCCGGAATACTCGACGCGTTGTCGCACCACGAACCAGCACCAGGAGGAATCCGCATGCCTCGCGAGCTCGAAGACCTGCCCTACGCGCGCCATCTCACGGCACCGGAGGGGGAGTTGGAGCCCGAGGGCGATTACGACTGTGTGCATTTCGACGACGGCGAGTTCGACGAGGTGGACGCGCAGAACGCTCGGTTCGGCGAGTCCGCCTTCACCTCGGTCGCGTTTCATCGAGGCAGCATGCGGTACAGCAGGTTCGCCGATGTGTGGCTGCGCAATGTCCGCTGGGTCGGCACCGAGCTCGCCGACACCGGGTGGCTCGACGGCGAGGTGATCGCCGGGGCCATGTCCGGCGTCGATCTGGCCGGCTCGCGCCTGCGCCGCGTGCGCTTCGAAGGGTGCAAGTTCGACTCGGTGAACTTCCGCACCGCGCAGTTGCGCGAGGTGTCCTTCGTCGAATGTGTGCTCAGGGACTGCGATTTCGGCGACGCCACCCTCACCGATGTGACCTTCCCCGGCTCCACCCTGGAGAGCCTGATCCTGAGCCGGGCGAAACTGACCAAGGTCGACCTGCGCGGCACCCGCACCGTCGACATCACCGAAGGCCTGGACGCCCTACGCGGCGCAACCATCGACCACGGCCAACTGATGGAACTGGCCCCCGCCCTCGCCCGCCACCTCGGCATCCTCCTACGAGACTAGGGCAAGTCGAGCAGAGTCATATGGTGCCTGAAAGATCTTGGGCAGCAACCATTCGACTCTGCTCGATGAACGCGCGCATTTCCGCGGCGGTGCGCGGCCCGGTCAGGTCCGCCTGCGGCGGTGAGGTGCGAGCAGTTCGTGGATGATCCGGGCGGCGCCCCAGGTGTCGAGGCCATGGGCGATCACGCTGAACAGATCCCAGACGCGCAACAGCTGTGCGTGGTCGCGCCATCCGTCGCACGGTGGGGTGAGGTCTTCGTAGACGGCGAAGAACCGGTCCGAAGCCGGTGGTCGGGGTTGGCACCATAGTGCGGCCAGGTCGATTTCGGGCCAGCAATAGGACACCGCGGGGTCGATCAGAGCGGGCTTGCCGGTGCTGTCCGTGAGGATGTTCCCGGGCCACATGTCGCCGTGGGTCAGCGATGGCGGGTGGGGTGGGATGAGCTCGGGGAGCGCAAGACACAGTCGTTCGATGGCCCGGCGTTGGTCTCGGTCGAACTCCTCCCGCACCGGCTTCTCGCGCAGCCACCGCAGGATCCTGTGCTGCGCGTAGAACTGGTAACCGTCTGTCTCCCAAGCGTTTTCCTGCCGCATTCGGCCGTGCCAGCCATCGCGGTGCCAGCCGAAGCGGTCGGTGACGGTGGAGGTGTGCAGTGCGGCGACCATGTGCGCGAGCTGTTCCCAGAACTGTTCGTCTTCGCCGCGGGGCTGTAGCGCTTCGAGGACGAGCAGCCGGGGCGAGACATGGGCGACGGCGGGGACGCGTACACCGCCGAGCTGTGCGAGGGCGGACAGCCCGGCGGCTTCGACCTCGAAGACGTCCGCGTCCGGCAGTGTCTTGGCGAAAACCCGGCTCCCGTCGCGCAATACCGCGACGCCGGCGATGCAGATGCATCCGCCCGCCATCTGTTCGAGCACCGTGACATCGAAGCCCGCCGCCGCTAGTTGGTCGGCGAGGACCTCCACCACCATTCCGGATGACCTACTGGGCGGCGCGGGCGATGGTGGCGGCGACGCCGTCGAGGACGAGTTCGAGCCCGAACTCGAAATCGTCCCGGCTGGGGTCGTCCGCCGTCGGCGGCGGCGCGGACTCGAAAAGTCCGGAGGCGAAGAGTTCGGCCGCGTCCGGGAAGCGCTCCGGATCGACCAGCCGGGCCATGTGGCGGCCGTAGTCGCGGTTGGTCTCGGATTCGTTGAGACCCGTTGTCCGCCTTCCCTGTTCGAGCTGCTGAGCGAGTAGGTCCGCTTGGCGCACGTACCCGCTGACCACCATGATCACGCCGACCTTCGTGCCGGTGTCGAGGCCGGTCGCCCGCATGGCGCGCAGACCCGCGTCCATC
The DNA here is from genome assembly GCF_000308715.1 of Nocardia tenerifensis NBRC 101015. Classification (GTDB taxonomy): domain Bacteria; phylum Actinomycetota; class Actinomycetes; order Mycobacteriales; family Mycobacteriaceae; genus Nocardia; species Nocardia tenerifensis. Next base: position 33,578 of record NZ_BAGH01000198.1, read on the forward strand.
CAGCCGATGGTGCCCGGCCCGCTCGGCGGCCCGGCGATCGGCAGTTGGGTGAGCCAGGGTCGCCGCCGGTGCATCGACCAGAGCGCGTGGGCCCACTCGCGCAGCGCGGCGCGCCAATCCTCAACCGGCGCAGCGAAATCCGGGGGCGTACCGGTGCCGACGTCGCTCATGAGGACGAACAGCTCGTCCTTGGATCCGATGTGGCGATAGAGCGACATCGGTGTGACGCCGAGCTTTTCGGCGATCTTCGGCAGGGTGGCCCCGGTCAACCCGTCCTCGTCCGCGAGTTGCACGGCGGTTCGGACGACCTGGTCGACGTCGAGCCCCGCCGGGCGGCCGAGCCGGGGACCGGTGGGCAGCCGCCAGAGGCGAACCAGCTCACTCGGCGGGGTGTCGTCGGCCATCGTGCGTTTCGCCTCCTCGGTAGTCGTGCTCGAGCTGCCGAAACATTAGCATTCGTCTTATAGTATAAGTAATATACTAACCGGAAGCGAGAAGATCATGAACGACACCGTCATCAGACGCACCACCGGCGCGGCGGGCCTGGCCGCCACCGTCCTGCTGCTCGTCGAGCTGCCGCTCTACTTCGTCTACGGCGGCGCACCGCCGGACTGGAACATCCTCACCCGCAGCATGTTCGGGCTCATCGGCAACACCCTGCTCATGGTGTTCATGCTCGGCCTGCCGCACCTGCTCAAATCCCGCGACCCGGAGTACGCGTGGATCGGCTCGATCGTCGCGGCGGCCGGGCTGATCTGGCTGACGGTCAGCGCCGTCTCCACCTGCCTGGAGGTCGGCGCCGCCATCGCCGCCCCGGAGCCGATCGACCCCACGATCGCCGTCCCCGCTACCTACCTGCTCTACGGCTCGCTGACGAAACTGCTGCTCACCCTGTTCCTGACGGCGTTCGGTATCGCGATCGCGAGCACCGCCCTGCTGCCGCGCTGGACCATGTGGTCGGCCTTCGTTCTCGCCGCCATCCATGTGGCCTTCGTGCCGTCGATGTACTTCGGGAACGACCCCGCGAACTTCTACGCGGCCAATGGCTGGGGCACCACCGCGACAACCGGCGGAATGACCATTCTTTGGCTGCTAGCGGTGAGCGTCGCACTCCTGCGCACGTCGGCGAGCGACACCGCGCCGGCGCGGGTGCTCGAATCTTCGCCGTCGCGGTGATTCGTCCTCAGAAAATTCGCGGCACACGCGCGAACCGGCGAGTTGACCACTCGCCGAAAGGGTTTCCGGCAAACGCGGCGTTTCCGCCCGCGAACCGCTCGGCATTGATAGATTTCGCCAAGCCGTCTGGTACGGCGATTTCGACAGGAATGCGAGTACATGTTCGACGGGGAATTTCGCCGCGGCACCGCGGGCGTTCGCGCGCTGATCGCGCTCGCCGAGGAACGCGGAGTATCCGGTGCCGACTGCCTCTCCGGCACGATGCTGACGCCGGGCGATATCGAATGCACGGCCGAGCAGGAATTGCTTGTGGTGCGCAATGTGGTCGAACGCCTCGGCGCCGAGCCCGGACTCGGCGCGGCGGCGGGCGGCCGGGCCGAGCTGCCACCGTCCGGGCCGTGGGGGCTGGCACTGCTCAGCAGCCGCACCCTGGGTGACGCGGTCGATGTCGCGGCGCGTTATCTGGATCGCACGTCCATTTCCGGCCGCGTGATCGTCGAGGAAACAGCGAACACGACACGCGTGCGCTTCGATCGGTCGGAGTGCCCGCCGGATCTGCGAGCGTTTCTGGCCGAGCGAATACTGGCCGCCGTCAAGACAATCGGCGGCGAGATGTTCGAAACCGGAATTCCGCCCGCCCGAGTCGAATTCCGGCACGCCCCGCCCGCGAACCTCGGCCGTTATCGCGAGATCTTCGGCATGGAGCCTATTTTCGGCGCCGAGACCGACGCCATGACGTTCGACCGCCGCGCGCTCGACCTTCCGGCGCCGAAGATTCGCGAACGTGCGCGCGGCGCGTGCGCGCAGTTCTGCCGCGAACTGGTGGATCGGCAGCACACCCGCTCCGGCGTCGCGGGGGCGGTGCGCAATCTGCTCGTCCGCAACCCCGGCGCCATCCCCGACCAGATCGCGGTCGCCAATGAACTGTTCATGAGCCCGCGCACCCTGTCGCGGAGGCTCAACGAGGAAGACGTCTCCTTCCGCGGACTGCTCGACGAGGTGCGGCAGCTGATGTCGGAGCAGTTGCTCGTCCACACCGCCCTGTCCACCGAGCAGGTCGCCGCGCGCCTCGGCTATGCGGAGGCCGCGTCGTTCATTCGCGCGTTCCGGCGCTGGAAAGGGTGTCCGCCGCAGGAGTTTCGATTGCACCGGGACCGGGCGGGCGCGCCACCGCGGGCCGCCGTCGCGGCGGGCGTCCACTAGCGCGTGCCCTGGAATCAGGCTCGCACGGTGTGTTGACAGTGCCCACGAGCGGGATGCTGGAAGTATGCTGACATGTCGATCAGCGCTCCCGCTGTGCCGAATATGCCGAGAACCAACCGGCAGGCCGCGGTGTTGGCCGTCTGCTGCGCCGCCACCGCGATGGCGAGCATGGACACCGCTGCGGTCACCGTCGCACTACCCGCGATCGGCCGAGGGCTGCACGGATCGATGTCAGGGGCGCAATGGGTGGTCGTCGCCTACCCGCTGACCCTGGCCTGCCTGTTGACCCTGTCCAGTTCGCTCGCCGACCTGATCGGCCGCCGAGCCGTCTTCCAGATCGGCCTAACGATATTCGCCATGAGTTCGCTGGCGAGCAGTATCGCCCCTTCGATGGGCTGGCTGATCGCGTCGCGGGTCGCGCAGGCGGTCGGCGGGTCGATGCTCACGCCGGTCGCGATGGCGATCATCTCGGCGGTCTTCACCGATCCGGGGCAGCGGGTCAGGGCGATCGGGGCGTGGAGCGGATCGATCGTTCTCGGCTTGGCGGCGGGCCCGCTGGTCGGCGGATTCCTGGTCGACGCGGTCGGGTGGCCGGCGGTGTTCTGGATCAACGCGCCGATCGCGGCCGTCGCGCTCCCGCTCACCCGCCTGATCGTTCCCGAGTCGAGATCGAAGCGCCCGCCCGCGCTCGATCCGCTGGATCAGCTGCTGGTAAGCGGGGTGCTCGGCCTGCTGGTCTTCGCGATAACCGAAGGGCCACACCGGGGTTGGGCCTCCCCGGTGACGATCGGCTGCCTCGCCGGATCAGTCACCTGCCTCGCCGCGCTGCTGAGATACGCGCCGCGCCACCCACATCCGCTGATCGACCCGCGCCTGTTCCGGTCCGCCCCCTTCACCGGCGCGTTCGTGATCGCGATCCTCACCTCCGCCGCCATGGGCGGCTTCCTGTTCCTGAATACGTTCTACCTTCAAGAGATTCGGCAAGACTCGCCACTGGCGACCGGTCTCGCACTGACCCCCATGGCGCTCGCCATGCTCCTGTTCGGACCGATGTCGCGCAGGCTGATCGCCCGCCGAGGCGCCCGCCGCACGCTGACCGCTGGCGCCGTCCTCGCGACCACAGCAGCCGCAACCCTGACGGCCACCTTCAACGCAAACCCCTTGCCTCTCACCGTCTACGCCATATTCGGCGCGGGCCTCGGCCTCCTCCACACGCCGCTGACGGCAACCGCGACGGCGGGCCTGCCACCTCCGCAAGCAGCCGAGGCCGCGAGCCTGGTAGCCATGTCGCGCCAAATCGGCCAGACACTCGGCATCGCACTGATCGGCTCCATGATCGCGGCCCAGCCAGACGCCCTGACCTCATCCACGACCTTCCACCCACCCGCCCACCTGAGCTGGCTCACCATCACCACCCTGTGCGCCGCCACCTTGCTCATCACCCGAATAAGCACCGCCCCCAAACGAATCAACACCGTCCCCGACTGATTCCGCCCCGCCTTATGCTGATTCAGCACCGAGCCGGGGTGATCGGGCATCGCCACTGGATGATTCGGCGTCGCTCTTTGTGATTCGGCGTCGCCCTGGGTGACCAGGCAGTCCCCGAGGGATTCAGGACCGCCCGTTGGAGATTCGCGTCGCGCCCAGCTGATTCGGTGGTGGGCCTGCCGCTCGAGGACGCAGCCGCGGCGGCGAGCCTGACAGCTATGTCGCGCCGGATCGGCCAGCGGCTCACCGTAGCCAGTCATCGGCTCCAATGATCGCCGGCCCCAGGCAAAACCGCCCATCACTAGGTGGGTAAGCACGGCCCGTTGGTGATTCGGCCCGCGCCCGGCTGATTCGGCACGGTGCCAGGTGTTCGATCCTGCCGCGGACGCAGCCGCGGGCGGCGAGCCTGATAGCTATGTCGCGCGAGATCAGCCGGGCGTTCGGCATAGCGGTCATCGGCTCCATGAGCACCGGCCCGCCGGATGCCCTGACCTGGGCCGCACTCTGTCGGCTGGCCCACGGCCCAGTTGGCTGACTATCGCCGTCCTGTGCGCCGCCTTGCTCGTCACCCAATCAACCCCGCGTGCCGGCGAATTAGCACCTCCGCCGAGAGATTCGGCACCGCGCCAGGTTATTCGGCGTCGCTCCTGGGTAGTTCGACACCGGCTCTAGCTGTTTCAGCACTGCCCTCGGCTGTTTCAGCACTGCCCTCGGCTGTTTCCGCACTGCCCTCGGGTGATTCAGCACCGCCCTGGGTGGTTGGCATCGGCCTTGTTTGAATCGGCACGGCCCTCGGCCGAATCGGCACGGCCCTCGGCCGAATCGGCACAGCGCCGGGGTGCTCGGGCATCGCCTCCGAGCGATCCGCACGGTCCTTAGGGCCGTTCGCCCGCGCCTTCTGGCACTGCCATTGTCCACCACCTGGGCAATCGGTCGGCACACCGAATCCTCCTCCCGTACTATCGCGATCGGATACACCGGCCGGGGAGATGTAAGGAGGACGGTGTGGGACCTCGCATCCGCAACGGGACCCTGTGGTTGCGACGCTTCGCCGGAACGACGCCGGGGGTGATCGCGGCGTTCGCCGTCGTCTCCGTCGTGCTGTGCCTGCTCGCCGGTTTCACGTGCGCGAACCAGATGAGCGGTAAGAGCGCGCGCCGCGACGTCGCGCTCGAGCGCACCGAGCCGCTCGCGTTCGCCGCGCAGCGGCTGTACGTGGCGCTCTCGGCCGCCGACGCCTCGGCCGCCACCGCGTTCCTGTCGACCGGCATCGAGGCCCCCGAGCTGCGGCATCGCTATCAGCAGTCGCTCGCCGACGCGGCCGTCGCGCTCGCGGAGGCGACCGCGGGGGTGTCGGACGAGCAGACCAGGCAGATCGTGGCCCGGATCGCCGCGGACCTGCCCGCCTACACCGGCCTCATCGAGACCGCGCGCGCGAACAACAGGCAGGGCTACCCGGTGGGCTCGTCCTACCTCAGCGCGGCGTCGGAGGTGATGCAGAAGTCGTTGCTGCCCAACGCCGAACGGCTCACCGCCGACAGGTTCGCCGCGGTCCGCGAGGACCAGCGGGCCGTCGCCGCGCTGCCCGCGCTGAGCATCGCGCTGATCGTGCTCGTGCTGCTCGTCTGCGCGGCGGGCTCGTGGATCCTGTTGCGGCGCACCAATCGGCTGGCCAACGCGGGCGTCCTGGCCGCGGCGGGCGCGGCCGTGCTCGCGCTGCTGTGGGTGGTCACCGCGACGAGCGTCGCGGCGAACGCCATGGACACCGGCGCGTCCGGCGCGAGCAACCGTTTCGAGTCCCTGGCGAAGGCGCGCATCGCGGCTCAGCAGGCCCGCACCGACGAGACCCTGCAGCTGATCACCCGCGGCGATATCGCGGCGGGCGAGGACAGCTACAACCGGCACGCCGCCGAACTGCGCGAGCGCCTCGGCGCCGTCGTCGGCCCGGAATCGGCCGCCGCACAGGAACTCTCCCGGTGGACCGACGGCCACCGCGCCCAGATCGAGGCCTATCAGGCGGCCGACTATCGGGCGGCGCTCGCGCAGGCGATAGGCGCGCAGCCCGACTCCTCGGCCTCCCGGTTCACCGCGCTGGACCGCTCGCTCAACGACAACATCACCCAGGCCCGGCTCGATCTGCGCGGCGGGCTGCGGACCGCGGGCAACGCGCTGATCCTCAGCCCGTTCGGCACGCTCGTGCTGCTGGTGCTCGCCGCGGCCGCCGTGGTGGTCGGCGTGTGGCCCCGGCTGAAGGAGTTCCTGTGAGGACACATCCGCTGCTCGCCGCGCTGGTCGTCGGCGCGAGCGTGCTGATGACGGGGTGCGGCTCGGGCGAGCTGCCCGCGTCGAGCACCTTGGACGCGGTGGACCCGCAGCCCGCGGGCGCGGCGGAGATCACCGCGGCCCCGCAGGCCGAGGGCGGCTGCGACACCGAGGCGACCCTGCGGCCCGGCCCGCTGCCGAGAGCCGGTGCGATGCCGCCGAACTCGCCGATGGCGGCGATCGTGGCGAATAAGCGGCTGCGCGTCGGCGTCGATCAGAACACCTACCTGTTCGGCTTCCGCGATCCGGCCACCGGCCGCCTCGAGGGCTTCGACATCGACATCGCGCGCGAGATCGCCAGGGCGCTTTTCGGCGATCCGGACAAGATCGAGCTGCGCTCGGTGACGGCCGCCGAGCGCATCCCCGCGCTGCGCGACAAGCAGGTCGACATGATCGTGCGGACGTTCTCCGCGACCTGTGAGCGCCGCCGGGAGGTCGACTTCTCGGCGGTGTATTACCGTGCGGCGCAACGCATTCTGTCCCCGCGCGCGTCCGGCATCGCCTCGGCGCGAGACCTGGCGGGCAAGCGGGTGTGCGTGGCGCGCGGCACCACCGCCGCCGCGCCGCTGTTCGCGCTGCCCGAACGTCCCGTGGTGCTCGGCGTGACCAACTGGACCGACTGTCTGGTCGCGCTGCAATCGGGTCAGGTGGACGCGATCAGCGGCGACGAGCCGATCCTGTCCGGCCTGGTCGCCCAGGATCACAATCTCGAGGTGGTCGGCGACCCCGTCGGCACCGGCGGCTACGCGGTCGGCATGCCCAAGGGCAGCGACGAACTGGTCCGATTCGTGAATGGCGTGCTCGAGCGGATGCGCGCCGACGGCACCTGGCGGCGGATCTCCTCGGCCCGCCTCGGCGCACTCGGCCAGGCGCAGGACCCGCCAGAGCCACGGTATGTGGGATGAACGGGACCATCATGGAGCCGCTCACCCTCATCGAGATCGATCTCGAATTGGCCAGGCGCGCCGCCGAAGCCGACTCGATCGTGGCCACCCTGCTCGAACTGGACAAGCATCAGGGGCTCACCCTGGTGCGCAACTACCCGCCGTCCGGGGTGACCGAGGCGCGCTGGCTGCCCGTGCGCGACGCGCTCGCGCTGATGTGGGAGGACCTCGGGCGGATGCGCGCCATCCTGGACTCGGCGCGCGCGGTGCGCGGCACCCGCGCCAAACTCGACGACGGTCAGCGCGCCCGGCTCACCGAGTTGCTGCGCGGGCGTCCGCACGAGCTGTCGCGCACGCCGATTCCGCTGGTCGAGCGCTCGCTCACGGGTCCGAGCGAACACGTGCTGTTCGTCGGCCTCGCCGATACGCTCGAGCGCATGCGGGCGACCTTCCCGATGATCGCCGAATTCCTGGACGCGGTGGACAAGGTGAACTCCCGCGTGATGACGGGACTCGCGCCGCTACAGGACCAGCTCGACCGGGCCGGGGCGGCGACTCCGCGGCTGCGCTCGATCGGCGACGGCATCGCCGAGCTGCTCAGCCGCTCGGCCACCGACCCCCTCGCCCTCACCACGGCCGAGATAGACGCCCGCTTGGCCGAACTCGCCGACGCCCTCCGCCGCGAGTCGGCCACGCTCGCCGAACTCGCCGCGATGAAGGCGAATTGGCCCGCGGCGGTCGCCGCCGCACGCGCGAGACTGGACGCCGTGCAGGCCACCCGGGACCGGGCCGCGCGCGCCAAGGCGGAGGTCGAGCGCACCATCGTGTCGAGTCCGCTGCCGGTGTCGCCGAACGATATCGGCCCGCTGCGCGCGCAGCTCGACGCGATCGCGGACAACCCGGACGCCGCGCCCGCGCTGCTGGACCTGGGCGGTCGGATCGACGCCGCCACCTCGGCCGCGGCCGCTGCCGAGGACCTGGCCCAGGGCCTGCTCGACCGCCGCGGCGAGCTGCGTGGCAGGCTGGCCGCCTACCAGGCCAAGGCGGCGCGTCTCGGCGTCGGCGAGGACCGCGACGTGATCGCGGCCCATCGGATCGCCGACGGGCTGCTCGCGCGCACACCGTGTGATCTGGCGGCGGTCACCCGCGCGGTCGCCGACTACCAGCAACTGATCGCGGAGAAGGCGGGGAGGCGACCGTGAGGACATGCACCGAACCCGGCTGCGCGGGCACGATCGAGGACGGCTACTGCTCGGTGTGCGGGACCGCGCCCGCCGAGGCGACCACGGTCCACTCGACCCCGGCGCCGGCGTCGAGCCGGGGCGCGCAGGCCGCCGAGGCGGCGTCCGCGAAGACCGAGCCGACCACCGCCGAGGCGGCGCACCGTCGATGCGCCGAACCCGAGTGCGGCGGAACGATTCTCGACGGCTACTGCGAGGTCTGCGGCACCGCGCCCGCCCCGGAGACGGTCGAGACGGTGTCGGCAGGCACCCGCGGCACGCGCGCGGGCTCGCGTTCGGTGCGCACCGGTCGTTCTTCGTCCAGGTCGAGCAGGCGCGGGCGGCTCGGCGCGGGCATGGTCGAGGTGCCCCGCGTTCCGCGCATCGACCCGGCCACCGCGATCATGACCGACCCACAGGTCCCGGAGAGCAAGCGCTTCTGCGGCAAGTGCGAGAAGCCGGTCGGTCGCGGCCGGGACGGAAAGCCCGGCCGCACCGAGGGTTTCTGCGCCAACTGCGGCACCCGATTCTCCTTCGCGCCCAAGCTGGCCAAGGGCGACCTGGTCGCCGGCCAGTACGAGGTCGCGGGCTGTCTCGCGCACGGCGGCCTCGGCTGGATCTACCTCGCGATCGACCGCAATGTCAGCGACCGCTGGGTGGTGCTGAAGGGCCTGCTCAACTCCGGCGACGCCGACGCCATGCTCGCGGCGGTGGCGGAGAAGCGCTTCCTCGCCGAGGTGGAGCACCCGAGCATCGTCAAGATCCACAACTTCGTCGAGCACGCCGGGGCGGACGGCGTCGCGGTCGGCTACATCGTCATGGAGTACGTCGGCGGCACCTCGCTCAAGCAGATCCTGCGCGCGCGCCGCGACGCGGGCGCCGGATTCCTGCCCCCGGCGCAGGCGATCGCCTACGTGCTGGAGATGCTGCCCGCGCTCGGTTACCTGCACTCGCTGGGCCTGGCCTACTGTGATTTCAAGCCCGACAACGTGATGCAGACCGACGAGCAGCTCAAGCTCATCGACCTGGGCGCGGTGATCGCCATGGACGATGAGGACAGCCCCATCTACGGCACCATCGGCTACCAGGCGCCCGAGATCGCCGAGACCGGCCCGACCGTCGCGACCGAGGTCTACACCGTCGGCCGCACGCTGGCCGTGCTGCAGATGGACGTGCCGCAGCAGGGCGGTCACTTCGGCGCGCTGCCCGGCCCGGACACCGAACCCCTGCTGGCCACCCATGATTCGCTGCACCGATTCCTGTTGCGCGCCACCGACGCCGACCCCGACGCGCGGTTCGCCTCGATGGAAGAGATGTCCGATCAGCTGACCGGGGTGCTGCGGGAGGTGCTGTCCGCCGAGGACGGGGTGCCGCGGCCGGGCATGTCGACCTACTTCGGGCCCTCGCGCGCCGTCTTCGGCGTCGACGCGCCGGTGGATGCCGCGAATATTGTTGCCGCCCTGCCGGTTCCGCTGGTCGACCCGACCGACAGCGCGGCCGCGCTACTGGCGACCACGAGCGGCACCACCCCGGCCGAACTGGAGCATGCGTTCGAGGCCGGGCTGCGCTCGGTCGTCACCGGGCGCGGCGCGTCGACCGAGATTCCGTTGCGGCTCATCCGCGCCGCGATCGAGGTGGGCGACACCGCCGAGGCCGACCGGCGGCTGACCGAGGTGGCCGCGACGCTGCCGGGAGATTGGCGGCTGGCCTGGTATCGCGGCGAAAGCCGTTTGCTCGCCGGTGATTTCGCGGCGGCGAGCGCGGAATTCGACGCGGTGTACGCCGCGCTGCCCGGGGAGGGCGCGCCCAAGTTGGCACTGGCCGCAGTTGCCGAGCTGTCCGGCGCGGCGGCCCCCGAGACGGCGGGATTCAACGCCGCGCAGGAGAAGCGCAGAGCCGCAAGCTATTACGAGACGGTGTGGCGGACCGATCGCACGTATCTGAGTGCGGTGTTCGGACTGGCCAGGCTACGTGTCGCCGCGGGCGATCGCGACGGAGCGGTCGACGTACTCGATCAGGTCGACGCGGGCTCGGCGCTGTTCACCGAGGCGCGGATCGCCGCGGTGGAGACGATCCTGAACGGCCGCACCGCCGACGAACTCAGCGAGCCGATCCTGCGCGACGCGGGCGAGCGGGTGGCCCGGCTGCGGCTGGACTCGAAACGCCGTGGCGCACAGGTGCGTCTGCGCGTGCTGCGCGCCGCGCTGGACTGGCTGAGCGCGGGCCACACGCCCGGCTCGCCGGACCCGTTGCTCGGCGCGAACCTGGATCAAGACGGCGTCCGCACCGGATTGGAGCGCTGCTACCGAGACCTGGCCCGGGAGACCGACGACATGTGGGAGCGATTCGCATTGGTAGAGCAGGCCAACACCGTTCGGCCGAGGACCAGGTTATGAGCACCGGGGTCGAATTGCGCTGCCCCGCCTGCGCCGCCGAGGTGGACCCGCGGGATCGGTTCTGCGAGAACTGCGGACAGGAACTGGGCGGCAAGCGCGTCGCGCTGCCGAACCACGAGCCGGGCCCGCCCACCGCGTGCGACGGCTGCGGCGGACTGCGCTACGACGGCGACGGCTACTGCGTCGACTGCGGGCAGCTGCGCGGCGCGCCGGACCGCTTCGACGCCGACCTCGGCGCCGTCGCGGTGGTGACCGATCGCGGAATCTCCCACGCGCGCAACGAAGACGCGGTCGCCGCGGCCGTCCTCGACGGCACTGGCGGCGGCCCGAAAGCCACGGTGATCGTGGTCGCCGACGGGGTCTCCTCCTCGGAGGACCCCCAGGTGGCCTCGGGCACCGCGGCGCGCACGGGCGTCGAGGCGTGCCGCACCGCGCTGCTGGACGGCCTGCCCTCGGCCGAGGCCGCGATGGCCGGCCTCGCGGCGGCGACCCAGGCGGTCCGCGATATCGGCGTGGCCGACGGCCACGCGCCCTCGTGCACCTACGTCTCGGCGGTGGTGCGCGCCGACGCGGACGGCACCGAGATCACCGTCGCGAATGTCGGTGACAGCCGGGCCTATTGGCTGCACGCCGACGCGCCCGACGATCCGGGCAACCCGCCGTCGCAGCGGTTGACCTCCGACGACTCGTGGGCCCAGGCCCTGGTCGACGCGGGCGCGATGGACGAGCACGCCGCGATGAACGACCCGAGGGCACACACCCTGATCCGCTGGCTCGGCGCGGACGGCCCGGCGAAGCCGTGGTCGGACAACTGCCTGCGCACGCTGCGCACCACCGGCCCCGGCGTGCTGCTGCTGTGCAGCGACGGGCTGTGGAACTACCTGTCCGACGCGACCGCGCTCGCCGAGGTGGCCACCGCGACCGCCCCCGCCGTCGCCGCGCGCGAACTCGTCGAGTTCGCCCTGCGCTGCGGCGGCAGCGACAACATCACCGTCGCGATCGTTCCCGTTCCATGGTCACAGCCAGGAGAAGTACAGTGAATTCCGTTGCAGGCAATGGCATCTCGGTCGCCGTAGATCAGAACGAGTACCTGGCCGATGGCGTCGGCACCGTCGACGCGGTGGTGACCGTCGAGACAGGCGCCGATCTGGTGGTGGCCGCGCCGCCGCGGGAACGGCTGGAGATCCTCATCCTCGACTGCTCGGGGTCGATGGCCACCGGGCGCAAGTTTCCCGGCGCGCGCCAGGCCGCGCTGGCCGCGCTCGACGTGATGGCCGACGGCACCAAGTTCGCCATCGTCGAAGGCACCGCCATGGCGCGGCTGGCCTTTCCGTCGAATGTGCCGTCCCTGCCCGCGAATCGGGAGTCGCGCGCGGCCGCGCGGCGCGCGCTGGACAAGCTCTCGCCCGGCGGCGGCACGGCGATGGGCACCTGGCTCGGCCTGACCAGGCAGCTGGCCAAGAAGCACCCCGACGCCATGGTGCACGCCATCCTGCTCACCGACGGCAAGAACGAGCACGAGGAGCCCGCCGCGCTCGCCGCGGAGATCAAGCAGTCCGAGGGCGTGTTCACCTGCGACTGCCGCGGCGTCGGAACCGATTGGCGGGTAGACGAATTGCGCACCATCGCCACCGCCCTGCACGGCACCGTCGACATCGTCGCCGACCCGGCCAAGCTGGCCGCCGACTTCGCCGCCATGATGCAGGGCTCGATGGCGAAGGCGATTCCCGAACTGACACTGCGGGTCTGGACGCCCGCGGGGGCGAAGGTGCGCTTCGTCAAGCAGGTCGCGCCCACCATCACCGACCTCACCGCGCGCCGGGTGGAGACCGGGGCGCAGGTGGGGGAGTATCCGCTCGGGGCGTGGGGCGCGGAGGACCGCGACTACCACGTGCAGGTCGAGGTGGAGCCGGCCGCGCCGGGCCGAGAGAAACTGGCCGCGCGGGTGAGCGTGGTCAGCGGCGAGGAGGTGCTCGGGCAGGGCTTGGTGAAAGCGGTGTGGACCAACGACTCCGAGCTCTCGGCCCGAATCAGCAGGCGCGTAGCGCATTACACCGGTCAGGCGGAGCTGGCACAGGCCGTGCAGGAGGGGCTGGCCGCGCGCAAGAGCGGCGACACCGACACCGCCACGGCCAAACTGCGGCGCGCGGTCCAGCTCGCCGCCGAGTCGGGCAACGAGAGCACCGCGAAGCTGCTGCGCGGCGTGGTCGAGGTGGACGAGCACAACGGCACGGTCCGGCTGCGCGCCAGCGTCGCCGCCGCCGACGAGATGGCCCTCGACGCCCGCTCGACCAAGACGGCAAGGGTACGAAAGGAGGGATAGTGGCCGTTACCTGTCCCGACGGGCACACGTCGACCGCCACCGACTACTGCGACGTGTGCGGCACGCCGATCAGCACGACCGAGCCGCCGACCGCGGAGTCGGCCCCGCCGTGCCCATCCTGCGGCGCGCCGATCAGCGGCCGCTTCTGCGAAGTGTGCGGGCACGATTCAGCGTTACCCGCCCCGGCCGTCCGCCCCGATCTGCTGATGACGGAAGCCGTGGCGGCCGCGTCCGGCACGCCTGTCACGTCCGGCACGTCCGTGGTGCCCGGCGCGCCTGTCGAGCCTGGTACGCCTTTCGCACCTGGCATGCCCGGTACACCCGTTGCGCCTGGCACGTCCGCCGCGCCTGGCACGCCGGGCATTTCTGGCACACCGAGCACGTCTGGCACAACGGGCACGTCCGTCGCGCCGGGCATTTCTGGCACACCGGGCACAGCGGCCACGTCCGCCGCACCGGGCATACGGGGCACGTCTGCCGCGCCTGGCACGTCTGCCGCGCCTGGCACGTCTGCCGCG
>NZ_BAGH01000197.1 GCF_000308715.1 Nocardia tenerifensis NBRC 101015
GGGCGATACCCGCGTCGCCGAGGCCACCGTCGAACTCGGCGCGCACAGCTTCTGGATGGCGGCCGATAATCCCTCGCCCTTGGCCGAGGCTCGCAATCTCGGCGCGAAGTGTGCGGGGGTGGCAATGAGCAGCGGTCATGCTGGGACGCGGTCCGGCCCGCGTCGTCGGCCAAACGTGTCACTCCTCCCGGTTATGCTGCCATCATGGCTACCGGTTCACGGCGGGCGCGGGTGGACGACGTGCACGAGCTGGCCCTGGGGATGCCGTTCGTGAAGCGGATCGAGGGCGGTGGCGGCAATCCGGTGTATCAGGTCGGGGGAAAGTCGTTCATATTCTTCCGGACCCCGCGGCCGGATGCTTACGACGTGGAGACCGGGGAGCGGTATGCGGACGTGATCATGTTCTGGGTGCCTTGGGAGTCGGACAAACTGGCGCTGGTGCAGGATTCGAGGCTGCCGTTCTTCACCACGAGCCATTTCGACGGGCATCCGTCGGTGCTGGTGCGCGGCAGCAGGATCGGCGAACTCACATACGCGGAGCTGGCAGAAGTGGTGCAGGACGCGTGGCTCTCGCGCGCCTCGCGCAAGCGCGCGGCCGACTGGCTGGCCGCGCATCCGGCGGGGTGAGTGGCGGCCGACGCATGATCGCATCGACTGCCACCACGCTCACTTGTTGATGAAAATGCCTGCGACGTCGGCATTCTTGATGGGCGTGTCGGCGTTGCGCTGGCCGCCGCACAGCACGTCGACCGACACCATGGTCCCGTCGACGACGGTGCCGGCCGGCTCGTGGTCGTCCTTGGTCTGCTGCTTGACGAACTTGGTGATCGTCATGCGCTTCTCGTCCTGACTCTGCTTGACGTACTCGCTGCACGGAGTGTCACCGCCGCGGTTGAGGGCGCGCTGGACGTCGGTGCACCCGGCGAGCACCAGGGCGACCGCCGCGATCGCGAGGCCGGTCCGTCCGGTCCGTGACAGCGTGGCGTTCATGTGCTCCTCCTGAATGCTTCGTCGCGCGGCCGTCCGCGGCGATCACCGCCCAGCCTAAAGCCCCGCCCCGCGTACCTCCGGAAGCGCCCGGCCAGAAATCCCCGCACCCTCTCTCGGGATCCGCACTCCCTTTAGTGCCCTAATGAGAGTGCGGATCCGGAGAGAGGGTGCCGGATTCGCGGGCTCAGGAGCGGAACGTGCACAGGGGGATGTCGAGTTCGGCCGGTGTTAGTGATCCGTGGTGGCCGACCATCATCGACTGCACGGGTTCGGCACCACTGCGGATGATTCCCGCGCTGCTGCGCGCGGCGACCACCACATCTCCGATGCGTTCGACGATGCGCGGGGCCACCACCGGCCCGAACCATCCCCGCTCGATCACCTCGGCCCGGGGCAGCACCACGAAGTCGTCGCCGAGCAACTCACCCCAGGCGGCGGCGACATCATCGGCCGCGCCGTCTTCGGTATAGACATGCCGCGCGCGAGGTTCTCCACCCAATTGCCGCACCCCTTCTCGCAAGTCCTCCCGGTGGTCGAAGTCGATGCGCTCCTCGAGTTCGACCATGCCGTGATCGGCCGTCACGAGCAACGCGGCATCGTTCGGCAAACGCTCGGCGATCTCCGCGGCGAGCCGGTCGACGTGCGCCAGTTCCAAAAGCCAAGCCTCCGACGACGGTCCGCGCGCGTGCCCGGTGGTGTCGAGGTCGGCGTGGTAGGCGTAGACCAGCGAACGGTTTCCGGTGCGCAGCGCCGTGCCGATGCCGTCGATGAGATCCCCGACGGAGAACGAGTCGCGAAACACACAACCCCGCAGCGATGCGCGTGTGAGCCCGGAACCGTTCTGATAGCTCGGCGCGACCTGGGTGACGGTGATGCCGTGCGCGGCGGCCCGCTCGAAAACCGTTGCGGTGGGCTGGAATTCCTCGGGCACGAGTTCGTGCAGCAGATCGGTGCGCCGCCCCTCGCCGTGCGGGCTCCAGCGCAGCGCGTTGACCAGGCGGTCCTGGCCGGGCACGCGCAGCAGGTAGCCGACGATGCCGTGTTCACCGGGCGGCACGCCGACCCCGAGCGAGCTGAGGCTGGTCGCGGTGGTGCTCGGGAATCCTGCGGTCAGCGTGGTCGCGGCCAGACCCGACAGGAACGGTGCGGCGCCGGGGTTGGCGGCCAGCGCGTGCGCGCCGAGCCCGTCGATGAGCAGCACGCACACCCGGTCGGCGGTGAGGCCGAGGCCGAGGCGGTCGGTCTCGCCGGGCACGCCGAATCCGGCGAGCAGCGAAGGGAGCAGATCGGCCAGGGAACCCGTGCCGTAACGGGGCGCGTCGAACACGAGGCTCAGGATGTCAAGCCCGGTACCGGCTCGGCAAGCGCATTCAGGCCTGCCCGGTCTCGAAGCGGGCGACCTTGCCGTCGCGCACGGTGAACCGCCAGCTCGTGCGCATCGAACCCCAGCGAGAATTCGTATAGTCGGCGACCAGGCCGGTGCCGCCGTCCGCGACGGACTCGACCTGCATGCGGCCGTTGCTGCCGAAGACCTCCGAATCCGTCCACTGGGCGACGTCGCGCTCGACACCGTCGTCGGACATGGTGGCGTCGTCGGTGAGGGCGGCGAAGAAGCGGTCCTGGTCGTTGGCGTTGAGCGCGTCGACGAATTCTTGGACGGCGGGATCTAGGTCGGTCATCGGGGTGCCCCTCTCGGATCAGATGGCGCGTGAACAGACGGTCAGCTAATCTCTGGCGTCCAGAGTAGGGCAGACCGCGGACCCGCACTGGGATGGCCCGCGGCGCTGTTGCCGCGCGCCGCCTGCTGGTAGACAGGAACGGTGACCGCGCAGCGTGCCTTCCGATTCGGCGTCAATATGGTTGCCCCGGACTCCCGGCGCAACTGGATCGAAAAGTGCCGCAGGGCCGAGGAATTGGGTTACGACGTGATCGGGGTGCCCGATCATCTCGGATGCCCGGCCCCGTTTCCGTCCATGATCGTGGCCGCCGACGCGACCGAACGGGTCCGGTTGAATACCTTCGTGCTCAACGCGCCGTTCTACAACCCGGTGCTGCTGGCCCGCGACATCGCCGGCGCCGACCAGCTCACCGACGGCAGGGTCGAGATCGGCCTCGGCGCGGGGTACGTCCAGGCCGAATTCGACGCCGCCGGTATCCCTTTCGAGAGCGGCGGCAAGCGCGTCGCGCAACTGGAACGCACGGTCGCCACGCTGCGCACCCTGTTCTCCGATCCGGAGTATCAGCCGCGACCCGCCCAGCCGTCCGGGCCGCCGTTGCTGCTCGCGGGCTGGGGTAACCGGTTGCTGCGTCTGGCCGCCGAACACGCCGACATCATCGCCTTCCCGGGCGCGTCAGCCACCGAGAACGGTGGCCCGCTACACCTGGCCGGACTCGGCGAGATACGCGAAAAAGTCGATTATGTGCGCGGATTGCTCGGCAACCGCGCCGACAGCGTCGAGTTCAACATCCTCGTCCAGCGCGTGGTGCCACCGGAGGAACGCGCCGCCGTACTCGAACTGTTCGGCCCCGCGCTCCCCGAAGACGTCGCCGACCACCCCGAAGACCTACCAACCCTGCTGATCGGCACCCCCGAGGAAATGGCCGAGCGGGTCCGCAGCCACCGCGATCACTACGGATTCACCTACATCACCGTCCTCGAGCACAGCATGGAGCAGTTCGCACCGGTGATCGAGTTGCTGCGCTGATCTTCCCAACGGGCTGAGCATGCTGCTGGGCAGGGCCGTCGGCTGCGCCGAGTAGTTTGCCACGCCAGGGCTGCCCGCGGCGCTGAACAGCGTGCCGGGTCGTTGGGCTGCACTGACATTCTTCGCGCTGCCATCGCGCGGTGCGCTATGTCCTGCTGCGCAAGGGTATTCAGGTGCGCCGGGTCTTGTGCCGCACTGGGCATCCTGCCGCGCCGGTCCGTCTATTGCGCTGAGCTTTCCAACGCGCCGAGCATGCTGCTGGGCAGGGATGCTCAGCTGTGCCGTGCTCGGCTTTCTGCCGCATTAAGCGCCCTGCCGCGCTGAACTTGGTGCCGCGTCAGATCTTCTGCCACGCGGGGCCGCCGTGCCGCACTGAACATGGTGCCGCATCGGCCCCTCTGTCGCGCCGGACATCCTCCCGCGCTCAGCTTGGTGGCGCGCCGGATTGCCTGCCGCGCCTGGACATCCTGCCGCGCTGAGGATGGTGGCGCATCGGCCTCTCTGCCGCGCTGGGCTGCCCTGCAACGCTGAACATGGTGTCGGGTCGGATCGTGTGCCGCGCCGGGAGATCTTGCTGCGCTGCAGTTTTGACGGGCTGAGCATGCTGTTGGGCAGGCCCACTGCCGCGCGGGCCCATTC
>NZ_BAGH01000196.1 GCF_000308715.1 Nocardia tenerifensis NBRC 101015
CGGCCCGACACGATCGTGGTTACCAGCGGTGCGCTAGCAGCCCTGACGCCCGACCAGCTGGCCGCGGTGCTGGCGCACGAGCACGCGCACCTGTCGGGCAGGCACGCGCCGCTGACCGCGGTGCTGCGGGCGATCGCGACGACCCTGCCCGGCCTGCGCCTGGCCACCGCCGGTTGCGCCGAGATCACCAGACTGCTGGAGATGTGCGCCGACGACAAGGCGGCGGGCAAGCACGGCTCGGAGCCGCTGCTCGGCGGTTTGCTGGCGATCCTCGGCGTCTCGGAGCCCGCGCCCTCGGGCGCGCTGGCCGCGGCGGGAACCGCGGTGCTGGCCAGGGCCGAGCGCCTGGTGGATCCGGTGAGCCCCATGCAGCGGGCGACCACGCGCACCGCGCTGCTCGGCGTGATCGCGGCGACGGTGACGGGACTGGCGTCCGTGGCGGCTACGGTAGCGTTCTGCAGCGCTTTGCTCGGCTGAGTTTTTAAGGAGTTACCCGTGCGCCTCACGTGGGACCAGGTTTTCGCGTGGCGGCTGCGGCGGCAGTTCGTCGCCGCCCGCGCCGCGAGTGTGCCCGAGATCGTCGAGCGCTTGTGCGGGGTGCAGGCGCAGGTGACCTCGGCCGCGGAAATGGCGGTGGCTCTGCGCGTTTCGGCCCCGGAGCCGGGGGCGCTGGTTCGTGAGCTCGACGGCGGCACGCTGATCAAGACCTGGGCCATGCGCGGCACCCTGCACGCGCTCACCCCTGATCTGGCCGCGGCCTGCCTGTCCCTGCTCGCCTCGGCGCGCACGTGGGAGAAGCCGGCGTGGCAGCGCAACTTCGGCGCGTCGCCTGCCGAGGTCGCGGCGCTGACCGAGCAGGTGCGCCGCGTGCTCGACGGCGCGGTGCTGACTCGGGAGGAACTGGTCGACGCGCTGCTGGCCGATCCGGCCTTCCATCGGCTCGGCGAGCAGCTGCGCTCGGGATGGGGTGCGCTGCTCAAACCCCTTGCCTGGCAAGGGGTTATCTGTCACGGCCCGGCGCAGGGCAACAAGATCACGTTCGGCGATCCGGCGCGGTTGATCAAGGGCTGGCCCGGGCTGCCGGAGCCGGATGCCGCTGCCCCGCCGGCGATCACCGCCTACCTCGGCGCCTACGGCCCGGCGACGCCCGAGGTGTTCGACGCGTGGCTCAGCCGCGGCAGCCTGCGCAAAACCCTGCTGCGCCGGTGGTTCTCGGAGCTGGCGGAGACCCTGACCGAGGTGGAGGTGGAGGGCCGCCGCGGTTACCTGCTGACCGAGCACGTCGAGGAGCTGGCGGCGACCGAGCCGACGACCTCGGTCCACCTGCTCGGCGGCTTCGACCAGTACGTCCTCGGCCCCGGCACCGCCGACACCGTGCTGCTGCCCGGCGACCATCGCGCGAAGGTCAGCCGCACCGCGGGGTGGATCTCGCCGATCGTGGTCGCGGGCGGCCGCATCGTCGGCACCTGGGAGCTCGCCGACGAGACAGTGGCCGTGCGCATGTTCGACGGCGCGCCGTTGCCGAAGAAGGGCCTCGACGCGGCCGTCGAGCACCTGGCCGCCGTGCTGGGGCGAGGTTCCTTGCCAGTTGCCGCCGTTGCGTCCTGACGTCACGTGCGCAGCGTGAATTCGGATAGCCCCCAGTGTGTCTCGCTGTCTACGCCCCGACGCACGTAACAGCGACAATGGCTTTACCAGCAGCGAGGGCAGTTTTCCTGTGTCGAATCGCGGGGGCTCACCCGCGGGGCGACGCCGCTGAAGATGGCGCGGCCGACGCTGTATTACCGATCGGGGTCCAGGGGGACTCGGCAGGCGGGTCGCAGCTGTCGTGGTTGGCCAGTCCCGCCAGGACGATGCGCAGGTTGCGACTCCATTGATCGTTGTCGGCCTGAAGACCGATGGTGCGCGAGTCGGTCGAGACCCCGGCAAGCAAGAACGCCACGTCCTGCCAGGCGATGTCCCGCCGCATCCGCCCGGCGGACTGCGCGGCTTCGACCAGATGCCTGATCCGCGTGCGTATTTCGGCGAGCAGTCGATCCAGACCCGGGATACCGGCACCGCCCAGCGCTTCATTGGCGCCACAGCTTTCCGCGCGCAGTCGCACGTAGACGGAGGCGAAGTCGGTGAACCCGCGCCAGGCATCGGGATCGGCAAGCGCGCGATCGGCGGTGGAGATCATCTCGTCCAGTACTTCCTCCAACACCACCTGCAGCAGCGTCTCTCTGGAGGGGACCCGACGATAGAAGGTGCCCTTGCCGACTCCGGCGCGCTGGGCGATTTCTTGCGCGGTGACTTCGACGCCGACCTCGGCCAATGCGGACCGTGCCGCGGCGACCAGGCGTTCGACGTTGCGGCGGGCATCGGCGCGGGGGGGCTGACCGGCCTCGCCGGCGAGTAGTCGGTCTACCGCATTGGTCACATCCGCCAGCTTAGCAACTGGACTCGCCGGGTCCACTTGGGTATAAATGGACCTCGTAGGTCCGCTTATGTGAGGAGTGACCCTTGGATCCCCTTCGGGTAGGCATCGTCGGCGCGAGTCCCGACCGTGGCTGGGCAGTGCGCGCACATGTTCCCGCGTTGCAGGCGCTCGAGGACTATCGGATCACCGCGGTCGGCACCAGCCGAGCCGACAGTGCACAGCGTGCGCGGCAACTGTTCGGCGCCGCGCATGCCTTCACCGATCCGCGTGAACTGGCCGAGCATCCGGAGGTCGACCTGGTGGCGATCACGGTGAAGGTGCCCGCGCACGCGGAGCTGATCCGTGCCGCCGTGGCGGCAGGTAAGCACGTCTATTGCGAGTGGCCGCTCGCACTGCACGCCGCCGAGGCCGAATCGCTGGCCCGGCTCGCCGAGGACGCGGGGGTGCGCCATGTGGTCGGCCTGCAGACCCGATACGCGCCGGCGGTCGTGCGAGCCCGCCGGCTGCTCGCGGAAGGGTTTGTGGGAGAACCTGTTTCGGTCACCGTGTACTGCGCACGGCAGATGGGTGCGGGCACGCAAGTGCCGGGTTGGGCTGCCTACACCCTCGACCGGAGCACAGGCGCGGGCGTCGTCGAGGTCGTCGGCGGGCACACACTCGACGCGGTCGAGTATCTGATCGGCGGTTTCACCGATCTGTCGGCCCGGCTCGCCGTCAGCCATCCGCAGGCGGTCATCGAGGACACCGGTGAGACGATCGAGGTCACCAGCCCGAACCATCTGCTCCTCGACGCCGCCACGGCGCAAGGAGTAGTGATCTCGGCCCACATTCACGACTCCAAGGTCACCAACGGCCGCACCAGGATCGAGATCTCCGGCACCGCAGGAGATCTCGCGATCGTCTCCGGTGCCAACAGTCCGGGCGGTATCTCGCTGAGTGACCTGCGCCTGGTGGGTTCTCGCGGTGGAGGCGAATGGCAGCCGCTGGGCGGTGACGATCCGCTGGCGGACATATCGCTCGGCACTGAGGTCGGCAACGTCGCGAGACTATACGCGGCGGTGGCTCACGATGTTCGGACCGACACCGCCACGGTCCCGACCTTCCACGACGGGGTCCGCGTGCACCGCCTGCTCGACACCATCCGCCGCTCGGCGGACACCGCGACACGGATGCCGATCCCTCGAGCGCGGGTCTGTGCCTCCGGCCAAACCTGAGCAGGTCGTCCCAGTGCTCTGCGATCAGGTTCGAACAGCCCGATGTTCACCAAGGTCACCCATGGGTGCCGGTGGCGCTGGCTCCTTCGGCATCTTGGCGAACGATCCGACTAGTCCGGCGAGGATCGCGACGGCGGCGGTGGCGTACCAGCCGCGGTGGAAGGCGTCCAGGGTTGCGTCGGGGCCGGTGGGGGTGCCGATGATGGCGACGAACAGTGCGACGCCGAGCGCGAGGCCGATTTGGCGGGCCATGCTCAGGACCGCGGAGCCGGTCGCGAACCGTTGGGGCGGAAGGCCGCTGGTGCCTGCGGCGAAGGCGGTGGGCAGGCTGAGGCCGACGCCGACCCCGCCGACGAGCATGCCGCCGAAGAGCCCGCCGAGGTAATCCGGCCGAACGGCGATGGCCTGCGCCCACCACAGCATGCCCGCGGCGAAGGCCAAGCCGCCCGCGGCGATCACCGGGCCCGCGCCGAGGCGGGCGATGAGCTTGCCGGCCAGGATCGCCACGATCGGCACGACCAGCGGGCCGGGCGCGATGGCGAGGCCGGTGCGCAGCGCCGACCAACCCCAGACGTTCTGCGCCCACAGCACCGACGACAGCAGCATCGCGCCGAAGGCCATATTGAAGAAGATCGAGTTGCCCGCCATGAGCGTGAAATTCGGGGCGCGCAGCAGCGCCGGGTCGACGACGGGACTGTGATGCCGCGCGGAGGACACCGCGAAGGCGATCGCCAGCAGCGCGGCGGCGGCGAACGCGAAAAGCACCGCGCCCGAGGACCATCCCCAAGCTTCACCCTTCACCAGCGCGAGCACGAACGCGCCGACCGTGCCGACCAGCAGCAGCGCGCCGAGCAGATCCGGCAGCGGACCGCCGTCGCCCGCCGGGTCGGGCAGCAGCCGCACACCGAGCACGATGGCGACGAGACCGAGCGGGACGTTCACCAGAAACACCCAGCGCCAACCGAACTCGACCAGCACGCCGCCCAGCACCGGCCCGAGGGCGGCGCCGAGCCCGCCGAAGGCCACCCACAGCCGCACCGCGACCGGCCGCCGCTGCGACGCGGTGGCGGCGAGCACCAGCCCGAGCGAGGTGGGGATCAGCATGGCCGCGCCGACGGCCTGGATTGCCCGGAAGCCGACGAGCGACCCGACATCCCATGCGGTGGCGCACAATCCGGACCCGAGGACGAACACGGCGAGCCCGATCAGGAAGGTCTTGCGGTTGCTGCCGCGGTCGCCGAGGCGTCCGGCCGGCACCAGCAGCGCGGCGAACACGATCGCGTAAGCGTTGAGCACCCAGGACAATCCGGCGATGGGCGCGCCGTCGAAATCGGCGGCCATATCGGGCAGCGCGACATTGACGATGAACAGGTCCAGGCTCGACAGCAGCACGCCGATCGAGACGATGGCGAACACGATCCGGGAATCGGCGCCCTGCCGGGCAATTGGGGGGACGGTCACGATGGTCTCTCTCGAGTCAGCCGAGCACACGGCGGGTTTGCCTGGCCGAGGCCAGGATTCGGCCGTCGCGACCCCAGAGGTCGATGTCGTCGACCGACCAGCCGCCGCCGGTGGAGGCGTTGGTCGTGCGCACGAGCACCGGCTGCGGGACGGGGTCGAGCAGGTCGGTGTGCAGGTGCATCGACAGCGCGACGGTGGGCACCGCGACGGGCGCGGTGAGGGTGGGGAAGAAGGCGGGCGGCAGCGCGTCGGCGAAAATGGCCAAAGTCGCCGCGTCGGTGGGCATGCCGGGAACCAGCTCGATCCAGGCGCACATCATGGTCTCGTCCGCGTCGGACAGCGGCAGCGGGCCCGCCGCCGGCCGGATGTCGAAATGCGCCGCCGCCGGGATGATCTCGCGCGGTAGGGCGAAGCTCTCGCACTGTTCGGGGGCCCGCACCTCAGGCGCGGCGACTCCGGCGCGCTCGGTGACGCCGCTCGGGACGGCGCGGCCGAAGACGACCGAGGCCGAGGCCACCACGCCGGATTCCTGGGCGGCCTGCACGTCGACCACCGTGGTGCTGCGCCCCACCGCGTGCGTGGTGGCGCGAAAGGTGAACGCGCCCTCCGCCGGTCGCCCGAGGAAGCGCTGATCGAACGCCCGCACCGGCAGCTCGCCGCCGCCCGCGCGCCGGGCGACCTCGACGAGCAGGGCGGCGATCACACCGCCGTGCGGTCCGGTCCAGCCGCGCCAGTCGCGGTCGACGTGCGCGTGCCAGACGCGGTAGTCGGTCTCGGTGAGGGCGAAGGTCTCGCCGACCGAGCGCCCAGTGAGTTGCATCATGAAACGAACCATAGGCCAGTGAGTTCTTTGAAGCAACCGACTATGCTCGGGGCATGCGCAGGACGAGTTTCGAGGACATGAACTGCTCGCTGGCCCAGTGCCTCGAGGTGGTCGGCGAGTGGTGGACGCTGCTGATCGTGCGCGACGCGCTGCTCGGGGTCACCCGCTTCGACGACTTCCGCGACCGCCTCGGCATCGCCCGCAACGTGCTCGCCCAGCGCCTCGAGCACCTCGTCGCCCACGACATCCTGACCCGGGAGCCCTACCAGGACAACCCCGTTCGCCACGACTACCGGCTCACCCCGAAGGGCCGCTCGCTGTGGCTGGTCGTCACCGCCATGCGCCAGTGGGGCGACGACTGGGCCGCCCCCGACGGCCCGCCCCTCGAGGTCGTCCACACAACCTGCGGCCACACCGCGGTGATCCACCCGACCTGCTCGCACTGCGGCGAGAAGGTCACCGGCCCCGACCTCCGCCCCACCCTCGGCCCCGGCGCCCACTCCCCGGCGCTGCTGCCGGTCCCGTCCCACTGAGCCACACCGCGCATACGGCCCTGACGCTTTCGGACGAGGCGGGCATGGTCGCCCGCGGCGAAGCGGTGCCAGAGGAAACGGCATCGGATAAACGCGCAGACAAAACCGACCTTGCGGTTGAATAAGGGCGAAAAGACCGGAAAGACCGAAAAGCATTGAGGCCCCCAATAATTGGGGCATGAATGGCGTATCCGCCGCCCGTTAACGTATTCGAGTGCAGTCCATGCAACACTGCACCCGAATGCGGGGGTATTCGATGACTGGCGAACTTTCGGTGAACTTCACCGATCTGCACCTCTCGGCGAAGTGCCTGGCCGACTGGTGCGGGGACAGCACCGCACTCTTCGATTCCGGGCATTCCGAGATTTCCTCGGCGTCGTCCGGCTGGGTGGGTAGTTCTCGCGCGGCACTCGAAGGGGCATTGGAGAAATTACGCGGCTCCGGTACCGCGTTGACCGGACGGCTCGACGGCCATTCGTCCCTGGTCACCGACGCGGTGCGCGAATACGGCCTGGCCGAACACAAATCCACCACCGAACTCGACCGAGTCGACCGGCCGACCGGCCGGAGGTTGCTGGATCTATGATCACGATCTCCGACATCGATCGGTGGAACGTGGCGGATATCGAGTCGGTATTCCAAGTCTGCACTTCACACGCGCAGCACTGCGACGAACGCGCGTCGAACCTGGGTAACCTGCAGATGTTCCAGACCTGGGACGGGGAGGCGGCGGAGGCCGCCAAGCAGTCGGTCGGCAAGACGCGCGTCGACTTCGACGCGCACGGCAAGCACGTCGCCGCCATCGCCGCGGCCGCGAAGACCGCCGCCGAAGAGGTCGCCACGGTCAAATCCAAACTGACCGGCCTGCGCGCCGACGCCAAGACCGGCGGGTTCGCGATCGGCGACGACGGCAAGGTGACCCGGATTGTGCAGGGGCCCTACACCACCGACCAACTGGCCAAAATCGAGGCGAACCGGGTTGCGCTGCAACTCGAGGTCAACCGGTTGATGATCAATGCCCAACTGGTGGACGCCGATCTCGCCGCCGCGATCAAAGGCGCCGACGGACAACTCAGCGAAAGCGATCTGAACAAGCAGAATCATCCGCCGGTCTACGCCGCCGCCTTCGGTCTGAGCTCCTTGGGATTGCCCGAGTATCCCAACGGTTCGCTGACCGATGTGGAGGTGCGCAACTATTACCTCGAAGCCGAGCGGCGCTTGGCCGCGCTCAACGAACAGCTCGCGAAAACGGACATGCCGCTGGAAGAACGGGCCAGGATCGCCAGCGAGATACGCAATGAGTTCCGCACCAAGGCACGGGATTTGATGTCGAACCGGGCCGTGGCCGAGGAACTCATGAAGAAAGAGGGAAACCGATCCTTCGATCAGCTGATCGAAGACAAGATGGCGAAGAAGGGGATGACCCGCGAGCAGGCGTTGCAAGATGTCATCGACTCCTCGTCGAAGAGTCGCGGCGCGGTCAACGAGGCGCTCGGCGTCGATCCGAAGAATCCGAGACTGCCGGACCCCAAGGAAGTACAGGCGCGGGTGCGCGGGCCCAACAGTGGACCGGGCACACCCAGAGTCACCGACACGCTGGCGGGTGCGGGTGAGAGCGCGGGCTCGAAGGCGCTGCGGGTCGCCGGCAAGGCGGCGCTACCGCTGGCTGCGGCCTACGAGGTCTACGACGGATACACCCAGGTGAAGGCGGGCAAAGAGACGGTGCCGGAAGCGGTCGGCAGTGGCGCGGGCGCGCTGGGCGGTATGGTGGCCGGCGCAGAGGGTGGTGCGATGATCGGCGCGTTCGGCGGGCCGGTCGGCGCTGCCGTCGGCGGCGTGGTGGGTGGTGTGGTCGGCGGCATCGCGGGCAGCTCGGTCGGCAAATGGGTAGGTGGGTTGTTCTAGATGGCAGACAACGAGACCTCCATCTACGCAGCGCTGGAATCCCTGGCGCTCAGTACCCATCGGGTCACCGACGCCGGCACCATTCCGGGGCGTGTCACGCTCGACCTCGATCCCGATACCTGGGCCGAGATCGATGGCCGCGAATCGGGTTATCTCAGCGTATTCGTTGCTCAGCACGAGCAGTCGTCCCGGTTCCGGACCAATGTCGTCGTGGTGTTCACCCGCGTGATCGTCGGCCCGGGCGTCGACTTGGCCGGGCTGATAGAGCACTCGTTCACCGACTCGCGGCGACTGCCCGGCTGGACCGAGGAGCACGCCGAGGTGTGGCCGCCGGCCGATCGCCACAGCGGCTGGTCGATTCAGTCCGGCACCTACTCCGCCGAGGGCCAATTGCTGTATGCCGTCACGCAATACGCGATCTACCAACGCGCCAACGTCGGCTATCTCCTGCAAGCGACGGGGACGACCGCGGCCGAGCGGATACCGGTGTTCGGTAGCCTGCTCGAAAAGGTTGTGCGCAGCGTCAACTTCGACGACTGAAGGGGCAAGAACTGATGGTCAGACGCTCGGACGGGGTATCCGATCTGGAGGAAGCGCTCGCCGCGCAGGTCGTCTTCGTCGAGGACCAAGCCGACGACACCTGGATGATCGGCCGGACGCCGACCCAGACGCTGCACGTCCGGATGGGCAACTTTCCGGAGGAGGACCTCTGGTCGCTGTGGCTCGGCGACGGCAAGTGGATGGACTTCACCGAACCACCCGCCGGCTGGACGCTGGAGCTCAGCGACGATCGCTGGCCGGCCACCGCGCGCCCTCGGCTGCCCAAGGGCGAATTCCACGAATGATCAGGGCCGGTCGGGGCAGACGATGCCGGTGTAGGCCGGGTCGAGGGCCCGCTTGATGACCCACCTCGGGGAATCCGGAGCCAGCCTGCTCGAACTCAAGGCCAAGCCGCGGCATCGCAAGGCCGAGAACCTGCGCCGCTACTTCAAGGCGATGCGCGACCTCAGCGCGCTGCTCCGTCCCGGAGCCGACCGCCGACGCTGAGCTGCGGCGCACCCATATCCGTTGTCTTTCCGGCAGGTCTACCACGTTCCCACCGAAGAAGCGCGATCATTCCAGCCGAAAGGACGCAGACTGAGAACTTTGGTCGTAGTCCAGGGTTCTACCGCTTTGCTGAATGATTGGCCCGCGTAATCCTTGTGTTCATACAGCTGTGCAAGTAGAACTGAAGAAGCTCGGTGTTTCTTCATTACAAGAAGCACTCACCATCCTCAACGAACAATCAGCGGGGTTCGGTAGGACAACACAACCAATCGACTTCCACATCCTTCGACGTAAGACGTCACCTCAGGTCGCGAGTCCGTCCTCGATGTCCGCGTCGCCGGCCGCGATGGCGAAAATGAGGTCTACTGCTGTCAAGGTTTTCACGTTTCCAGTCACAGCTTCTCCTGTGCTCGAATTCGATAGGGCGCATCGCCCGATGTTGTTCACGATCGACGTTGCCGTGAGTCGATCAGCTGGACCGATGGGCGACGGAGGGATCGGATCGCTTCCGTCGAAATCATGCGTACCAGTAGTAACTGGGGACCACCTCGAGGCCCGGTTTACCGACCGTTACGTCCGCCCCGACGAATGTCGGATTTCTGTCCTGAGGATCCGGCCCCGGCAGCAACCAGACCCGGTGGAAGTGCTGAAAATGACCACTACTGTCGGCGGATACTCTCCCGAGTGATGTACTCGGGACTGTTCGTCCGGGCTCGATGAATATACTGAGGTCGACGAGTCCATTCGACGTGAAACCCGTCCCGATGATCGTGAAGTCCGTGCTGAGCTGAGTCCTTTTCGCACGATAGACGACGTCAGGATTCAGGGTCGCCTTGTCGCGAAGCATGGGATGATCGACGCCGAAACCGTCATGGGAGTTCCACACGACCTCGTAATCGCGCCCGGCCTTGTCTTGGAAGACGCCGCGAATCTCGATCCCTCGATCCGTCGCGGCGCTGGTCATTATTCGCATCTCGGAAGGAAAAACGATGCCCTGCTGTTCGACGAACGATCTGCCGCCCTCGAGCACTTCCCGCGCCAGACTTTCGTCGTCGCGCAGGCGATCGAGAAATGCTAAAAGGTTCTCGTCGCCGCCGAGTGACAGCAGGACGGTATGGACGCCGAGCTCGTTGTTCAGGTCTCGAATCTTGTCCTTGATTCGGTTGACACGATTCACATGCTGACGGAGGGCGCTCTCCAGCTCTTGGCGTTCCTTGTCCGGGGCCAGCATTTTACTTCACATCCTCCTGGAGAGACGAGCTATACCCATTGCTGCTCCGAATTGGACTGAGCTCGGTTCATCGGCCATACAGACAGCGTCCGCCTCGTAGCGCCGTGCAGAGCGAGTATGTCCATACTCGAAAACGTCGCAACGCCCTCGATGTCCTACTCGACGTGTCCGAGCAAGCTGTCGTCCGCGCGGACGAGAAAGGGCGCGTCAGTCGGCGGCGAGTCCGAGGATCGTCGAGAAATCGTGTCGGCTGGTGACGCCGAGCTTGGTGCTCGCGCGGTAGAGGTGGCCTTCGACCGTGCGCCTGGAGACGGTCAGCCGGTCGGCGATCTGCTGATTGGTCAATCCCTCGGCGGCCAAGGTGACGATCTCGCGTTCCCTGACCGACAGCGGTAGCGGGCTTGCCACCAGCGCCAGTGCCGGACTGTGCGCGCCGCCGCAGTCGGCAGCGAGGCGTAGCGCTCGCGCCGCCGCCAGATTGCCGGATCCTTTGCGGCCGTGCTGAAAAAACGAGACCGCGGCCTGCGCGGCCACGTCGGCAGCGGACAAACGATCCCCCATGCGTTCGAACGCCACCACCGCCGCATTGAGCGCGGCGCCATCGTCGGCGGCCAATGCCGCGGCGTGCGCTGCCGCGGCTGGTGCTCTGGGTCCGTCCACGCGGGTAGCCAGCTCGGCGAGTTCGGTGGCCGTGGTGCGATCACCGAAGCGCGTCGCCGTATGCAGCGCCATTACCGTGTGCATGTGCTGACCGTGCCGGCGCGCGATCGCGGCGGATTCTTGCGCAAGGGTGATCGCGGTGCTGATATTGCCCTCCACGGCGGCGACCCAGGCATCGGCCAGGAGTTCGACAGGTTCGTAGAATGTGACGGCGGGAGTGCGATACCGGCGCATCTCGGCCTGGGCCTCGCGCGCAGCCTCGAGCTCGCCCAGCACCGCCAGGCACGGTGTCAGAGTTGTCAAAGCGCCGAAATACGCTCCGCCAGCCGATCTTCCCAGCGGCGCGAACCGCACGCACTCCTGTCGCAATAGGTTTCGCGCGAGCGCGAGCTCACCTCGAGCAAGCAGTGCGATTCCCACGATCAGGGAGCTCTCGGTGAATGGCGCGTCCTCGACCGCATCCCGGTACCCCGCGGCCGCGGCACTGGCTCGGTCCAGATGGCCGCTCCACACGAGTCCACTGACGTACTGGGAGATCAACGGCACGCGAAGGTTGGCGAACTCGGCGACCTTGTCGCACACTGTCATTCCTCGCGCGGCGTAGGCAGCCAGATCGGCACAGCCGGTGACGGCCGCCCATATGACCAGCGCGCATGCGCTGAACAGCACCGCGATATCGTCTGGGTGGTCGCTGGTGAGGATCTCGGTGGCGACCACCCGGGCTGCGTCGAGGCGACCGGTCGAGGAATCGGTCATCGCGTGCACTGCGCGCAAGGCGTCCCGCAGCGGCCGGTCGGCGACCTGGACAGCACCGTTGTCGAGGAGGGTGAGGGCTTGATCCGGGTGCGCCATCATGTAAGCGAGCCCCGTTGCCCGCATGATCGTTGCGCGCACGAATTGGCCTTCGTCAGTAGCCAATTCGGCCAACCGGGCGAGTTCGACGTCGGCGGCCTCGGGCATGCCCGGCCAGATCGCCGCGTAAGCCACGATCGCTTGCGCACGGAATCCGCCGCCTGCCGCGACGGCGGCACGTCCGAGGCGATCGGCGAGCCGGACATCGGACAATCCCAGGGCCTGCTCACCAACCCGAACGAACAGAGACACATCGGCGGGTAGATCGGAATCGAGGAGCAACAGCGCGCGCCGCGCCGCAGCATCGGGTCGAGAATCGATGTCGGCCAACGCCATCGCGATCTCGCCACACAATCGTCGTGCCCGCAGCAGGCCGATCCCTGCGCGTCGGACTTCCCCGTAGAGCGGATGTACCAGCCGTGCCTCCCACCGGTCGGCGTTCGTGTCGATCGACACCAGCCCGGCGTCCTCGGCTCGTTCGACAGCACCGCGCTCGACCGCCTCGTCGAGCAGCCCGACCGGTAGCGGCTCGCTCAACGCCAACAGGTCGATCACCATGCGAACATCGACGGGTAAGGCCGAGATTCGGGCATCCACCATCTCCGACAAGATCGGTGGCACCTCGACTTCGCCTTCCAGCCGCCACACACCGCCCTCGCAGCGGAACGCGCCGGGGACCACGAGCTGCCGCAGAAACAGCGCGTTTCCCCTGCTGAGTCGCCACAATCGGCGCGTCGTGGCACCCTCCACGCTGCCACCGAGCGCGGCTTCGACCAGCGCCTCGGTTTCCCGCTCGGACAACGGCTGCAGATCCATCCGTTGCAGAAGTTCGTCCTTCCACAGCGCGATGACCGCGTCCGGTGCCCGCTCGCCGATGCGCACCGTCGCCAGCACCGTCGCTCGCTGTTGGAGCACCAGTTGATTCACCACCAACGCAGACAAGTCGTCGAGCAGGTGTGCGTCGTCCACGGCAACCACGACCGGAGATCGCCCGCCGGCGATCCGGTCCAGGGTTCGACGCACGACAGTATGTGGATCGCCCGGCTCCGGCAGCATCTCAGCGAACGCACCCAACGGCACCGCTCGCGCGCACTCGGTCGCGGCCACCCACCACACCCGCGCCCCACGACCCCGCGCCAAGGCGACGGCCTCGCGAGCCAGGCGAGTCTTCCCGACCCCGGCGCCACCGACCAGCACCACCCCACCGGCGACGTCGCGTCGCCGCATCGCGGAGTCGACGAAACCGAGCTCCTCCGCGCGACCTATCAGCGGCCACTCCCGTGCCACATCCACTGATGCTACGGACTCGCCGCCGGTCATTGACTGAAATATCGGGTGCGACTCATCGATATGCGGACACAAGGCATCGAAGCCGTTGACGAATCGAGTGATCACGGCACGATGGACGGATCCGACCACCCATCGCCACGGTGCTCCGCGCTAGCCTTCGGCAGCACCCGTATCCGGACCGGCAGCAGTCGTGCCGGTGGGCGAGTCGTGCAACGCGGCAAGTTTCGCTTCGGCCATACGGTAGACGCCTTCGAGTGCCGCGAGTTCGACGCCGATGTACTCACAGATCAGTGCGGGGTCGACACCTCCGTCGCGTAATCGCAGCGCCAGCGAGTACGGCAACGGCAACTGGCGCAGGGCCTGCTCACGTTCGCTTTCATCAGACATAGGACGAGGGTGCGTCCTGTCGTGAATCGGCTGTGGAGTAAGTGGCTACCTCAATTCCGCACGCGGAAGCTATTGCCCCTTCGAGCAGGCTTGCCGGTGCCGGGTGCGGTGGACGAACCGTCGGGTGGCTAGGGTGCGGGGGTGAACGCGCGGCTGATCGATACGGTGGCTTGGGTGCGGATCGAGGGTGGGCGGATTCTGTGTGCGCGACCGCGGGGCAAGGATGTGTTCTACATTCCGGGCGGTAAGCGGGAGGGCGCGGAGACCGATTTGCAGACGCTGGTGCGCGAGATCGAGGAGGAGTTGACGGTCGCGCTACTGCCGGAGACGGTCGCGCACGTCGGCACCTACGAGGCCGTGCACGCGCCCGAGCAGGCCTTGGTGGTGCGAATGAGCTGCTATACCGCCGACTATCGCGGAACCCTTTCCGCCAGCAGCGAGATCGAGGAGATGGCGTGGTTCAGCTACGCCGACCGCGCGCTGGTGCCGCCGGTGGACCAGCTGCTGTTCGACGATCTGGTGGATGCCGGCCAATTGCGTTGAGCCGCAGGCGCGACGCGCTACGGTCGGCGTATGAGTGTGCTCGCGGTGTGGCTGCGCGCGACCGCCTACGCCCTGTGGGCGCCGCCGCTGGCGGTCGGCCCGGTCGCCTCGCGCCTGCGGGTGCCGCGGCGGCTGCTCGGCGAATCCATCATCCCGCGTGATCGTTTGACGGTGCGCGCGGTCTGGCACTCGGTGCTCGGCGGCGCGCTCGGGGTGCTCACCTGGTTCCTGGCGTTCCTGGCCGTGCTCGCAGCGGTCCGCGGCATCTTCTACCCGCTACTGAACGACCACTACGAGAACTCCTGGGGCGGGCCGACATTGGCGGGCGCCTGGACGGTGCACGCGCTGCTCGGCGTCGGCCTGCTCCCGGCGTGGCTGCTGCTGCTCGCCGCGCTGGGCGTGCTCCAGGTGCGCCTCACCCGCGCCCTGCTCGGACGCGCGGGACCGCGCTGGCCCGTTCCCGCGGCGGTGCTGCTCTGCGCGGGCGGCGTGCTGCTGTTCGTCGCCTGGCTGCACCAGCTCTGAGTTCAGCACCAGCTCTGAGTTCAGCAGAGCGGGAACTTCGAGCCCGCGAGCTGCCCCTTCAGCAAACACACCAGGAAGAACACGAATTCGCGTGCGTACGTGGCGGCCCCGGAGTCCTGCACGGACGAGGTGACCGGCGCGGGTGCGGCGACGGCGGGCGCGGCGGTCGCCCCGACCGGCAGCACGAGCGCGACGGACACGACCACGGCGGCGAGGGTTCGCTCGATACGCATGACCCGACTCTCTTCGAACGGAATGGCTCCGGCAGCCCCGGACCGCCGGGGCCGCCGGCGGACTCAGGTGGTGACGATCGGCCGCTGCACGCGCTCGATCAGGTGCTCCACCAACGTCATCAGCACCGTCTTGCACGAGCCGCGGTCGCGGGCGTCACAGAGTAGCACCGGGGTGTTGGGGTCGAGATCGAGTGCGTCGCGCACCTCCTCGATCGTGTAGACCGGCGCGCCGTCGAAGCAGTTGACCCCGACGATGAACGGCAGCCCGCGCCGCTCGAAGAAGTCCACGGCGGCAAAGGAATTGCCGAGGCGACGGGTGTCGGCGAGCACCACCGCGCCGAGCGCGCCGCGGGCCAGCTCGTCCCACAGGAACCAGAAGCGGTCCTGTCCCGGCGTGCCGAACAGGTACAGCACCAGGTCCCGGTCGATGGTGAGCCGGCCGAAGTCGAGGGCGACGGTGGTCGTCGTCTTCGATTCGACGCCGGACAGGTCGTCGACGCCGGTGCTGACCTCGGTGATCAGCTCCTCGGTGCGCAGGGGCGCGACCTCGCTGATGGCCGAGACCATCGTCGTCTTGCCCACGCCGAACCCGCCGGCGACGAGGATCTTGACCGAGGCGGCCAAATGCGGCGTGCCGCTGGGGTCAAAGTTTTCGGATTCCATCCAGTACCGCTCGCAATATGTTGAGGTCTTCGGGCCCGGCTTCCGTCGGTACGGGAGCACGGAATATGAGTTGCCCGTCGCCGATTAGATCGCCGACGAGGATCTTCGTCACCGCGAGCGGTAAACGCAACTGTGCCGACACTTCGGCCACCGATTGCGAAACCCGGCATAGCCGAAGGATATCGGCGTACTCGGGCTCCAATCGGCGCGTGGGACCCGCGGTTTCGTCGGCGACGACCGAGGTGAGCATGTCCAGTTCGGGACCGGCTCCCGCGGTGCGCCCACGCGTGAGCGCGTACGGGCGGACGAGCGGGCCTGCCGCCTCGTCGAACCAGGGCTCACGCGGGTGGGTCATGGCAGATTCGACTCACCCTGTCCGACGAGATCGCGTCGCGGCGTGGTGGACAGATAGTTGCCGACTCGTTGAACGGTGAGGTTCATCTCGTAGGCCACCATGCCCAGGTTCGCGGACTCGACCGCCTGCAGCGCGAGGCAGGCGTTGTCACCGGCGGAGGTGACGAACAGCACGGCCCGGTCCAGCTCGATGACGGCCTGGCGCACGCCGCCGCCGTCGAATCGGTTGCCCGCGCTGCGCGCGAGCCCGTAGAGCGCCGAGGACATCGCGCCGAAGTGTTCGGCGTCTTCACGGGTCATCGCGCTGGAGCGCCCGAGTAACAGCCCGTCGGTGGACAGCACCACCGCGTGGCGCACCCCGGCGAGGCGGTCGACGAGATCGTCGAGCAGCCAATTGAGATCACCTGTGGGAGAAGAGGACACTCCTAACCTTCCTGTTCGTCCGGGGCGACGGCGGAGCGGCGGCCCTGCCTCGTCCCGTTCTCGATGGCGGACATCAGATCGCGGGCCTGTTCGGCGGAGCGGGCAGGCGCGGGCGGGGGCGGCGGCGCGGGGGTCGGATCGGACAGTTGCGGCGCGAGATTGGTCTGTCTGCTGCGGCGCGGCAGGGCGGGGCGGCCGTCGGCGTCGGGGTGCGGCGCGGCAGGCACGTGCGGGCGCGGGCCGTAGGGCGCGGGGGACTCGATCGCCAGGGTAGCGACCGAACCGGTGACCGGCTGGGCGGATTCGGCCGGTTCGGCGGGCTCGCTCGGCACCGGCGCGGCGGCGAGGCGACGCCGGCGGCCGGGGTCGGTCAGCTCCGAAGGTGTCTGCGGGGGAATGGATTCGGTGACGATCAGCGACGAGGGGATGAGCACGATCGCCTTGATGCCGCCGTAGTCGGACTCCGAGAGCCGCACCGTGACGCCGTGGCGCACGGCGAGCTGGGCGACGACGAACAGTCCGAGCCGCGAGTCCGCCGACAACGCGGCGACAC
The DNA here is from genome assembly GCF_000308715.1 of Nocardia tenerifensis NBRC 101015. Classification (GTDB taxonomy): domain Bacteria; phylum Actinomycetota; class Actinomycetes; order Mycobacteriales; family Mycobacteriaceae; genus Nocardia; species Nocardia tenerifensis. Next base: position 17,117 of record NZ_BAGH01000196.1, read on the forward strand.
CGAAATCCGGTGGGGTGCGCAGCATCTCGTTGAGCCGGGCGAGTTCGGCCTCGGGCATGCCCATGCCCTGGTCGGTGATCTCGGTGACCACGCCCTTGCCGACGACGTTGCCGCTGACCTCCACCCGCGACTGCGGCGGGGAGAAGGCGGTCGCGTTGTCGACGAGTTCGGCGAGCAGGTGGATGAGGTCGGCCACGACGGTGCCGACGACGTGCACCTGCGGCAGCCGCGCCACCCGCACGCGGGCGTAGTCCAGGGTTTCCCCGACCGCGCTGCGCACCAGGTCCATCAGCGGGACCGGGTTGCGCCACTGACGGCCGGGCTGGCCGCCGCCGAGGATGGTCAGGTTCTCGGCGTTGCGGCGTTCGCGGGTGGCGAGGTGGTCGAGCCGGAACAGGGTGTCCAGCAGCGCCGGATCCTCTTGGCGCTGTTCGGCTTCGTCGAGGATCTCGAGCTGCCGGTGCACCACGATCTGGCTGCGGTGGGCGATATTGAGGAAGACCGCCTTGACCCCTTCGCGGGTGCGGGCCTCGGCGACGGCCGCGCCGATGGCGGCGGCGTGCGCGTGCTGGAAAGCCTTTGCCACCTGGCCGATTTCGTCGTGTCCGAAGTCCAGGACCGGGGTTTCGACTGCGCGGTCGATGGTTTCGCCCTCGTTGAGCCTGCGCATGGTCTCGGGTAGTCGCTCGTCGGCCATGGCGAAGGTCTGCCTGCGAAGTCGCTTGAGCCGCCGGATGATCCGGTTGGCCAGCACGAGCGCGATGAGGAACGCCGCGATGCTGACCACGAGCACGCCGCCGCCCGCGTAGAGGGAGTTGGCGGCGGAGGTGTTGGCCTTGTCCTCGGCCAGCTCCTGGGCGTGCTTGTTGTGGGCGATCCACACGTCGATCATCATGCGGTTCACCTCGGCGGCGGCGTTCTGCCAGTCCGTCGTCGACAGCGGCAGCGGGGGCAGCGACTGTTTGACGCTGCTCGACGAGCTGCTGCTGGAACCAGACCCGCTCGAGGAGTTGCCGGCGGCGTTCTGTGCGACCAGATAGCGTTGCGCCAGAGCGGTTTCCATCAGCGACAGCTGCTGCCAGGCGTTGCTTCCGGTGAGCTGCTGGAGCCGGTCGTGCATGGACCCGGTCGGGAATTCCGTGGCCATGTTGCCGATTTCGAGGTGATAGAACCCGACCTGGCGCAGGAACTCCTCGATCGGGATGGGCGAGGGGCCGGTGGTGGTGGAGAGCATGACGCCCAGGGCGTTGCTGCGCGCCATCGACTCGGCGGCGTTGAGGAAACGCATGCCGTCGGCGATGGCGACGCCGATCTCGGTGTCGGGGGCGGACTGCTCGGCGATCTCGGTGCCGACGGAGATGACGTCGAGCAGCCGGTTGTAGAACATATAGGCGTCGGAGGGCTGCAGCTGGCCCGCGTCGGTGGCCATGCGCACCTGGGTCATCTGGCTGAGCAGGGTGTTGAAGCCCGCGACGTCGTCGCCGATCTTGGAGTCGTCGACCTTGCGCAGGCCCTCGGAGGCTTCGATCAGTCCGCGCATGGCGCCGTCGAGGCGGATGCGCGCGGCGGCCAGGGCCGGGGGAACGGTGTCGTCACCGGCGAGCAAAGCCAGGGTCAATCGGCGTTCCTGCTGAACGGCCTCCATCAACTCCCTGGTGTGCGGGATGGCGTTCTGATTCTGCACCGCCCATTCCCTGGCCGTGGTGCCCTCGGCCACTAGATACCCCGCTGCGCCCACGCCGACTACAAGCAGAGTCAAGCTCGGAATGAGCGCGATTGCCAGGATCCGCGTACGAACCCCGAGCCTCGCTCTGAACATCGGGACAACCTAAACCACAAAACGGACCACACGACCGGTGTGTCCCGGTGAGTGAGACTAGAATTGACATCGGCGTGACGACCGCGCTGAGGTCGCCGAAAATGGGCAAATCCGGCCGTAAGGGCGGCGCGTACGGCCGGTGTACAGGGGACTGACTTCTGATCGAGGCCGGCCGGGCGTAGATTGTGTGTATCTCGCGGTTACACGAGATCTGCATCGACACGAACGTAGGAGGCACCGATGCCCGCGCCCGAAGCCGCAGTCTTCGACCGTCTGAGCGCGTTGGCCGCGATCGAGCGCCCCGAGGACCGCGAGCGCCGCACGATCGCCGAGACGTTCACCGGCTCGCCGCTCGGCACCGTGCCCGTCGGCACCGCCGCGGATGTCGCGACGGCCTTCGAGAAGGCCCGGTCCGCGCAGGCGCGCTGGGCCGCACGCTCGGCCGCCGACCGCGCCGCGGTGCTCGAACGCTATCGGGCGCTGGTGGTGGCCGAGTGCGAGTTCCTGATGGACGTGGTGCAGGCCGAGACCGGCAAGGCGCGCTGGGCGGCGCAGGAGGAGATCATGGGCCTGATCTTCGCCGCCCGCTACTTCGCCAAAAACGCGCCGAAACTGCTTGCGCCGCACAGCGTTGCGGGCGCGTTCCCGGTACTCAACCGCACCGAGGTCCGCACCCAGCCCAAAGGTGTTGTGGGCGTGGTCGCCCCGTGGAACTACCCGATGCTGCTCTCGATCGGCGACTCCATTCCCGCGCTGATCGCGGGCAACGCCGTGGTCGTCAAGCCGGACAGCCAGACGCCGTTCTCCTCGCTGGCCAACGCCGAACTGCTCTACCGCGCCGGCCTGCCCCGCGACCTGCTCGCGGTCGTGCCGGGTCCCGGCACCGTTGTCGGCACCGCCATCGTCGACAGCTGCGACTACCTCATGTTCACCGGCTCCTCGGCGACCGGGCGCACGCTGGCCGAGCAGTGCGGACGCAGGCTCATCGGGTTCTCGGCCGAGCTCGGCGGCAAGAACCCGATGATCGTGACCAAGGGCGCGAACCTGGACAAGGTCGCCAAGGCCGCGGTGCGCGCGTGCTTCTCCAACGCCGGGCAGCTGTGCATCTCGATCGAGCGGCTCTATGTCGAACGCGAGATCGCCGCGGCGTTCACCGACAAGTTCGTCGCCGCCGTCAACGCGGCGAAACTCGGTGCCGCCTATGACTATTCGACCGACATCGGGTCGCTGATCTCCGAGGCGCAGCTCGAGACGGTGACCAAACACGTCGCCGACGCCACCTCCAAGGGCGCCAAGGTGCTCGCCGGCGGCAAGGCCCGCCCGGATCTGGGCCCGCTGTTCTTCGAGCCGACGGTGCTGGCCGAGGTGACCGACGAGATGGAGTGCGGGCGCGAGGAGACCTTCGGCCCGCTGGTCTCGATCTATCCGGTGGACTCCGTCGACGAGGCCGTCCGCCTGGCCAACGACACCGAATACGGCCTCAACGCCAGCGTGTGGGCGGCGAGCAAGGCCGAGGGCGAGCGCATCGCCGCGCGCCTGCACGCGGGCACGGTCTGCGTCGACGAGGGCTACGCCCCCGCGTGGGGCAGCACGGCCGCCCCGATGGGCGGCATGGGCATCTCCGGGGTCGGGCGCAGGCACGGCCCCGATGGGCTGCTGAAGTTCACCGAGCCGCAGACCGTCGTGGTCACCCGGTTCATGAATCTCGATGCGCCGCCGATGATCTCGCAGGACAAGTGGCAGCGGTTCCTGATGGCGGTCGCGCGCAGCCTGCGTTTCCTGCCCGGTCGGTGATGCCGGTGGCCGCCGGGTGGTCGTGCACCACCCGACGGACACCGCCGCCGGTCTCCCCGGCGGGCGCCGTCCGTTCCGGCGGAGCGGAGTGACGCCCATGCCGCGTGCGTATCCGATTCGGTCGCGGCCCGGGGATCCCGAAGGTCTTCTCAGATCAGCCGATCCGCCCCGGTACGCGGGGGCGGCAGCGTGGCCAGCTCCTCGTCGGTGAGCAGGCGCGAGCGCAGCAGGAACCGGACATCCCGCGGCGCCTCCAGGGAGACGCTGCTGCCGCGTCCGTCGACCACGTCCACGGTCACGTGCGTGTGCTTCCACATCTGGTATTGCTCTGCGCTGAGCCAGAATTCGGTGTGCCAGGGCAGGTAGCCCAGCAGCACGTCCGCGCCGCCGATGCGGAACTCGCGCACCGGCAGGCAGATCGGCGAACTGTCGTCGGGCGAGCCGCCGGACTGGTGGAACAACACCGCGCCGTGCACTTCTATCAACTGCCGCAACAGGTTTCGGGCTCGCTCGGTGACGGCGATCCGGTGGGTGCGGTACTGCTGCATCAGAAGAGCCCCGCTTTCGTCGAGGAGTAACTGACCAGCAGGTTCTTGGTGTGCTGGTAGTGATTCAGCATCATCTTGTGGTTCTCGCGCCCGATGCCGGACTTCTTGTAGCCGCCGAACGCGGCGTGGGCGGGGTAGACGTGATAGCAGTTGGTCCACACCCGGCCCGCTTTGATGGCGCGCCCCATGCGGTAGGCGATGTTGCCGTCCCTGGTCCACACGCCCGCGCCGAGGCCGTAGAAGGTGTCGTTGGCGATGCGCACCGCTTCCTCGACGGTGTCGAACCGGGTCACCGCGACCACCGGTCCGAAGATCTCCTCCTGGAACACCCGCATGGTGTTGCTGCCCTCGAAGACGGTCGGCTGGATGTAGTAGCCGCCGGGCAGACCCTCGACCTTGCGCGCCTCCCCGCCGGTGCGCACGCGGGCGCCCTCCTGCCTGCCGATATCGAAGTAGGACAGGATCTTCTCGTACTGGTCGTTGCTGGACTGGGCGCCGATCATGGTGTCCTCGTCGAGCGGGTCGCCGCCGACGATCGCCTCGGTGCGGGCCACGCACCGGTCGAGGAACTCGTCGTAGATCGAGGAGTGGATCAGTGCGCGCGACGGGCAGGTGGACACCTCGCCCTGATTGAGCGCGAACATCGTGAAACCCTCGATCGCCTTGTCCAGGAACGCGTCATCGGCGGCGAGCACGTCGGGCAGAAAGACATTCGGGCTCTTGCCGCCCAGCTCGAGACTGATCGGCACGATGTTCTCGCTGGCGTACTGCATGATCAGCCGGCCGGTGGTCGTCTCGCCGCTGAACGCGAGCTGCGCCACGCGCGGGCTGCAGGCCAGCGGTTTGCCGGCCTCGACGCCGAATCCGTTGACCACGTTGAGAACTCCCGGCGGCAACAGATCGGCGATCAGCTCGATGACGAGCAGGATCGAGGCCGGGGTCTGCTCGGCGGGCTTGAGCACGATGCAGTTGCCCGCGGCCAACGCGGGCGCGATCTTCCACGCCGCCATC
>NZ_BAGH01000195.1 GCF_000308715.1 Nocardia tenerifensis NBRC 101015
TGGCGACCTTGGCGAGAAACTTGGTGCGCGCGATGCCCACCGAGATCGGCAGCCCGACCTCCGCGCGCACCCTGGCGCGGAGCCGCTCGGCGATGCCGATCGGCTCGCCCGCGATGCGGCGCAGGCCGCCGACGTCGAGGAACGCCTCGTCGATCGAGATGCCCTCGACCATCGGGGTGGTGTCGTGGAAGACCTCGAACACCGCCTTGCTCGCCTGCGCGTAGGCCGACATCCGCGGCGGCACCACGATCGCGTGCGGGCACAGCCGCCGCGCCTGCCCGCCGTTCATCGGCGTGCGCACGCCGAACGCCTTGGCCTCGTAGCTGGCCGCGAGCACCACCCCGCCGCCGACGATGACCGGTTTGCCGCGCAGCCGCGGATTGTCGCGCTGCTCGACCGAGGCGTAGAAGGAGTCGAGATCGGCGTGCAGGATCGAGGACTCGGCCCGCGCGATGATCCGCGGGCGGGCTGCGGCGGCGTCGGACACGAACATATGTTCGCATGAGCCACCGACAAGGGGAACGCCGCTCGGGAATCGACGCGCCGAATCTACGGTTCGCCTACGTAGCAATTCGGGCGAACCGGTACGCTGGCCCGACAGTAAGGCACATTTTTGGATGAGGGAGTCGGTACTGTGCGCGGATTTGGAGACCTGGAGGCGGTGATCATGGACCGCATCTGGGATCGGGACGCAGAGGACACCACGGTGCGCGAGATATTCGACGAACTGTCCGCCCAGCGCGACATCGCCTACACCACGGTGATGTCCACCATGGACAATCTGCACCGCAAGGGCTGGCTGGCGCGCGAACGCTCCGGCAAGGCCTACCGGTACTGGCCGACGCTGACCCGCGAGGAGCACAGTGCCCGGCTGATGCTCGAGGCGCTCGGCGCGGGCGGGCGCTCCGATCTGGTGCTCAGCCACTTCGTCGACCGGATCAGCGCCGAGGAGTCGGCCGGCCTGCGGGCGGCGTTGCGCAGGCTCACCTCCCGCAAGACCCCGGACGGGCCGCCGGGTGCCGAAGGCGCCGCACCATGACCCCGGCGATCGCGTTGATGGTGTACGGCGCCGTGGTGGCGACCATCGGGCCGCCGGTGCTGCGGCGGCTGACCCGGCGGGGCTACGCGCCCCGGCTCGGCATCGTCGCCTGGGTGGTGGCGATGGTCGGTACGCTCGGCGCGTGGGCGGCGGCGGCGACCATGCTCACCGTCGAGTTCGCCACCTACTGGGGACATCCGCACGACGCGCTGCGTGCCTGCTTCACGATCATGTGGAGCCCCATCCACGAGGACGGCAGCGACGCGACCAAGGCCGTCACCTTCGCGATCGCCGCACTC
>NZ_BAGH01000194.1 GCF_000308715.1 Nocardia tenerifensis NBRC 101015
TTGCGCAGGCGCAGGTAGACGATCGGCGACTCTTCTTCGGGCTCGAACCCGACGAGCAGCACGATCGGCGCGGACTCCAGGTGCTCGTAGCTGACCGACATGCCCTGACCGGCTACGCGCGCGGCGAGGAAGTCGGCCTCCTCGGCCGAGTGCACCCTGGCCCGGAAGTCGATGTCGTTGGTGCCCAACGCGATTCGTGCGAACTTGGCGTAGGCGTAGGCGTCCTCCTCGGTGACGCGGCCGCCCACCAGCACGCCCGCGCTGCCGAGCGCGGCGGCCAGACCCTCGGCGGCGGCGGCGAGCGCCTCGGACCAGGACGCGGGCGCGAGGTTGCCGTCCCAGCCGCGCACCAGCGGCGTGGTGAGCCGGTCGCGCTCGGTGGCGTAGGCGAAGGCCCAGCGACCCTTGTCGCAGTTCCATTCCTCGTTGACCTGCGGGTCATCCCCGGCCAGCCGGCGCAGCACCTTGCCGCGGCGGTGATCGGTGCGCTGGGCGCAGCCGGAGGCGCAGTGCTCGCAGACGTTCGGGCTCGACACCAGGTCGAACGGGCGAGCACGGAACCTATAGCTGGTGCCGGTGAGCGCGCCGACCGGACAGATCTGCACGGTATTGCCGGAGAAGTACGAGTCCAGCGGCTCGGCCTGCGCGGTGCCGACCTGTTGCAGCGCACCGCGTTCCAGCAGTTCGATGAACGGATCGCCGGCGACCTGCTGGGAGAAGCGGGTGCAGCGCGCGCACAGCACGCAGCGTTCCCGATCCAGCAGCACCGCGGTGGACAGCGGAATCGGCTTGGGGTAGGTGCGTTTCTCGCCCTCGAAGCGGGTCTCGGCGCGACCGGTGGACATGGCCTGGTTCTGCAGCGGGCACTCGCCGCCCTTGTCGCAGACCGGGCAGTCGAGGGGGTGGTTGATGAGCAGCAGCTCCATCACACCCTCCTGCGCCTTGTCGGCGACCGGCGAGGTGAGCTGGGTGCGCACCACCATGCCGTCGGTGACGGTCATGGTGCACGACGCGACCGGCTTGCGCTGGCCCTCCACCTCGACGATGCACTGGCGGCAGGCGCCGACCGGGTCGAGCAGCGGGTGGTCGCAGAAGCGCGGGACCTGGATGCCGATCAGCTCGGCCGCGCGGATCACCAGCGTGCCCGCGGGGACGCTGACGGTGGTGTCGTCGATGGTGACGGAGACCATGTCGGCGGGAGCTACCTCGGAGTTCACAGCGGCAGACCCACCCTTCGCCCGACCGCCATCCCTCATCGAATCGCTACGCGAGGCCGTCATCGAGCACTCCTTCCGTATCCTGCGTTGCCAATGAACGCGAATGCGACTCGCCCCCAACACCGTTCGCCCACGCGGTGGACAGCGCCGGATCGAACGGGCAGCCACCGGCGGTGACATGCTCGATGTACTCGTCGCGGAAGTACTTCAGCGAGGAGATGATCGGGCTGGCCGCGCCGTCGCCGAGCGCGCAGAACGACTTGCCGTTGATGGTGTCGCTGATGTCGAGCAGCTTGTCCAGGTCCGATTCGGTGCCGCGGCCCGACTCGATCCGTTGCAGCAGCTGAACCAGCCAGTAGGTGCCTTCGCGGCACGGGGTGCACTTGCCGCAGGATTCGTGCATGTAGAACTCGGTCCAGCGCAGCACGGCGCGCACCACGCAGGTGGTGTCGTCGAAGATCTGTAAGGCCTTGGTGCCCAACATGGAACCGGCGGAGGCGACGCCCTCGTAGTCGAGCGGCACGTCCAGGTGGGCGTCGGTGAACAGCGGGGTGGACGAGCCGCCTGGCGTCCAGAACTTCACCGTGTGCCCCGCGCGCACGCCGCCCGCGTAGCCGAGCAGTTCCCGCAGGGTGACGCCGAGCGGCGCCTCGTACTGGCCCGGCCGTCGTACATGGCCCGACAGCGAGTACAGCGTGAAGCCGGGTGACTTCTCGCTGCCCATCGAGCGGAACCACGCGGTGCCGTTGAGGATGATCGGCGGCACGCTCGCGATGGACTCCACATTGTTCACCACGGTCGGGCAGGCGTAGAGGCCGGCGACGGCGGGGAACGGCGGGCGCAGTCGCGGCTGGCCGCGGCGTCCCTCGAGCGAGTCGAGCAGGGCGGTCTCCTCGCCGCAGATGTAGGCGCCGGCTCCGGCGTGCACGATCAGTTCGAGGTCGTAGCCCGAGCCGAGGATGTCGCGGCCGAGGAACCCCGCCTCGTAGGCCTGCGCGACCGCGGCCTGCAGCCGGCGCAGCACCGGCACCACCTCGCCGCGCACGTAGATGAACGCGTGCGCGGCGCGGATGGCGTAGGAGCCGATGACGATGCCCTCGATCAGCGCGTGCGGGCTCGACAGCATGAGTGGAATGTCTTTGCACGTACCGGGTTCGGACTCGTCGGCGTTGACCACCATGTAGTGCGGCTTGGTCACGCCGTCGGCACCGGTGCCCTGCGGGATGAAGCTCCACTTCATACCGGTCGGGAAGCCTGCGCCGCCGCGGCCGCGCAGGCCCGCGTCCTTGACGGTCTGGATCACCTGGTCGGGGTCCATCGTCAGCGCCTTGCGCAGGGCCCGGTAGCCGTCGTGGCGGCGGTAGGTGTCCATGGTCCAGGACTGCGGGTCGTCCCAGTACCGGGTGAGCACGGGGGTCAGCGTCACTGTGCGGCCTCCGAATTCTGTTGCGGGGCAGCGCTGTCGGTCACCGAGGGCGCGGTCATGCCGTGTTCGCGCGCGACCTCGAGCCCGGCCAGGGTGGCCTTGCCCGCCGCGCCGTCGAGCACGCCGGGGCGCTCGTCGGGGAAGCCGGCCAGGATGCGCGCGGTCTGTTTGAACGTGCACAGCGGCGCGCCGCGCGTCGGCGTCACCTGTTGTCCCGCACGCAGCGAATCCACCAGTGCGCGAGCCGATTCCGGCGTCTGGTTGTCGAAGAACTCCCAGTTGACCATGACCACCGGCGCGAAGTCGCACGCCGCGTTGCACTCGACGTGCTCGAGAGTGATCGCCCCGTCCTCGGTGGTGTCGCCGTGGCCGATGCCGAGATGTCGCTCGAGTTCGGCGAGGATCGCGTCGCCGCCCATCACCGCGCACAGCGTGTTGGTGCACACGCCGACGTGGTAATCGCCGGTCGGCGTGCGCCGGTACATCGAGTAGAACGTGGCGACGGCGGTGACCTCGGCGCCGGTGAGGCCGAGCTGGTCGGCGCAGAACTCGATGCCGGTGGCGGTGACGCAGCCCTCCTCGGACTGCACCAGGTGCAGCAGCGGCAGCAGCGCCGAGCGCGGCTCGGGGTAGCGGCCGATGATCTCCTTGGCGTCCAGCGCGAGCCGCTCGCGGACGGACGGCTCGTACGGCTCGGGCCGGGTGGTGAGCTTCAGGAGGATCGCGGTGCCGGTGTCCGCGGATATCCGATCGACGGTCATGACTGCTCCTCGCCGGTGTGGGTCACGCGCACAGCGCTGGCGCTTGTCATGGGCACGGCATGGGTGCTTGTCCTGGGCACAGCGCCGGTGTCCATCGTGGGCGCAGCGCCGATGTGTATCGCGAACTCGCTGTGCCGCACCAAGATTCGCTCGCTCATCGGTCCACCCCGCCCATCACGGGGTCGATGCTGGCGACCGAGGCGATCACGTCGGCGACCATGCCGCCCTCGCAGGTCGCCGCCACCGCTTGCAGATTGGTGAACGAGGGGTCGCGGTAGTGCACCCGGAACGGCCGGGTGCCGCCGTCGCTGACCATGTGCACGCCGAGCTCGCCGCGCGGGGACTCCACGGCCGTGTACACCTGCCCGGCCGGCACCCGGATGCCCTCGGTGACCAGCTTGAAGTGGTGGATGAGCCCCTCCATGGAGGTGCCCATGATCTTGCCGATGTGCTTGGGGGAGTTGCCGAGTCCGTCGGGGCCGAGCTGCAGGTCGGCGGGCCAGGCGATCTTCTTGTCGTCGACCATCACCGGGCCGGGGCGCAGCTTGTCCAGGCACTGCTCGACGATCTTGAGCGACTCCTTCATCTCCTCCACCCGGATCACGTAGCGGCCGTAGCAGTCGCCGCCGGTGGTGGTCGGGATGTCGAATTCGTAGTTCTCGTAGCCGCAGTACGGCTGGGCCTTGCGCAGATCGTGCGGCAGGCCGGTGGCGCGCAGCACCGGGCCGGTGACCCCGAGGGCCATGCAGCCCTGCAGGTTCAGGTAGCCGATGTTCTGGGTGCGGGCCTTCCAGATCGGGTTCGAGGTGAGGAGCTGCTCCATGTCGCGCAGCCGTTTCGGCATCAGCTCGAGCAGCTCGCGGACCTTGGTGACGCCGTCGTCGGGCAGGTCCTGGGCCAGGCCGCCGGGCCGGATGTAGGCGTGGTTCATCCGCAGGCCGGTGATGGTCTCGAACACGTCGAGGATCAGCTCGCGTTCGCGGAAGCCGAACAGCATCGGGGTGAGCGCGCCGAGCTCCATGCCGCCGGTGGCCAGCGCGACCAGGTGCGAGGAGATGCGGTTGAGCTCCATGAGCATGACGCGAATGATGTTGACCCGCTCGGGAATCGCGTCGGTGATGTCGAGCAGCTTCTCCACGCCGAGGCAGTACGCCGTCTCGTTGAAGAACGGTGAGAGGTAGTCCATCCGGGTCACGAAGGTGACGCCCTGGGTCCAGTTGCGGAATTCCAGGTTCTTCTCGATGCCGGTGTGCAGGTAGCCGATGCCGCAGCGCGCCTCGGTGACGGTCTCGCCCTCGATCTCGAGGATGAGCCGCAGCACGCCGTGCGTAGACGGGTGCTGGGGGCCCATATTGACGACGATGCGTTCCTCGCCGGCACCGCGCAGGGAGTCGGAGACCTCTTCCCAATCCTGCCCGGCGACGGTGACAACCGTGGGTTCCATTAGTTGTAAGCCCTCCGCTCGTCGGGCGGCGGTATGCGCGCGCCCTTGTACTCGACCGGGATCCCGCCGAGCGGGTAGTCCTTGCGTTGCGGGTGACCGTGCCAGTCGTCGGGCATCAGGATTCGGGTGAGCGAGGGGTGCCCGTCGAAGACGATGCCGAAGAAGTCGTAGGTCTCGCGCTCGTGCCAGTCGGTGGTCGGGTACACCTCGTACAGCGACGGAATGTGCGGGTCGGCGTCGGGCGCGGACACCTCCACGCGCAGGCGGCGATTGTGCGTGATGGACATCAGCGGGTACACCGCGTGCAGTTCGCGTCCCGTGTCCTCGGGGTAGTGCACGCCGCTGACGCCGAGGGACAGCTCGAAACGCAGTGCGGGATCGTCGCGCAACGCCCGCGCGACGGCCACCAGATGCTCGCGCTTGACGTGCAAAGTGAGTTCGCCGCGGAACACGACGATCTTCTCCAGCACGGTCTCGAGCCGGGTGCCCGCGGCGGCGACCGCGGTGCGCAGCGCGGCGACGACCTCATCGAAGTAGCCGCCGTAGGGCGCGGGCGTGCTGCCGGGCAGGCTGACCGGGCGGACCAGGCCGCCGTAGCCGGAGGTGTCGCCGGATCCGGTGACACCGAACATGCCCTTGCGCACGCCGATCACCTCGGCGCCCGCCGCCTGCGGATCGTCCTCGCTCGGCAGCGTGCCCTCGGGACCTGCCGTCGCGGCCGCGTCGATCTCGTCGTGCGCGGTGGCGGTGTTGTTGTTGTCGGTGGAGTCGAATGTCATCGCAGCAGACCCTCCATGCGGATGGTCGGGGTCGAGGCGAGCGCCGCCGCCTCGGCGGCCCGGACGGCCTCCTCGCGATTGACGCCGAGCGGCATCTCCTGAATCTTGGCGTGCAGGGCCAAGATCGCGTTCAGCAGCATCTCCGGGCGCGGCGGGCAGCCGGGCAGGTAGATGTCGACCGGCACCACGTGGTCGACGCCCTGGACGATGGCGTAGTTGTTGAACATGCCGCCGGAGGACGCGCAGACGCCCATGGCGAGCACCCATTTCGGCTCGGTCATCTGGTCGTAGACCTGACGCAGCACCGGCGCCATCTTGTTGCTGACCCGGCCCGCGACGATCATCAGATCGGCCTGCCTCGGCGAGGCGCGGAAGGCCTCCATGCCGAAGCGCGCGATGTCGAAACGGCCCGCGCCGGTGGCCATCATCTCGATGGCGCAGCAGGCCAGGCCGAAGGTGGCAGGCCACAGCGAGCCCTTGCGCAGATACCCGGCGAAGTCCTCGACCGTGCTCAGCAGAAAGCCACTGGGCAGTTTTTCCTCTAACCCCATATCCGACTAACCTTCACTTCCACTCGTCGCCCGAACACGTTGCGCGGCAATCACTCCCAGCTGAGGCCACCGCGTCGCCATTCGTAGGCGTAGGCCACGGAGACGTTGAAGATGAACAGCGCCATCGCGGCGAGACCGAAGAGACCGAGCGCATCGAAGTGCACTGCCCACGGGTAGAGGAACACGATCTCGATGTCGAAGATGATGAACAGCATGGCGGTGAGGTAGTACTTCACCGGAAAGCGTTGGCCCGTCACATTTCCCGGGCCGCCCGCGATGGCGTGCGGGGTCGGTTCGATACCGCATTCGTACGCCTCGAGCTTGGCTCGGTTGTCGCGCTTCGGCCCGACCAGGGCCGCCATGACGACGGAGAACACCGCGAAGGCCGCGGCGATCGCGCCTAGTACCAGAGTGGGCATCTCGATATTCACGACTGCGCTCTCCCTTTGATCTGCGCGAGCCCCTCCTTGCGAGCTGGAGCCTGCGGGTGGGTCGCCCGTTGCCGGACAGCAGCTTCCGAGGCGGGCTGACGTCGTTGTCCGCCTCGGCCAGACACGCCCCATGGCCTTGCTCGACGCGGGTAAGGGCTGGCACCCGCGCTGCTGTGAGCTACGGCACAGCCTACAACTGATCGCTCTTAGTGCCGCAGGTTTGGTCGCTGCGTTTGATCTAATTCGCGACGCCGATTTATGACTGAAACGGGGGTAATCCGCGGCGTTGTCACGTGACGTTGGTTGACCGGTCAGTCTGTCCTGCGAAAACAGTGTTTCCGCAGGGGTTTTCGAGGGCTCCGGGTCCGGTCGTTCCGGCGCGAGCCGGTCCCGGGGCGGGGCATGCGGTAGCTAGTTCGCGGCTATCGTCCCGCCGGACCGCGGGCGGTTTGCCCGAATCGCCAAGAGGCGTCGACGGCGGCTCGAGATGGACCAATTAATGCACGGTCTGCATAAGTCGCGGGGATTGTTCAGGCGGCCGGGCGGTTACGCAGCAACCCGACGACGGCCTCGGTGAGCCGAATCGGATCGATCGGATGCGGGACCGCCGCCTCCGCGCGCGACCACTTGGCCAACCACGCGTCATCCGGGCGACCGGTGAGCACGAGCACCGGTGGGCACTGGTCGATCTCGTCCTTGAGTTGCTTGGCGATGCCCATGCCGCCGGTCGGGGCGGACTCACCGTCGAGGATGACGAGGTCGATGCCGCCCGCGTCCATGCGCTCGATCACCACGGGGCCGGTGGCCACCTCGAGATAGTCGAGTTCGGGTAGTTCGGGGTGCGGGCGCTTGCCCAGGGCCAGGATCACCTGGCGCCGGGTATCGGCGTCGTTGCTGTACACGAGTACCCGCAGCGGGGTGGTACGAGTCGAGTCGGCCACAGGCGAATGCTACGTCCGCGAGGGTCTCGTCCGTGGCAGGTTGGGCCAGATCGGTCCCGCGCGTCGCCCCGGGAAGGCTTGCGGCCGAAGGAACATCGCAAGTTGTCCGTAAGAATCGGCCGGTAGAGTCCCCGAAATGCGGGGCGATCTGACCGATCTGCTCGTCGAGACCGACGTGTGGACCGATGACATGCTGGACAGTGCCGGGATTCCGGTGATCGATGTGCCGTTCGTGACGATCGGCAGCGGGATCGGCTCGTTCGTCACCTATGACACGCTGCGGATCTACGGGGTGCCCGCGCGGTCGATGGCGGTGCTGGGGCCGCAGGAACATCCGTGGTCGTCGTATGAGTATCTGACCCGGGTGTCGCAGATTCCGCGCGGGGAGCGACTGCGCAGCGATTCGGCGTCGGAGCCGGACAATATGTGGGGCTTCCCCTCGTACGCGGTGCGCGAGGCGATCGCGGACAAGTCGATCAGGCCGCTGTGGAACGTCTTCGTGGAGCCGATCTTCGCGAACTACTACACGCCGCGGGCCGGGCAGGCGTTCGCCGGGATGGAGCGCGAGTTCCATCGCGTCGACTACGCGAGCTCGTTGCATCGCGGGCAGGTTCGCATGGTGCGCAAACGCCACGGCGGCGGGTATTTCACCATCCTCACCCCGGCCGCGGGGTCGACGCCGACCAAGCGGGTGGCGTTCCGCAGCACGTATGTGCATGTGGCCGTGGGTTATCCGGGGTTGAAGCTGCTGCCGGATCTGCAGGAGTATCGCGAGCGGCATCGCGACCCGACGCGGGTGGTGAACGCCTATGAGCCGCACGAGCACGTCTATCAGGCGTTGCAGCGCAGGCCGGGCACGGTGCTGATCCGCGGCAGCGGGGTGGTGGCCAGCCGGGTGTTGCAGCGGCTCATCGACGATCGGGACAAGCTGCGGCTCGACACGCAGATCCTGCACCTGTTCCGTACATATGTCGCGAGATCGCACGGCAGGAATGTGTTCAACCGGCGCAAGGGTTCGCACGGCTGGGCGTATCAGGGGTTCAACTATCCGAAGTCGGTGTGGGGCGGGCAGCTCAAGCAGAAGATCCGCACCCTGCAGGGTGAACAGCGCGCGGCGGCGTACAAGGAGATCTCCGGCACCAACACGCCGATCCGGTCCTCGTGGCAGGAGCAGCTGCGGCGCGGGCGCAAACAAGGCTGGTATCAGGTGATGGCCGGGACCATGCGCGCGCCGCGGCCCGCCGAGGGGCGACAAGGCGTGGTCGCCACGATCATTCCCGACACCACCGCCGAGCTGCCTACTCCGCCGCCGACACAGCCGTTCGACACCACGGTCGACTACATCATCGACTGCACCGGGCTCGAGGCCGACATCCGCGAGCACCGCCTGCTGGCCGACCTGCTCGACCACGTCGGCGCAGGCCGAAACCCGGTGGGGCGCCTCGACGTCGACACCACCTTCGAGTTGATCGGCACGCGCAGCGGCACCGGGCGCATCTACGCCTCCGGCAGCGCGACCCTCGGCGGGCCGTTCGTGGGGGTGGACACGTTCCTGGGTTTGCAGATCGCCGCGCAGGAGATCGCCGACGACCTCGCGGCGCTCGGGTTCTGCCGTCGGATGGGTCCGCTGCGTTCGACGAGCCAGTGGTGGTCATGGATGATGAACAAGAAGATTTGAGCTGATGGTTCCTACTTTGAACGGGCGCGTCCAGACCCGTGTCCTCGCCCTGGGCGTGATCGGATTCCTCGTCGCGCTGATCATCACGCCGGTGCTGCCGACCGGGTCGCTGAGTCTCGGGCAGTCCTATCGGGTGACGTTGTCGATCCTGCTCGCCACGGTTCTCGTCGGGGTGCTGTGGGAGTTGCTCTACCATTTTTTGCAGCAGTTCCGGTGGGAAAAGGATTGGCCGACGCTGTTCGGCTTCCTGACGATGGTCAACGAGGGGGCGCTCATGTGGGTGCTCGTCCGGTACACGACCGTCGTGCTGCCCGAGTCGCTGCGTCCCTCGGCGACCGCGTTCCTGATCCAGTTCGTCGTCACCTGGATCGTATTCTGGCTCATCGTGAACGGGCCGATGCGGGTCGTGTTCCATAGGTGGCGATTTCAGGGTGGCAGGTTCGTGTGAGTAGGCAGATAGAGGTTCTTCCCGGAGGTCACCTGGTGGCCGGCGCCGGGGGTGTGGTCGTGGTGGTCGCCCACCGCGCCGGTGGTGTGGTGACCGCGGATTCCGTTGCGGCGCGGGCGATGACGGCGTTGCTCGAGATCGTCGGGCAGGCGGGCTCGGGGGAGCCGCGGCGGCGTGGACGCACGGTCGCCCGATTGGCCACTAACTGGTTGATGGGGTTGGACAACGGGGATGAATACGACGTCGAATTCGGGGTGATCACGCCGGGGGACGGCGGTGTCGCCGTGTTTTTGCACGGCGGGGTGACGGCGGTGTTGGACGGGGCGGAGCGGTCGGAGATCCTGCGGGGGCGGGAGGCCGGGTTCACCGTCGACCGGGTGGTGACGCCCGCGCCGGAGGTGGGGGTCGGGTTGTTCGTGGACGAGGTGGGGCGCGAGGTCGAGACGCTGCCTGCGCGTGGAGTTTTCGCGTTGGGGGAGGGTACCGCGCCCGGGGCCGGGGCGGTGCTGTGGTTCGATGCGGCGGCGGGGCGTTCAGAACTCAACGCCCCGACCAGTTTTGCGGCTGCACTCGAGTCCGAGGCTCGGTCGGGTTCCGGCGCGCACCGAGAGTCGGCGCAGCACAGGGCCGTAGCGCGGACCGAATCGGAAGCTCAGTCAGGGCGCGGGCTCGAAGCTGCGTCCGAGGCTTCGGATTCCGGGGCTCACCGTGAGTCGGCGGGTCGGCAAGAATCTGCGGCCGAGCCGGGCGCTGAGGTGGATGATCAGCCTGCGGCCCCGCGGTTCGACGCTCAACGAGCGTTCGATATCGGGCGCGGATCCGATGCCCAGGTCGCCGACTCCCGAGAGCTGGATGGCGAGGCGCGATCGGGGTTCGATGCCGGGCTGGGTTCTGATGCCCAACCACAGTTCGATGCGCACCATGCGGCTGGCGTCCCGGCCGGGCTCGAGGCGCGGACGGGATTCGCGGGTCGCTCGACGGCGGACGCCGCGCCGGGCGCCGAAGCGGATGGGACGCTTGCGGTTTCACGGATCGACGCCGAGCGAGCGTTCGACGCTGAGCGCGGCCCCGATGCCGAACCGGCAGCCGGCATCGAGCGGGGGCTGACGGCTCATCCGGAATCGGACGCCCAGACGGAGTTCGGTGTCGAACGCGAGTCCGATATTCAGGCCGCGGACTCGCGGGAGCGGGACGTCGAGGCGCGATCAGGTATTGATGCCCAGCCGAAACCGAGAGGCCGTCGCAGGGCTGAGAATCGGCGAGGGTTGGCGGCTCATCCGTCGGCGGGGGCTGAGGCCGGTCGGCCGTCGGCGGCTGATCCTGAGGTCGATGCTGGGCGTGGGCTCGATGCGTCGCTCGGGTTCGACGCTGAACGTTTGTCCGGTGCCCATGCGGAGGCTGAGGTTCAGCGTGAATCGTTGGCGCAGAGCGGGTCTGACGCCCAGCGGGGTTCTGCTGAACTGCCCCGGTTCGATCCTGATGGCGCAGGGGATGCCGAAGGTGAGCGTGCGGCTCAGCGAGGGCCGGCGTCCTTCTCATGGACGGACGTCGAGGCGGGGGATGAGGCGGAAGCGCACTCGGCGGTGCGTCCGCAGTTCGACGCCCAACACGTGTTCGATGCTGAGCACGGGGCCGACGCGGGCGATGATGCTCGGCATGACTTCCCGGCACAGAGTGGGTTCGGTGCTGCGGCGCGGGATGCCCAGCGAGGGATCGATGTTCAGGCGGAGGGCGAGGCGGGGTTCGGCGCACACTCGCAGGCCGGCGTCCAGGCCGCGTTCGATGCTGAGCGTGGGGCTGATCTGGGGGTCGGGTCTGAAGGTGACTCGAAGGCAGGCGTCCAGCGTGGAGTCGATGCCGAGCGCGCTGCTGAAGTGCAGGCGGGGTTCGATGCTTGGCATGGGCCTGAGGACCAGGGTGCGGCCGAGGGGCATGGCGCGCCTGAGCTGGGACGTTTGCCTGAGCCGCGGGGTGGGTTGGGACCGCAGCGGCGCGTCGAGCCGCATAGTGAGCCTGGGATGCGCGGGGAGTCCGAAGGGCGCGACGAGGTGGGGTCGCGTGAGGAGTTCGAACGTCAGCACCTAGCCGATTCCGACTATGCCCGCGAGGGTTCTCATTTCGGTGAGGCGAGGGTGACGGCGGAGTCGTACGGAATGCCGAATCTGCTTAAGTCAGACGGGTTTTCCGAGGAGGCGACGGAGAACTACAGCACGTCGCCGATATCGCGTGAGCCGGCTGCGGAGTCCGGGCTGACGGGGGATGGACCAGGCAGTTATCCGGGCATACCGGGAGAACTCGCGACCGAGTCGGCGGACATCCCTCGCATCGCCGGTGGTGCGGGGCTGGAGGATTTCGAGCATGCGGTGGGCGAACACTCGCCGCTGGGGACGACGCCGCCCAGCATCGCTCTTCCGCAACGCGATCAGCGCACCGCGAATGCCGAACAGTCCGAAGGTGCTCCGCCGCCGGCGAGGCCGCCCTTGCCGCGCCGGGATCGGTCGGGTTTCACCAACACTCCTCGGGCGGAAGGTGATTCGCCGCTGGAGAACGCGGCGCCCCCGGGCCAGCGCTGGACCGACCCCGCGAATGCTCGAGGCGCGGGCGAAATATCGCAACCCATGAACGTGGCGCCACCGCGCGTGGAGGTGACACCACCGCGACCGCTTCAGTCCTACCCGGCGCAGGGCGAGTGGCCGGCCGAGGATTCGGCCGAGCGGCCGACGCCGCAGCTGCGCAAGCCCACCGGTCCCGTGCAGCCTCGCAGCGGCGAACAGCCTGACGTTGCGCACCATCCATCCGGTGGGCACGGGGTGACCGACAATCCTTACCGCAACGTCGATTTCGAGGAGACCCTCGTTCCGGGCGGCGCGGTCGGGCGGGTCGCCGACACCCCGACCGTCCTCGAGTCGGCAGGGCCGGGGGTGGTGGTCAAGGGATTCAAGTGCGCGCGTGACCATCTCAACGATCCCCGGGTGTCGTTCTGCGCGGTGTGCGGTATCCGCATGGACCAGTTGACGTGTGTGCTCACCGACGGTGTTCGCCCTCCGCTGGGCCTGTTGCTGCTCGACGACGGGACCTCGTTCGTCCTCGACAACGACTGCGTGCTCGGCCGCGAGCCCGAGCACGCGGAGGCCGTCGCCCGTGGCGCGCGCCCGGTCCGCCTCGAGGACGCCTCCGGCGGAATGTCGCGCGCGCACGCCGAGATTCGGCTGGTCGACTGGGACGTCACCGTCATCGACGGCGGCTCCACCAACGGCACCCACATCCGCCAACCGGGCCACCAGGAATGGACCCGCGCCATCCCCGGCCACCCGATCAAGCTGGCCCCCGGCGCCCAGGTCCAATTAGGCGGCCGCACCGTGACTTTCGACTCCCAACACGGCCAGCTCTAGACGCGTTCGTGGTCAGGGGGTCGCGCCACACCCCCTTGATCACGACATCGCCCTCCACACGCAGGGACGTAGCCCAGTCTGCCCGAGCGCATCCGCTCGGACCGAGGTGAGCTGACCCACATCCCTTGCGGAACCCGCCTTCTCGACGTTGAATCGACGTAAGTAACCACTTACTTACCTCGAAAGGTGCGATGAGTTCCCAGCCGCAGACCACTCGCGAGCACATCATGAGCGAAGCATTGCGCCTGTTCGGCGTGCAGGGCTTCGCGGCGACGTCGGTGGCGCAGATCGAGAAGGCGGCCGGACTGTCCGGCGGATCGGGGGCCCTCTATCGGCACTTCCGTTCGAAGGACGAGCTTCTCGTCACCGCGGTCGAATGGCGACTGGCCGACCGCGGCGACTGGGCGATGTTTCTCGAACCCGGGTTCTCGATCGCGCCCCTGCTGGCCGAGGCCGGGCCCGACCGGCTCGCCCAGCTCACCGCGCTGTGCCGGATCGGCCTCGATCGGCTGGAACACGACCGGGACGTGAATCGAATTCTGTTGCGCGACAACACCGTGCCCGCCGAGCTGCTCGACGTCTTCCGCAGGGTGGAGTACGACATGGTGATGAGCGTGGTCACCCGGGCGCTCGCCGAACTCGCCGGACCCGAACGCGCGCAGCAGGATTGGCACGACACCGCAGCTGTTCTGGTCGGCGCCGTCGCGCACTTCTGGTTGATCAGCGATGCCTTCGACGGTGCGCACCCGGCCGGCCTCGACGCCGACCGCTACCTGCGCTCGGCCGCCGAGCTGATCCTCGCGCGCCTCGACTGAACCGTAGCTCGCATGCCGTACCGGCCCGACCACACCCGTCGATCAGGAGGACAGATTCCGATGAATACTCGAATCACCGTGGTAGGCGGTGGAATAGCAGGTCTCACCGCGGCCATCGCCTGCGCCGAGGCGGGTGTCCCGGTGCAGCTGCACGAAGCCCACCACACGCTCGGTGGTCGCGGCCGGGCCACCGCCGAACCCTATGTCGCGCATGAAGGTGCGCACGTCTTCTACGCCGACGGGCCGCACTACACCTGGCTGAAGCAGCGCGGCTTCGTGGCGGGTCTCGGCTGGCCCGCACCCACGGCGGCAGGGAAACTGGCCTTCCGCGCCGACGGACGGATGCGGCGAACGCCGCCCGCGGGGGTGCTGCGAGCGATGGCGAACGCGCGGCTGCGGCCGCCGGTGGATCAGGACTTCCGCAGTTGGGCCACCAGCACATTCGGGCCGCGAGCCGCCGAACAGATCGCGAACATGATCAGCGCCGTCACCTACGACGCCGACACCGGTCGATTGTCGGCCGTGTTCGTCTGGGAGTTGTTCCAACGCGTCTTCGGCCCGCGGGTGCCCGCGGTCCGCTGGGTGCGCGGCGGCTGGCAACGGGTGATCGACCGGATGGCCGCGCGCGCAGTCGATCTCGGCGTCACGGTGTCGACCGCTTCCCGAGTGGACGCCCTGCCCGAAGATGGGCCCGTGATCGTGGCCACCGAGCTGGCCGCCGCCCGCAAGCTGCTGGGCGAGGACACACTGCGCGGCGAATCCGGCTACGCGGTACTGCTCGACGTCGCGGTGCGCGCGTCCCGTGCTGATCGGGTACTCGTGTTCGACCTGGACGAGGCCGGTTTCCACGAGTCCTACACGATGCAGGACGATGCCATCGCACCGCCGGGTGAATCGCTGTATCAATTGCAGATGCCGGTGCGGGCGGGCGAATCGCCGAAACAGGCCCAGCAACGGCTGAGCCGGCTTGCCGACCAAGCGATTCCAGAACGAGCCGACCGCACCACCTTCGAACGCACGGCCACCGCGAAAGGCCGGACCGGCGCCCTCGACCTGCCCGGCCACACCTGGCGCGACCGTCCCGCCATCGCTCGCGGCAACGGAATCTTCCTGGCCGGAGACATGGTTGCCGCACCGGGAATGCGCGGCGAGATCGCCATCAACAGCGGTGTACTCGCCGCCGAAGCGGCCGTAGCCGCGGCCCGAGGCCGCTCCGCCCGGACCCGAGAGGGAACGAGTGGCGGACGCTTCTCGGGCGGTGCCGCCGTCAGCTCCTCATGATCGTTTGACCAGTGCCGATGAGAGCGACTATGGGCCGTCTGCCGGATCGCTCTCGGCTTCCGTCGACCGGAAAGCGCCGCCCTGCGCGGCCAGTGCCGCGGCCGCGGCCGTCCGCTCCGGAAGTCCGGCGTCTGCCGGGGTGCGCAACAGCACCAACCGGTGGTACACCGGCGCCGTAGCCGCGACAAGCACTGCGCGCGTATCGGTGTCGGCCGGAACCTCTCCGCGCTCGATCGCGCGCCGCACGACGATCTCGCATTGCGTATAGCGCTCCTCCCACAGTTGCCGTAGCGCTCGCGCCGCGTCTTCCGAACGGAAGGACACCGCGATCAGCGCCATCGCGATCGAGGATTTCTCGGTGAGCGAATCCTGGATCTCGCGGTTCAACGCGGTGAGATCACCGCGCAGCGCACCGGTGTCGGGTGGATGCCAATCCAAATCGCTTGCGGCGGCGAAGACGTCGGCGATCAGGCCGCCGACATCGCGCCAGCGGCGATACACGGTGGTGCGGTGCACACCGGCGCGGGCGGCGACCGTATCGACGGTCAGCGCGTCGTAACCGTGCTCGGTCAGTTCCGCCTCGACGGCCGCGAGGACCTGAGCGCGAATGCGGGCGGTGCGGCCGCCCGGCCTGGGCCGCGGCGGGGCGGCGGTCTCTGTGACAGGGGTCAAGGAAGCTATCCGGTTGCTCGGCGGGACATGATGTGTAATGATCCTAACGCAACGTTTGTCGCACTAGTGAGGTCGCCAATGCTCATTCGAAGTGTTCACCAGGCTCTGCGGTCGCCCCTGACCGTGTCGTCGTCGAATGCTTCGGAGGTAATTCGTGCCCACGCAGATCACCGCGCTCGCGGTCGGCAAGTCCTACAACGGCCGCACGGTTCTCGATGCGGTCACCTGCTCGCTCGGCGCGGGTGAACGCACCGGCATCATCGGCGAGAACGGGTCCGGCAAGAGCACGCTGCTGCGCCTGTTCGCCGGATGCGAGCAGCCCGACGAGGGCGAACTCATCGTGCACGCCGAGGGCGGCGTCGGCTATCTGGCCCAGGACGAGCGGCTCCCCGCGCACCTGAGCGTCCAGCAGATCATCGACCGGTCGCTGCACGAGCTGCGCCGGATCGAGGAACGGATGCGCCGTCTCGAACGGGAGATGTCCACCGGCGACGAGTCCCACCTCGACGAATACGCCGAACTGGCAACGGCTTTCGAGCTGCGCGGCGGCTACGATGCCGATGCCCGGGTGGAGCGAGCCCTGCACGGACTCGGGCTGGGATTGGTTCCGCGTGATCGAACGGCCGGCGCACTGTCCGGCGGGGAACAGGTCCGCCTGCGCTTGGCGGCCCTGCTCGCCGCGGCACCCGAGGTGCTGCTGCTGGACGAGCCGACCAACCATCTCGACGACGACGCCCTGACCTGGCTCGAGGACCATCTTCGGACCCGGCCCGGCACCACGGTGACCGTCTCCCACGACCGCACCTTCCTCGAGCGGGTGGCGACCACGCTGCTCGAGGTGGATGCCGACCGTCGACGGGTCGTGCGCTACGGCAACGGATACCGCGGCTACCTCGCCGAACGCGTTGCGGCGCAACAGCGTTGGGCGCAGGCCCATCTGCGCTGGCAGAGCGAGGCCGACCAGCTGCGCAACACCATCGCCACCACCGCACGACGGGTGGCGCCGGGGCGCGCGATGAAGGACAACAACAAGATGGCCTACGACCGGGCGGGCGGCCGCGTGCAGCAGTCGCTGGCGGGCCGGGTCCGCAACGCCGAGGAACGTCTGCGGCGGCTGCTGGCCGATCCGGTGCCGCCACCGCCGGAACCGTTGCGGTTCAAGGCGATTCCCTCGGCGGGGCGCGCGCGGGGCGTCGTGCTGGAGGCCACCGAGGTCGCGGTGGCGGGCAGGTTGTCACCGACGAGCGTGCGGGTGTCGGCGGGCGAGCGGCTGCTGATCACCGGCCCGAACGGCGCGGGCAAGTCCACGCTGTTACGGGTCCTGGCGGGCGAGCTCACGCCCGACCGCGGCACGGTGATCCGGCGTGGCCGTGCCGGTTACCTCGCTCAGGAACCGCGTCCCGCCGCACCCGGTCAGACCTTGCTGTCCGCGTTCGCCGAGGGCCGTCCGCGGCAGCCCGACGAGCACACCGAACGCCTGCTGTCCCTGGGCCTGTTCACCCGCGGCCAGCTCACGCACCGGGTGGAGCATCTGTCCACCGGCCAGCGGCAGCGGCTCGAACTGGCACGACTGGTCAGCGAACCCTCGGAGCTACTGCTCCTGGACGAGCCCACCAACCACCTCTCACCCGGACTCGTCGAGGATTTGGAGGCCGCCCTAGCCGACTATCGCGGCGCTCTGATCGTGGTCAGCCACGATCGCCGACTCCGGGAACGCTGGCGCGGCGCCCGCCTCGACCTGCGCGCCTTGACCTCAGCCTGATTCCGGTCATCGACCACTCGAACACGTACCGACAGAGCGGATTTAGCATGCCCAGACAGCCCCCGCGCACCGCACCCACCGTGCCGCACCCGACACACGCCCGCACCGGCTGGCTTCGCGACCATGCCGTACCACTGGCCCATCTCGACCCGAACGACCCGCTCGATGACCTGGAGCCGCTGCGCGAGATCATCGGCGGGGCCCGCGTCGTCGCGATCGGCGAAAACTCCCATTTCATCAGCGAATTCGCGCGGATGCGGCAGCGCCTCCTGCGCTTCCTGGTCGAACGCTGCGGCTTCACCGTCCTCGCCTTCGAGTACGGCTTCAGCGAGGGCTTCCCCCTCGACGCCTGGGCGCAGGGCGCGGGCGCCGATGACGAGCTGGCGGCCCACCTGGCCGGCACGATCCCGGTGGGCGTCGGCGAGCCGTTGCGCTGGATTCGCCGGCACAACGCCACGGCGGCCACTCCGGTGCGTTTCGCCGGTATCGATGTCCCGGCGGCGGGCGGGTCGCTGCTCCCCGCGCTGGCGCCGGTCGCGGACTACCTGCGTGAGGTCGATCCGCAGATGCTGCCGGTGGTGGAGACGGCGACGCGGATCGCCGCTTCCTTCGCCGGGGCCTCCGCGGCCTCGGCCGCGCCGGCGTGGACTCGCCTTCCGGCCGCCGATCAGGACGCGCTGAGCGCGATCCTGGCACGCCTGCTCATCCGCTTCCGGGCCGTCGAATCGCTGTACGTGTCCCGCGGCGATCAGCGCGCCTACGACCTCGCGCGCCGCCACCTCGAGGCCGCGGCCGACGCCGATTACGGCTTCCGCGCCATGGCCGACCTCTTCGCCGGAACAGGGCTCGCCGCAGACACTTCGGCCCGCGACAGCTACATGGCCGGCTCGGTCCTGTGGCATCTGGCACGCTGTGCACCCGGAACGCGCATGGTCCTGATGGCCCACAACGCGCACATCCAGAAGGAGCCGGTCTCCTTCGACGGGCGCCTGACCAGATTTCCCATGGGCCACTACCTGCACCGCGCCCTGGGTGACGACTACTTCGCCCTCGGCCTGACCAGCACCGAGGGACAGACCGCGGATATGCGCCCCGACGAGAACGCGCCCTTCGGCTTCACCGTCGCACCCACGCCCCTGCGGCGGCCCGAACCCGGAAGCATCGAATCTTCCTTCAGCGACGCGGATTTCGGGCTCGGTCTGGCCGATCTTCGCCGTGCCCGCCGCGAAGTCACCGCCGGTCCCGGCCGCACCCGGCTACAGAGCGCCTACCTCCACGTCCCCGTTCTCACCGCCTTCGACGCCATGCTGAACACCGCGAACTCCACGGTGTTCGATGACGTCGCTGTCCCCAGTTGTCGCCATTGGAGTTGATCATTCGGGGTGTGGTTCTACTTGGTTATGAATACCGCACAGGGCGTGGGTCCTCGCCTATTACTGCTTCGATATGTCATGGCTGTGCTGGCGGTGATCGGCACCGTGATGGTCGCGGTCGCGCCGACGGCGTCCGCGGGGGCGAGCGGCGTCACCTGTCCGACCAAGCCGCGGCCGAGCGGTAAAGTGCTGCAAGGCTATTGGGAGAACTGGGACGGTGCGTCCAACGGTGTGCACCCGGGGATGGGGTGGATTCCGATCACCGACTCCCGCATCGCCGCGCACGGTCACAACGTCATCAACGCGGCGTTCCCGGTGATCGAGTCGAACGGGACGGCGCGCTGGGAGGACGGGATGGACTCGACCGTGAAGGTCGCGACCCCGGCGGAGATGTGCCAGGCCAAGGCGGCCGGCGCGACCATCCTGCTGTCCATCGGCGGCGCGGCGGCGGGTATCGACCTCAACTCCAGCGCCGTCGCGGACCGCTTCATCGCGACCATCGTGCCGATCCTGAAGCAGTACAACTTCGACGGCATCGACATAGATATCGAGACCGGCCTCGTCGGCAGCGGCAGCATCAAAACGCTGTCGAGCTCCCAGTCCAACCTGATTCGCATCATCGACGGCGTGCTCGCCCAGATGCCGGCGGGCTTCGGCCTGACCATGGCCCCGGAGACCGCCTACGTCACCGGCGGCAGCGTCACCTACGGCTCGATCTGGGGCGCCTACCTGCCGATCATCAAGAAGTACGCCGACAACGGCCGCCTGTGGTGGCTGAACATGCAGTACTACAACGGCAGCATGTACGGCTGCGCGGGCGACTCCTACCAGGCCGGCACCGTCCAGGGCTTCGTCGCCCAAACCGACTGCCTGGCAAAGGGACTCAATATCCAGGGCACCACGATCACGGTCCCCTACGACAAGCAGGTCCCCGGTCTGCCCGCCCAGCCCGGCGCGGGCGGCGGCTACATGCCCCCGAACCTGGTCGCCCAGGCCTGGAACCACTACGGCAGCGGCTCGGGCAACCCGTTGAAGGGCCTGATGACCTGGTCGATCAACTGGGACGGCTCCCGCGCCTGGACCTTCGGCGACAACGTCAAATCTCTTCAGGGCCGCCGAAGCGCCAACGGCTAACGGAGAACTGCGCGCGCGGCGTAGATCAGCACACCGAGGCCTACCACCGCGACCCCGGCGAGCACCGAGTTCAGTGGCACAGTGAAGGCCAGCAGTAGGCAGCCGCTCAGTCCGATCAGGGGGATCGGTCTGGGCGGTCGGCCTTCGTCCGGGGTGAGTGTCCAAGCCGCCGCGTTGGCGACGGCGTAGTAGAGCAGGACGCCGAACGACGAGAAGCCGATCACCGCACGCAGGTCGGCGGTCGCGGCGGCGACGGTCACCACGACGCCGACGGCGATCTCGGCCCGGTGCGGCACCGCGAAGCGCGGATGGACCGCGGCCAGCGCCTTCGGCAGGTGCCGGTCGCGCGCCATGGCCAGGGTCGTCCGTGACACCCCGAGGACCAGGGCCAGCAGCGAACCCAGCGCCGCGACGGCCGCGCCTACCCGCACCACCGGCGTCAACCACTCGGCTCCGGACGCGCGGGCCAGCTCCGCCAACGGCGCGCTCGCCGCGGCCAGCCGCTGCGGGCCGAGCACGGTCAACGCGGCCACGGCCAAGACCGCGTAGACGAGCAACGTGATGCCCAGGGCGAGCGGTATGGCGCGCGGGATCGTGCGCGCCGGATCACGCACCTCCTCGCCGAGGGTCGCGATGCGCGCGTAGCCGGCGAACGCGAAGAACAGCAGGCCCGCCGCCTGCAACGATCCGGCGAAGGTCGCGTCCGAACCTGGTGCGAGCCAGCCCATTTCGACGTGCCCCGAGGTGAAGGCGGCCACCGCCACCGCGGCCAGCACCGCGAGCACTACCGCGACGATCGCGCGAGTCGACCACGCCGATTTCTGTACCCCGATGTAGTTCACCGCCGTCACCCCGACCACCGAGGCGGCCGCGACGGCGTGCGCGTGCGCCGGCCACAGGTAGGCGCCGACGGTCAGTGCCATCGCCGCGCACGAGGCGGTCTTGCCGACGATGAAGGCCCACCCCGCGAGGTAGCCCCAGAACGCGCCGAGGCGTTGGCGCCCATACACATACGTGCCGCCCGAGGCGGGATACCGCGCGGCCAGTCGCGCCGAGGAGGTCGCGTTGCAATAGGCGACCACGCCGGCCACCGCGAGCCCGATGAGCAGCCCGGAACCCGCCGCGCGCGCCGCGGGCGCGAGCGCGGCGAAGATACCCGCCCCGATCATCGCCCCCAGCCCGATCACCACGGCGTCGGTCGGCCCGAGCCGCCGACGCAGCTCGCCCGCCTTTGTCGGCGCGTTGTCGGACTCGACCATGAATTCTCCTCGTGCCACTTCTAATCGGGCGGGCAGTATCGAACCCTAGTACATCAAACCAGTTTGATGTATCTTCGGTGCATGGTCGACCGAATCGAGGTTCCGCAGCTGATGCGGATGGCGGCGCACCCCTTGCGCTGGGCGCTGCTGACCGAACTCGCCGCAGGCGATCTGCGGGTGCGGGAGCTGACCACGGCGGTCGGCGAGCCACAGAATCTGGTCTCCTACCATCTGCGGCTGCTGCGCTCGGCCGGGCTGATCACCATGCGGCGCAGCAGTTTCGACGGCCGCGACAGCTACTACCATCTCGACCTGACCCGCTGCGGCACGGCCTTCGCCGAGGCCGCCGTGGCGCTCCATCCCGGTCTGGCCCCGGCCGCCGCGACGCCCGCGCCCGCGAGCGCCGCCGTGCTGTTCCTGTGCACCGGTAACAGCGCCCGCTCACCGATGGCGGAGGGTCTGCTGCGTCACCGCACCGGCGGGCGCGTCGAAGTGGCCAGCGCCGGAAGCCATCCCAAGCCCGCGCTGCATCGCAACGCGGTGCGGGTCATGCGCGAGCACTACGACATCGACCTCGACGGTCACCCGACCACGCCGCTGTCCGCCGTCGCCGGCCGCCGCTTCGACTACGTGATCACGTTGTGCGACAAGGTCCGTGAGGTCCAGCGCGACCACGGAGCGGCCACCCTCGCGCACTGGAGCCTGCCCGACCCGGCGGGCGCCGCCGCCACCGACCAGGCCAGCTACCCCGAATTCCGCCGTGTCGCAGCCGAACTCGACACCCGTATCCATTTCCTGCTCAACCAGCTCACGCCCGCATCGATGAGGAGTACCGATCATGCCGAACACCGCAACTGAACAGGCCAGCGTCCGCTACATCGTCGACGACGTAGCGGCCGCCATCGGCTTCTACACCGCCCACCTCGGCTTCACCGTCGACCTCGACGCCGCCCCGGCCTTCGCGTCGGTCAGCCGAGGACCCCTGCGGCTGCTGCTGGCCGGGCCGAAGAGTTCCGCCGGTCGCCCCATGCCCGACGGCGTCACACCCCAGCCGGGCGGCTGGAACCGCATCCACCTCATCGTCGACGACATCGCCGCCGAGGTCGAGAAGCTGCGGGCCGCCGGAGTGAACTTCCGCAACGACATCGTCGAAGGCCCTGGCGGACAACAGATCCTACTGCTGGACCCGGCGGGCAACGTCGTGGAGCTCTTCCAGCCCGCCGCCCGATGACGCCGCGGCCCGCGGGGCTGCACGCGGCCCTCGAGTTCCTGTGGAGATGGCGTACCCTGCTGGCGACGTGCGCGATGGTGCTCGTCGCCGCCGCGCTGATCCCGCAGCCCACCACCGAGCAGCTACGGGCCTGGACCGACCTCGCCGGCCCGTTCGCGCCGCTGATGTTCCTGGGCATCCACATCGTGGCCACGGTCACGCCGATACCCCGGGTCGTGTTCACCCTCAGCGCCGGGCTGCTGTTCGGGCCCGTGCTGGGCGTGGGCCTGGCCCTCACCGCGGCCACCGCCAGTGCCGTCCTCGCGCTGCTGGTGGTGCGCGCTCTCGGGCGTGACCGCGTGGCGGCCCGTCTCACGCACCCCTCGATCCGCGCCATCGACCGCCGACTGGAACACCGTGGCTGGCTCGCGGTCGGGTCGCTGCGGCTCGTGGTCTCCATTCCGTTCGCCATCGTGAACTACTGCGCGGCGCTCTCCTCGGTGCGGCTGCTGCCCTACGGCGTGGCCACCGTCGTGGGGCTGCTGCCGGGCACCGTCTGCACGGTCCTGCTCGGCGACGCGCTCACGGGCGGAATCGATTTCGCCGCGCTCATCGTTTCCGGCGTCTTCCTCGTCGTCGGCGTGATCGGTCTGGTCATCGATGCCAAACTCGATACGCCGATCGCGGTGGAAGCCGAGCCCGCCGGCCGTTGACGGAATCCGCTGTGGCCCTTCAGCGATTCCGAGAAGTGTTAGGGACGCCGATGACGGCGGCGAAGCCCGGCGCGCACGGCGTAGGCCAGTGCGCCGAGTCCTACCACCGCGATCCCCGCGAGCACCGACTTCCGTCGGCGGCTCGATGTCCGAACTCGCTGTGACTCGTCGGTCGAACCCGAAACATCTTGCGGGGCATAGCGATGGAAGCGGATGACGCCGGACCAAGGGCGGCGCATGGGCTTGTAGGGATCGGGCTGGGGGAGATAGGTGAAGGGCCGCAGGAACCACGGCGCGCGGCCGAGTTTGCGGGCGTTCAGGAGCAGCTCCTCGATCTCGAGGGGATGCCAGTCGAGGCCCTCGAAGTACGCGAGCCCGCCGGGCGGCGTGAATTTGAGCGGGGCGTTGTCGAGCAGGGAGTCCGAATTCATGTTCATCGAGCTGAGCAGGATGTCACCCATCCACCAGCCGACCTCCGGTCTGGCCAGCGCGCGCAGCAACTCGGTGACCGTGTCGAGGTCGAGGTAGAGCAGCAAACCTTCGGTGAGGACCAGTGCTTTGGTCGCGCGCTCGGTCACCGGGCCGATCGCCCCGAGCGCCTCGTCGAGGAACTTCTCGCGCGCTTCGTGATCGGAGAGGTCGACCGCGCGGCGGATCAGCGTGCAGCGCGGCGTCTCGGCGGCGAGCGCGGCCTCCTTCTCCTCCAGAATCCCGGGCAGGTCCGCCTCGACCCAGACGAAGTCGGCGGGCAGGTCGAGCCGGTACGGGCGGGTGTCCAATCCGGCGGCCAGGTTCAGGACCCGGTCGCAGCCCTCGGCGATGGACTTGGCGATGAGGTCGTCGATGAGCGCGGTGCGGGCGATCAGCGGCCAGCCGTTGCGCATGACGCGCGGGGCGGCGTCGGCGATGGCGTAGCCCTGGGGTCCGGCGAGGCGGTCGGCCAGCGGGTCGTGGAACAGCGCGTCGGGGCGTGCGGTTTCGCGGGCGCGGTAGGCGGCGACCCACCGCGCGGTGTCCGATACGTTCGAGATGGGTGTTTTCCCGCCAGTCATGCGGCTCAGTCTGGCACAGGCCGGACCGGTCGCCATTGTGGTCAGCGTCACGTTGCGGACGGTTCAGAGGTGTTGTGCGGGAGTCTGTTCCGCTGCGCTCAGGCCGGGTGGAAGGCGTTCGCGCCGACCTCGCCGGGGTCGAGCAGGTGAGCGAGGAACAGCCGGGTCGTCGGGGTGGGTGTGCGGGTGGTGATGGCGTGCCACGGCCGGTCCAGGGGCGTGCCCGTGACCGGAAGGACTTGCAGCGCACCGGATTCGAGGTCCTGCGAGACGGCGTCGCTGTGTATCAGCGTGACGCCCAGCCCTTCCCGGGCTGCGGCCAGGACCGCGCCGTGGCTGCCGAGGGTGAGGGTGGGCGGGGTGATCTCGAGATCGTCGAGCAGGGCCAGGGTGGCGTCGCGGGTACCGGAGCCGCGCCCGCGCAGCAGCCAGGTGGTGCGCAGCGGATCGGGGCAGTGCTCGGCCGAGCCGACGACGATCAGCCGGCTCGGCCTGCGGGCGCGCACGACCAGTCCGGTGTTGCGCGGCGGACGGCCCGCGATGACGAGATCCGTTTCGTGGTGCTGCAATTCGAGGAACAGCACGTCGCGCGGGTGCACCGACAGGCTCAGCTCGATGTCGGGGTAGCGGTCGCGGAACGAGGCGAGCGGGCGCAGCAGCACGTACTCGCCCGCGGTGGCGACGACGCCGATGCGCAGCCGCCCGGTCTCGGCCTGCTGCACCGCGGCGTGCGCCTCGTTCATCAATCCGAGGATGCTGCGGCAGTATTCGGCGTAGACGCGGCCGGCCTCGGTGATCACGATGCCGCGCCCGGACTTGGCGACGAGCTTGGCCCCGAGCTGCTTCTCGATGTGCGCGACGGCGGCCGAGACCGCGGCCTCGGTGATGTGCAGCTGGGTGGCGGCGCGGCGAATGCTGCTGAGGCGGGCGACCACCAGGAATGTCTCCATCCTGGCCGCGCTGACCGCTCGCATCCGCCGACGGTAGCAAACCCTCGACGGTGACTCTGGTGCCCACGGAATTGACGGCCGCGCGCGAGCGCTGCTGTGTGGAAACATCGTGAGTGTCAGGGCAACCCGACAGCGGCGCGTGACCCCCTTCCGCGCCGCGCCCGAACACCCCGGGACGGTGCGCGTCCCGGGGTGCTCGGTGCGCCGTCCGGAAGTTTTCCAGCACACGCGCCCGCGCTTTCCCCGTCGCGGCGGCGCGAAACCTGACTATTCGGTTGAGTTTTCGCAGGAACAATCAAATTGTTTGTTGTCCGCGCCGCCGTCATCCTGGAATTCGTCAGGCACCCGACCCGGTGACCCGCCGCAGCGACCGCCAGGAGGAACGATGGCCGAGGAAATCCAGCGGGACCGGTGGGATCCGGGCGTCCAATCGTATGCGTCGATGGGGTATTACGCGCCGGACTATCAGCCCGCGGACACCGATGTGCTCGCCGTCTTCCGGGTGACCCCGCAGCCGGGCGTCGACCCGATCGAGGCCGCGGCCGCGGTGGCGGGCGAATCGTCCACGGCGACATGGACGGTGGTGTGGACCGACCGGCTGACCGCGCACTCGAAGTACCAGGCCAAGTGCTACCGCATCGACGAGGTGCCCGGCCGGCCGGGGGAGTATTTCGCCTATGTCGCTTACGATCTCGACCTGTTCGAGGAGGGGTCGATCACCAACCTGACGTCCTCGGTGATCGGCAATGTGTTCGGGTTCAAGCCACTGCTCGCGCTCCGCCTGGAGGACATGCGGATTCCGGTGGCGTACGTGAAGACCTTCCAGGGCCCACCGCACGGCACGGTGATGGAGCGCGAATATCTGAACAAATACGGCCGCCCGCTGCTCGGCGCCACGGTGAAACCGAAACTCGGTCTGTCGGCGCGCAATTACGGCCGGGTGGTCTATGAGGCGTGCAAGGGCGGCCTGGATTTCACCAAGGACGACGAGAACATCAACTCCCAGCCGTTCATGCGCTGGCGCGACCGCTACCTGTTCGCGATGGAGGGCGTCAACCGCGCGATGGCCGAGACGGGGGAGATCAAAGGCCACTATCTGAACGTCACCGCGGCGTCGATGGAGGACATGTACGAGCGCGCCGAGTTCGCCAAGGAGCTGGGCAGCGTCGTCATCATGATGGACCTGACCGTGGGATACACGGCGATGCAGTCGATGTCGCACTGGGCGCGGCGCAACGGGGTGCTGCTGCACCTGCACCGGGCGGGTCACTCCACGTTCACCCGGCAGAAGACCCACGGGGTCAGTTTCCGGGTGCTGGCCAAGTGGTGCAGGCTGATCGGCGTCGATCACCTGCACGCGGGCACCGTGGTCGGCAAGCTGGAGGGCGATCCGGCGACCACCCGCGGCTTCTACGACACGTTGCGCGACAACCACATTCCCGCGAATCCGGGCAACGGCATCTTCTTCGACCAGGACTGGGCCAGCCTGCCCGGCGTGCTGCCGGTGGCCTCCGGCGGGATCCACGCCGGCCAGATGCACCAGCTGCTCGACCTTTTCGGCGACGACGTGATCCTGCAGTTCGGCGGCGGCACCATCGGGCATCCGCTGGGCATCGCGGCCGGCGCCGAGGCCAACCGGGTCGCGCTCGAGGCGGTCGTCAAGGCCCGCAACGAGGGTCGCGATCTGCTGAAGGAGGGCCCGGACGTGCTGCGCAAGGCGGCCGAGATCAGCCGCCCGCTCGACGTCGCGCTCGCGACCTGGGGCGAGGTCACCTTCGACTACACCTCCACCGACGCGCCGGACGCGGTGCCGACGGCCACTCGCTGAAACCCCTTGGAGCTCAACTCATGTACCTGCGTCACGGAACGTTTTCGTATCTGCCGGAGTTCACCGACGCGGAGATCGCCGCTCAGGTGCGCTACGCGCTGCTCAACAGCTGGCCGGTGTCCATCGAGTACACCGATGATCCCCACCCCCGCAACGCCTACTGGGAGATGTGGGGCCTGCCGCTGTTCGACCTGGACGAGCCCGACGGCGTGCTCGCCGAGATCAACGCCTGCCGGGCGACTTTCCCGCGCCACTACGTGCGGGTGCTGGCCTACGACGCCCGCTTCGGCAGGCAGACGACGGCGCTGAGCTTCCTGGTGCAGCGCCCGGCCGACGAGCCCGGCTTCGCGCTCACCCGTGCCGAAGGCCCGGATCGGCGGCAGAAGTACGGACTGCACTCCTACGCCACCGATCAGCGCCAGGGGCAGCGGTATGGCGGCTGAGGCCAACGGTTTTCGACTGCATCGTCCCGGCGTCGGCGACGGCAGGCCGGTGCGCGCCGAGTCCGCCGAGCCCGAGATCCTGGATGACGATGCGGTGCTGGATCTTTCGACCGATATCGCGGGCGGCGACGTCGAGGACACGCTGCGCAGGCTCGACGCCGAGCTCGTCGGCCTGGCCAACGTCAAGCGCCGGGTGCGCGAGATCGCGGCGTTGCTGCTGATCGACCGGGCCAGGCAGCGGTTCGGCCTGAGCTCCTCGCGCCCGACCATGCACATGAGCTTCACCGGCGGGCCGGGCACCGGCAAGACGACCGTCGCGCTGCGCATGGCCGAGATGCTGCACGCACTGGGCTACATCCGAAAACCGAAGGTGCACACTGTCACCCGCGACGATCTCGTCGGCCAGTTCATCGGCCACACCGCGCCCAAGACCAAGGAGGCGCTAGCCAAGGCGGCCGGCGGGGTGCTGTTCATCGACGAGGCCTACTACCTGTTCCGCCCGGAGAACGAGCGCGACTACGGGCAGGAGGTCATCGAGATTCTATTGCAGGAGATGGAGAGTGAGCGCGCCAGCCTCGTGGTGATCTTCGCGGGCTACCCGGATCGCATGGAGCGGTTCTTCTCCGCCAACCCGGGGCTGTCCTCCCGGGTGGCCCATCATCTCGAGTTCACCGACTACACCCACGCCGAACTCATGGGCATCGCCGAACTCATGGTGGCGGGGGAGAACTTTCGCTTCGACGAGCCGGCGCACTCCGCCTTCGCCGAGTACCTGGCGCTGCGGATGACCCGGCCGCGCTTCTCCAACGCGCGCAGCGTCCGCAACGCGCTCGACCGGTGCCGGCTGCGGCAGGCCAAGCGGCTGGTCGAGCTGCACACGCCGCTGACCAAGACCGACCTGATCACGCTGACCGACCGAGATGTCTACGGCAGCAGCGTGTTCAGCGACAGCAGTGTATTCACCGACAGCAGCGAGACGCGGGAGGGCCCGAGCGCGCGGGCCCCGGCGTGACGAGATCGAGGCGCCCATGCCAGAAGGACTGAAGACGCTCACCCGCTACACGATCGAGCAGGAGCATCGCCACCCCGGCTCGTCCGGGGAGTTCTCCGCGCTGGTCAATGTCGTCGCGACGGCGACGAAGATCATCGCCAACCAGGTGACCCGCGGCGCCATCGTCGGCTCGCTCGGCGCCGCCGAGCCCGACAACCTGCCGCGGGCCGTGCACCGCAAGCTCGACGCCATCGCCAACGACGTCATGGTGGCCGAGACGCAGTGGACCGGCCACCTGGCCGCGCTGCTCTCGGAGCAGATGCCTGCCATCCACCCGGTGCCCGACGAGCATCGGCGCGGCAAGTACCTGCTGGCGTTCGATCCGCTCGACGGCTCGTCCAATATCGACGTAAACCTGCCTGTGGGAACGATTTTCAGCGTGCTGCGCGCCGCCGAACGGGTCGGCGGCGCGCCCACCGCCGACGACTTCCTCCAGCCCGGTGTCCGTCAGGTCTGCGCCGGATTCACCCTCTACGGCCCGGCGACCATGTTGGTGCTCACCACAGGCAGTGGGGTCGACGGGTTCACCCTCGACCGGGAGATCGGCGCGTTCGTGCTGACCCATCCGCGGATGCGCATCCCCGAGGACACCTCCGGCTTCGCCATCAACGCCGCCAACGAGCGCTTCTGGGAGCGGCCGGTGCGCCGGTACGTGCACGAGTGCCTCGACGGGGTGGAGGGGCCGCGCGGGCGCGACTTCAATATGCGCTGGGTCGCTTCGCTGGTCGCCGACGCCTTCCACATTCTGACCAGGGGCGGGGTGTATCTGTACCCGCACGACGACCGCCCGCCGGTGCGGCCCGGGCGGGTCTCGCTGCTCTACGGCGCCAATCCGATCGCGTTCATCGTCGAGCAGGCCGGCGGGTGGGCGACCACGGGCGGCGAACGGGTCCTGGAGGTGCCCCCCGAGCACATGCACCACCAGGTGCCGTTGATCTTCGGCTCGCGCAACGAGGTCGAGCGGATCGAGCGCTACCACAGCGAGCCCGACGAGGGGCACGTCTTCGACAGCTCGTTGTTCGGCTCGCGGTCGCTGTTCCGGCCTGCGCCGCACTGAAAACCGTAGGAGGTGTCATGTCGGTCAAGCATCCCGTCGTCGCCATCACCGGATCGTCCGGCGCGGGAACGACGAGCGTCACGCGGACATTTCAGGAGATCTTCCGCCGTGAAGGCATCAATGCCGTTGTCGTGGAGGGTGATTCGTTCCACCGCTACGACCGCGACGAGATGAAGCTGGCGATGGCCGAGGCCGAGCAGAACCGCGATACGACGTTCTCACACTTCGGCGAGCAGGCCAATCTGCTCGAGGAGCTGGAGAAGTTGTTCCGCGACTACGGCGAGACAGGTGTCGGATCGGTGCGCAAGTACCTGCACGACGAGCACGAGGCCAAGCCGTACGGGCAGCCCGCGGGCACGTTCACGCCGTGGCAGGATCTCGCGCCGGGCAGCGACCTGCTGTTCTACGAGGGGCTGCACGGGGCGGCGGTGACCGACAGCGTGAACGTCGCGCGGTACGCGGACCTGCTGGTCGGCGTGGTGCCCATCGTGAACCTCGAGTGGATCCAGAAGGTGATCCGCGACAAGACCGAACGCGGATACTCGAGCGAGGCGGTGATCGACACGATCCTGCGGCGCATGCCCGACTACGTGAAGTACATCTGCCCGCAGTTCTCCCACACCTACGTCAACTTCCAGCGGGTGCCGACGGTGGACACCTCGAACCCGTTCATCGCCCGCAGCATCCCGACCGCCGACGAGAGCTTCGTCGTCATCCGCTTCGCCGACCCGAAGGTGATCGACTTCCCCTACCTGCTGTCGATGCTGCACGACTCGTTCATGTCGCGCCCGAACTGCATCGTGGTGCCCGGCGGCAAGATGGAACTGGCCATGCAGCTGATCTTCACGCCGCTGATCCTGCGGCTGATGGACAAGCGCCCGAAGCGCTCTCGCTGATCGCGGCGTGCTGGGTTACCCTCGTACCGACCCTATTCAACGAGTTGCATATGCGAGGTGCGGGGATGACTACGTTCCGTGAGGCCGTCGAGGCCAGGGACGCCGCGGCGATCGAGGCGTTGCTCGCCGACGACGTGGTGTTCACCAGCCCGGTCGCGTTCAAGCCCTACCCGGGCAAGGCGCTCACCGCCGCCATCCTGCGCGGGGTGCTGCGCGTGTTCGGCGAGGACTTCCGCTACGTGCGCGAGATCGCCGACGCGGGCGGGCGCGACCACGCGCTGATCTTCGAGGTGACCGTCGACGGCAAGACGGTCAACGGCTGCGACTTCCTGCACTACGACGACGAGGGCAGGATCGACAGCCTCACCGTCATGGTCCGCCCCCTCTCCGCCGCCCAGGCGCTCGCCGAGGCCATGGGCGCGCAGTTCCCGCGCATCCAAGAGGAAGCCTTGGCCGCCGCGCAGATTCAGCCGTAGGGAGTCAATCCGGGAGCAGGGGGACCGACAGGCCCTCACCGCGGTGCAGCAGCGCGGCCCGGGTGACGGCGGCGGAGCCGAAGCGGTGGCGCAGGTCGTCGAGGGTCGCGTCGAGGGTGTTGGCGGCGCGGGCCTCGAAGGGCAGCGACAGCTGGAACGGGTCGGCGTCGGTGAGGTTGGTCAGGGCCAGGCCGATCAGGGTGAGTCCGCGTTCTTCGATCGTCGGCATCGCCGCGGCCAGCAGTGCGCGGGCGGCGTGCAGCAGCGTCTCGGTGTGGTCGGTCGCCTCGGGCAGGGTGTGCGAGCGGGTGGCCCTGGTGAAATCGTCGAAACGTAAGCGCAGCACCAGGGTTCGGCAGATGCGGTCGGCGGCGCGCAACCGTCGGCCCAGGCGGTCGGTGAGGCCGTGCAGGTAGGCCTCGATCTCGTCGGGCGGGTGCGGCACGCGCCCGAGTGCGCGCTGGGCGCCGAGGGAGCGGCGGCGCACGCCGGTC
>NZ_BAGH01000193.1 GCF_000308715.1 Nocardia tenerifensis NBRC 101015
ACCCATGAGTTTCGTTGGGAGAGTGCTTTGTTCGTCAGTTCCAGGTAGCGGTCGGTCCAGTGTCGGATCGGATCGATGTGTGCGGCGAGGGCCTCGCGTGCCTGCTCCGCCAGGGGGCCGCTGGTCCACGGTTGGGCAGTGCGGGCGCGTAAGTCCTCGGCGAACTCGGGGCCGACCTGCGGGGTCCACGATCGCAGACCGTCAGGTGGGGGAGTGCGATGCAGCGCGTCCAATGTGCGGACGACTTCCTGAACATGCCGGGGCTCGCGGGCCTGCGCCTCGGTCGGGCTCCGGCCTTGCAGCCACGGCGTCACGCTGAGCGCGCCGGGCCCGACGTCGACGGTGAACCGTCCGGATCGGGCGGGCAGCGGTGCGCACACCGCGGGCAAGCCGGTGGCGGCCAGGGCGGCGGCACCGGCGTAGGCGCCCTCCAAAGACGCCGCCGTATGCCGGGGCGCCAACTGGTCCAGCGTGACGAACACCGTGGCGCCCCCGCCGCTCACCCGCCAGTGGTGTGCACCGAAACCCCAAGGCAGGTAGCCGATTTCGGTTACTTCGGGCAACCAGTGCGCGGCGACCGCGTGCGCGATCGCGTCGTCGTCGATGAATGCGGGGCGGGAGAGCACAAGATC
The DNA here is from genome assembly GCF_000308715.1 of Nocardia tenerifensis NBRC 101015. Lineage (GTDB taxonomy): Bacteria > Actinomycetota > Actinomycetes > Mycobacteriales > Mycobacteriaceae > Nocardia > Nocardia tenerifensis. The sequence continues at coordinate 633 of NZ_BAGH01000193.1, forward strand.
GAATGTTAGAAGGTATGCGGACACACGACCACGGGTTTTTCGCTGTACCGCCGGGCCGGACATCGTCTTCGGCCGGAGGGAGTAGCGAGCGCACCGATGAGTTTCCGACGCCTGCTCCGTCGACAGTCATGAGCTCATCACCGCATAGGAGAAAACATGACCCAGACCTCGTCTGTCAGCACGCACACCCTGGACGTGCCCGGTGCCCGCCTGCACTACGAGCTGCGCGGGAGTGGACCGTTGATCGCACTGGTCGGCGCCCCGATGGACGCCGCCGCCTTCGCCCCGGTGGCCGACCTGCTCGCCACCGACCACACCGTGCTCACCATGGATCCGCGCGGGCACAAGGGCAGCGTGCTCGACGACCCCGAACAAGACTCCACCCCGGAACTGCGCGCGGACGACCTGGCCGCGATCCTCACCCATCTCGACGCGGGCCCAGCCGTGGTGTTCGGCTCCAGCGGCGGCGCGGTCACCGTGCTCGCGCTGGTCCAGGCCTACCCCGAGCTCCTGACCACCGCGATACCCCACGAGCCCCCGCTGAACGTCGTGCTCGACAACCACGACGAATTGCGCGCGAGCACAGCGGATCTCGTCGCCACCTACGCGAGCGGCGACACCCTCGGCGCGTGGCGAAAGTTCTTCGCCAACGCGAACATTCAGATGCCCGAGCCGGTGCTCGAGCAGATGTTCGGCGGCGACCGCGATCCGGCGCAGGTGGCGAGCGAGCGCTTCTGGTACCTGCACGAGATCGAGGGAACCGGTTGGTGGGAGCCGGATCTCGCGGCCCTGCGCGCGACGCCGGTCCGGGTGATCCCCGCGATCGGCGCGGACTCGGCCGGCCAATTCTGCGACCGCACGACCCGCGCGCTCGCCGAACAGCTCGGCCTCGAACCCGCCCTGTTCCCGGGCGGCCACGCCGGATTCGTCGAGGACCCAGCCACTTTCGCCGAGCGGCTGCGGGCGGTGCTCGGCTGAGGACCCCCTGAGGTTCTGGACGGCGGCGCTGCCCCACCGCCGCCCAGAACACGCACCGAGCGGCTCGATGAGGAGGCCGCCCGGCGTCACCGCCCGCGTGGTCCGGCACGCGGGCGCCGACGATGGATCAGGTGAGGCCCCTGATGAATTCGGCCAAATACTGTCCGCTGTAATCGGGTTTGCCGTTGTTCTGCACCGCGGCCGCGCCGATGGTGTCGATGTGGGTGTAGCCGGGCAGGGTCTCCACCTGAGCGGTGGCGCCGGTCGGAATCCAGGTGCCGACGCCGTACTGCACGACACTGTCGCCCGCGTAGGCGACGAAGTTCGGCTTGGTGCGACTCATGTTGTGGTAGCGCAGATTCGCCATGTCGCCGCTGCGCGCGCCGGTGAATCCGGCGCCCAGATCGATGATCATGCGCAGCGGAAAGTAGGTCTCCCAGTACGCCGTCGGCGCGCCGGTGCCCAATTGCCTTGCCACCTCGTGGATGTCGGCCGTTTCCCGGTTCGGCGCGGTCCACGGGACGCCGGCCACGTCGTTGTAGTCGCGCCACGTGTAGAGCACGCTCCGGTCGGTCGGCGCGACGCGCTTCTGCGGTCCCGCGCTGATCCGCAGATAGTTGCCCAGCACCGGAATCTGGGTCGCCCCACCGTCGTTCGGGAAGGTCTTCTCCTGCACCGGGCCGCCCGCCAGCGCGCCGACGCCCTGCTGGAGCAGGGCGAAATTGCCGGAGTTGTTGTCGATGAACGTGCCGAGCAGCGCCGCGTTGGTGAACCGATAGTCGCGGATGGTGCCCTCGCCGTCCGCGCCGCCGGTCGCCACCGCCGCCCAGCTCTGGCCGAACATGGTGGTGAGCGTCGCCTCGACCTCCGGATCGTGCAGGTGCGCGAGCAGCTGGCTCTCCTCGTCCGGCGCGAGATGGGCCGCGAGCCCGGCGAGTCGATACAGCATCATCGCCTTGGTGCCGATCGCCGGCACCGGACCCATGATGCGCATCGGCAGCACGCCGCTGTCGAAACCGGCCTTGAGCGCGTTGTTCGCCGGGCTCATCAGCGCATCGGTGAGATCGTGGAGGAACGGCGTGTTCTGGATGGCGGCCGGGTCCGAGGAGACCATGGTGTCCTGGGCGGCGAACGCGGCGCACTGGTTGTAGCGCGCGTCGGCCTGGGTGCCGGGGTCGCCGTCGAAGTCCCAGTCCGCGAAGAATCCGGTGACCAGCCCGCCCATCGAGATGCCGGTGCAGACGTACTTGCATTGCCGCGCAACCTGATCCGGGATCTCGTGCAGCATGATCTCGTACTGGTCCCTGATCACCCGCTCCACGCCGATCGAGTCGAGAATCGGCAGGTCCTGGGATTTCTTGAAGCCGGGAAAGGGGTGTCCGTCGATCGGCTTGCCGTTGAAGTAGTAGTCGACGGCGTCCAGGTAATTCCCGGTGCGCAGGGCGTAGTCGAAGCCCGCCGTCTCGTCCAAGCAGGCCCCGCGCCGCGCCAGCGACCAGAACTCGATGGTGCGGCCGAGGGTTTTCGCCGAGCGCACGGTGTTGCCAGCGACGCCCTCGGAATTGACCGCGCCGCCGGACAAGCCCTGCTGCTGCACGACGACCGCGTCGGCGTCGCGGGCGTCCTCGGGGCCGCCGATCGGGCGGTAGCGGAGGTAACCGGTGCGGTCGCAAGCCGCCGGGTGCGGGGGTGCGCCGGCCGGTAGCGGCAGCCGGAAGCTGACGTAGGACACAAGGATTCCGTCGCGTGTCGCGATCGGTTGTTCTTGGCGGTCCGTCGCCACCGAGGTGGGTGGTTCGGCGGCCGCCGGTCCCGGGGCCACCAAACCGGCGGCGGCCACCGTGATGACCACCGTTGCCGCCCAACCATTTCGGCGGGCGTTGCGCCGCCGACCCTGCTGTATCGACCGTCCGAGACGCTGTGTCGCATATGCCACGATCACTGACGTTGCCATGGGGGATCGGCGGCGTCACTGGGAGATTTTTCAGGAGTTGATGGGGATGTTCATGCATTTCGCCAAGGGTGGCGGACGATGCGGCAGAGTGTCTGGCTTGCGGCTCAGACGGTTGAGCAGGCTCATCGCCAGGGCTGTTCAATCGGCATGGTCGCCGGGAGAGCTCTGCGATCGGATCGGCCTGCGTATCCCTTGTCTCCTCGCAACTGTGCCGCAACAGCCTCCGACGCGCCGAGGCAGTGAACAGACTGTCTGGTCGCATCCCTCGATTACAGTCGCCCCCATGCTCCGCGTATGGGTGTTCGCACTGGTCACTGCGGTGACCACCACGTGGGTCGCCGTTCCGGGCCAGCCCTCGGCCGAGGAGCCTGCCGAGCGTGACGTGATCGCGCAGATGTTCGGCTGGAACTGGCGATCGATCGGACGGGAGTGTCAGACAACGCTGGGCAAGCTGGGCTACGGCGCGGTGCAGACCTCACCGGCACAGGAGCATTCCCTCTGGCCGGACAAGGGTTTTCCGTGGTGGCAGAGCTACTCGGCGGTGTCGTACAAACTCGACAGTCGTTTCGGCTCGCGCGAGGAGTTCGCCGCCATGGTCCGCGGCTGCCACGACGCCGGGGTGCGGGTTTATGTCGACGCGGTGATCAACAATATGTCCGCGCTGGACGGGTGCGGTGTCGGCAGCGCGGTCACGCCGTATTGCCACGAGTGGTATCCGGCGGTGCCCTACGGCGAGCGCGATTTTCACCACTGCGGGACGCCGGGCAATGCAGTCGAGGACCTCACGGACCGTGCCCAGGTGTTCACCTGCCGGTCGTTCAACGGGGCGGATCTGGCGACCGAAGACGACTCGGTCCGGGACCGAATCGCCGGTTATCTCAACGATCTGCTCTCCCTGGGCGTCGACGGGTTCCGTATAGATTCGGCCAAATATGTCCCGCCCGAAGACATCTCGGCGATCGAGGCCCGGCTCATCCGCCCGGCCTACGTCTACCAGGAGGTCATCTACGGCTGGGGTGAGGCGGTACAACCGGAGGAGTATCTCGCCACCGGTGCGGTAATGGACCTGCGTTACGCGGGCACCCTCAGCGCGATCTTCCGGCAGGGCCGCCTCGCCTCGCTGCGCGAGTTCGGCTCGGCCCTGCCCTCCGACAAGACCGTCGTTTTCGTGGCCAACCACGACACCGAACACAACGGCTCCACCCTGACCTATGCCGACGGCGACCGATACGCCTTGGCGAACGCGTTCATGCTCGCCTGGCCCTACGGTCGCCCGAAAGTGCTCAGCGGCTACGCATTCCGCGGTTACGACGAACCGCCGCCGTCCGACCCGCTCGGCCGGGCCATGGACGCCACGTGCGGAGACGGACACTGGCTGTGCGAACACGCATGGCCCGGCATCGGCGGCATGGTCGCGTTCCACGAACGGGTCCGGGGGCAACCGGTGGTCGGCTGGTCCGACAACGGCGGCAACCGCATCGCCTTCGGTCGCGGCAGCGAGGGGTACCTCGTGCTCAACGGCGAGGACTTCCCCGAGTCCGGCGACTACCACACCACTCTTCCCGCAGGCCGGTACTGCGACGTCCTGCACGGCGCTCTCGAGGGCGGAGCGTGCACCGGCCCGACCTACCAAATCGACGACGCCGGTGTACTACACGCCGATATCGCCGCCCAGTCGGGAATCGCTTTGCACACAGGCGCAGTCGCGGCCGGGTGACGAGGGCGCCCAGGCCCGACGCACCTGCGGTCGCCGCTGCGTTGTGAGGTGCCCAGTGCCCGTACGATGTTGGAGGGCAAGGCCCTACTCGCTGCCCTCCTGAAGTCGGCCCAGCCCACGGCTGCGACTGCCGGACAGGTGTTTTCGGCGTGGAAGCGCATTCAAGGGTCAGCCGTCGGCGGGGGCGCTTGCCAGCGTGTCCACGCTGTACGGCAGACCCTGACCGACTGCCCAACTCTCGGCGATCCGGCCGTTGTCGATTCGGAAGATCTCCATCATCATCGGCCGCGGGCCGTCATCGGCGACCGGGATTCCTTCGATGGACGATCGAACAGCGACCTTATTGCGGTCGACCAGAACATCTTCGGCGACAACGCGTATGCCGGGAAATTGGGCAACGAGACTGCGCCAGGCACTCTTGCCCGCTTGAAACCCGGTGGCGCCTAAAACGTGGCTGAAGCAGTCCGGGGTGTGCAAGTCGTCGGCTTGGTCGAATTGCCGGGTATTGAAGCACTCCTGCATCCGCAGTACGACTTCGCCGGCGTCGTCCATGGTCATGGCGGCTTCCCTTCGGGTGATCGCCGAGAATGTGAGAGCGGCGCGGAGATAAGCGGTGCGGCGCCCCGGTTATGCGACCAAGCATACGGGGCGATGCCCCGGTTATGCTAGGTCGCACGATGACCTCCCAACCACCCCAACACCTTCCGGCCGAACACAGCACCGCCCGGCAGTTACGCGCAGACGCGCGCCGCAATCGAGAATGCGTGTTGCAGACTGCCCAGCGGTTGTTCGCCCACCACGGACTCGGGGTCTCGCTCGATGAAATCGCCCGCCGCGCCGGTGTGGGGCCGGGCACGGTCCATCGGCACTTTCCCACCAAAGAGGCGCTGTACCTTGCTGTCTCGATCGATCAGCTCGAACACCTCGTCGCCGAAGCCGCGGCGTTGGCCGCTACCGACGATCCCGCCGCGGTGTTCACGCTACTGGCGCGAATGATCGCCAACGGCGCGGCGAACTCCGCGGTGAAAAGCGCGCTCAGTGCCGCGGAGTTCGATATGCGCACCGCCGCGCCGGGGGTCGCGGAGGATCTGTCCAGGTATGTCGCGGACCTGCTCGATCGTGCACGCGCGGCCCGTGTCGTGCGCGACGATGTCACCGCCGATGAGGCGATGGCGCTGGTTGCCGGAGCCTTCGCCGCGATCCACCATGCCGACGCCCAAGCCAGCGCCGGCCGTTCGGCGCACCTCGCTGAGATCATCCTCGACGGGTTGCGCCCGCGAGCGCGGTAAGCGTTGCTGCGACTGGGGGCAAATCCGCACGCCCGCAAGAACACCCCGAAATACTTGTTCGAGTACCTGAGTGTGTTGCCAGGCGTGCCTTCGTCGCCCCGTCCGACGGTATCAGCCGCTACGACCTGTGCCGCGTAGTCCGCGGCGTGACCGGCGCATGGGCTTCGCTCGTTCATTCGGTCGGTGCGTGCTCGCCCTGCCCATGTTCGATCTCAGGGCCGATCACGGCGGACCAGTAGCGCTCGGCGGACCGCATGATGTCGTCGCCGAGTTGTTCGAGGAACCGGCCGGCGAGAGCGAGTCGGGCGCCGGTGGGCGTGCCGGTGCCGAAGAGGGCGGCGCCGCGCTGGGCGGTGGCGGCGACCTGCTGGTTGGCGCGGGCGCTCACCACGGCGGAGCGGATGCCCGCGGCTTCGTCGAGGAAGTATCGGTGGCGTCTGCTCTGGCCGTCGCGTTCGCGACGGACCAGCCCTTGGTCTTCCAGCAAGCCGACCGCGAGGGAGATGGTTGCCGGGCTGACTCGCAACTGCCGCGCCAATTCGGCTGCGGTGTGACTACCCGTCTCGGCGGTGAACAAGCAGGCCATCACGCCGGCGGCCGTGCGCGGCAGGCCGGTTTGGCGCAGGGCCGCGGTGAAATCGCTGATGAACGCGGACTTTCGGACGGGGTCGGGATGCGCGCTCACCGGTCGTGTCGCCGGTGGTCGGCGCCGGGCGCGGTGGCTGGTCGCCAGCTGTGCGAGTTCCGCGCGATACCGGGCCGGCCCGCCGTTGCGCGCGATCTCGCGGCTCACCGTCGAGGTGGGGCGACCCAGGCGTCGGGCGATGGCGGCATAGTCCAGCCCCTGTGCCAACCCCGCGGCGATCTGCCGCCGATCCGCCGCGGTCAATCTGCGTCCCGGCATGCGGCCCGGCTCCTCCGCTCGCTCGTCTCGACGACAGTATGCGTGCTGCTCCGATGTGGTTGCTACGCACCGTGATCGATGTGCATTAGCAGGCATTGTCATTGCAATCGCCGATTGCACAGGTGAACAGGGCAAATAACCCGAATCGTGAAGGCCTCACCGTTGACTGGCTTTCGACTCGACCCTAACGTTCGGGATCTGCACCAGCACAACATCATTCGGTGGCCCTCGGGCACCGGTAGGGGAGATCACATGCGCGCCAAGGGCATCACCTACGACACCGGCTTCACCCCGGGTGGGCGGAGTTCGCGGCCCGATTTCGACGTCGACCAGGTGAAACAAGAACTCCGTGTCATCGCCGAGGAACTGCACTGCGACGCCGTACGCATCACCGGCGGCGACCCCGAACGACTCACGGTCGCGGCTCGACACGCCATCGATGCTGGACTCGAGGTCTGGTTCTCCCCGTTCCCGTGTGAACTCTCCCTCGCCGAACTGCCGCCGTACTTCGCCGACTGCGCGATCCGCGCCGAGGATGTCGGAGCGCACGTCTTCGTCACCGGTTGCGAACTGAGCTTGTTCGCCGCCGGTCTCCTCCCCGGAGACGACAGCCTCGCCCGAATCAAGAATTTCACCAGCGGCAACCCCGTCACCGCGGCCGAACTCGCCGATCTCTCCACGCGGATCGACTCCGTGCTGGCCGACGCGGCCGCCGCGGTGCGCGAACGATTCGGCGGCAAGCTCACCTACGCCTCTGGCACGTGGGAGGACATCGATTGGTCACCCTTCGACCTCGTCGGTGTCGACGCCTACGTCGATCCGGCGGATCCCGCCTTCCAGCCCGGCCTACTGGCCTATTTCCGGCACGGAAAACCGGTCGTGGCAACGGAATTCGGCTGCTGCACGTACCGCGGCGCCGCCGCACGCAGCGGCATGGGCTGGGCCATCCTCGAAGAAGGCGCCGATCCGCCCCGCCTGGACGGCGACTATGTCCGCGACGAGGACGAGCAGGCCGCCTACCTGCGCGAGCTCTTCGAAGTCTTCGACGCCGCGTCGGTGGACACCGCGTTCTGGCTCACCTTCGCCGGATACACCTATCCGCACCACGCCGATCCCCGGCTCGACCTCGACATGGCCTCCTTCGGGGTGTGCAAGGTGATGCCCGATGGGTCCCTCACGCCGAAACGGTCCTTTCATGCGTTGGCGCAGATTCGCTGACATGCGCTGCGGTGGGGGAGAGTTCCAGGTCGGTCCGAAAAGGGCTGCGGACGCCGATGGCAGGAGCGGCGACATCCGGTGTGCTCGCGACGGAGACCGCGGGATCCAGTGCTGAGCAGATTCGAACTGGTTGATCGAAGCCGTGAGTGTTATTGCTGCGCTGGCGATTTGACGAGCAAAGGCGACTTCGGGCGGGTGACGACACTACGGCGCGAGTCCGACGACGGCCTCCAAGTCTTCGAGGCCGGCCAGGTGCGCGGCGAGTTCGCCGCGTTCGGCTTCGGTGAGGGGAACGGCGCGGGCGCGGGTGAGAGCGTCGACCGCGGCGGTGGTGTCGCCGGTGCGGAGGGCGAGTTCGGCACGGTAGGCCAGCGCCTCGACCAGTTCGGCGGCCGGTGCGCGATCCCGCTCCCGGGCCAGCGTCGCGTCCAGGATCTTCGCCGCCTGCCGATTGTCGCCCTTGGAGTCGCCGAGCACGACGGCGTTCTCCAGCGCCCTGGCCAGCACGCCGACCGCGGGCGCATCGATGTCCGGCGACGAGAAGATCCGGATCCAGTTCCCACCGGGGTCGATCACCGTGAATCCGGAGTAGTTGTCGGCGTTCTTGCGTTTGCGCGGCCGGGTCATCCGCGGGATCCCGGAGACCAGGAGCTTGCCGTGGACCGCGCGCATGCCCGCGGCGAACGCCTCGAAAAGCTGCTGGGTGTCGGGCACGAGGACTACGCAACTGCCGTAGGAGTCCTCGGGTCTGAAGTCCGCCAGGCCGAAGAACTGTAGCTGAAAGTCCTCTCGCCGCAGGCCCACGCACGGGTACGGGCGGAGCTGGTAGTAGGTCTGGGTGAAGCCGAGCATGGTGTAGAACTCGACGATCTCGTCGATGGATCCGCAGGGAAGCAGCGGGACGGTTATCTCGTGGGCCATGACATTGCTCCGTCTCGAAGGGAACGTTTCGCCGATGCCGCTAGTCGGCCGGGTGTGCGGGGAGGCGGGTGGGGGAACCGGGCTCGCCGGCCATGCTGAACGCGCCCGCTTCGAGACGGTCGATCAGTCGCCGGGTCCACTGGGCGCCGGTGTCGGCGGTCGCCAGCCACAGCGAGATGACCTCGCCCACCGGGCCCCACGCGTCCAGTTCCGTGTCCGCGGGCAGGTATGCGGTGATGCCGGTGCGCCAGTCGCGCATCGCCTCGGCTCGGGTGCGCAGGACCTGCAGGGCCTGTTCCCGGGGCAGGTCCTCGATCAGGCCCACCGCGGCACACAGGACGTCCAGCCTCGGCTCGCGGTCGGCCAAGGCCCGGCGCAGGAGGTCGAGGTATTCCTGTTCGCCCGTGTCGGTCAGCTCGTACTCGATTCTCGGTGGGCCGCCGGCGTCCGAGGGGTCCGTATCGGAGGTCGCCGCCAGCAGGCCTTGTCCGGCCATGCTTTTGAGCGCGTGATACACCGAACCCGATGTGGCAGTGGACCATTCGTGTGCGCCCCAGGACTCCAGATCCGCGCGGATCTGATAGCCGTGGGCGCGACCGCGTCTGCGTAGCGCGCCCAGGACCAGAAGTCGTACCGGCTTCATCTGACCCCTTCCCGCTTCTAGCCAAATTTGGCTAATGGCGGAAGCGTACTCCGCCTCGGGCGTACTAGCCAAATTTGGTTATGCTGCGGGGAGCGCCGGGCTGAAATTGCTTCGACCAGGTCCACCTTGTCCGGTACGCTCGCGGATTGTTTGTGGCCGTGAGGTTTGGTTCCAGGCTGAGAGTGGGTTCGTCGATGGCTTGTCGTATCAGTGAGTTGGTGCTCGGTTGCCGCGATCCGGAGTTGCTCGCGCGGTTCTGGTGCGCGGTTCTCGACTTCGTGGTGCTGGACCGCGAGGAGGACGGGACGCTGGAGATCGGGCCGCGCGAAGGGTTCGGTGGACCGCAGCCGACCATCATCCTGAGTCGGCGGGACGAGCCGGAGCCCGGGAAACTGCGCCTGCACATCGACGTCAATCCGACCGACCGGGATCAGGAAGCCGAGCTCGAACGCCTGCTGGCGCTGGGTGCGCGCCCGGCCGACATCGGGCAGACCGGTGCGGAGCAGTGGCATGTGCTGAGCGACCCGGAAGGTAATGAGTTCTGCCTGTTGAAGGCTCGGCTCAACCCGCTCTGAACGGCTGTGCCGAAACAGCTGTCCCGCATCGGAACTGCGCCGACGCTGATTGCCGCAGTCGAACCGCACCGAAGTCACCTAGCCGCAGCTCGGCTGCGTCGAAATCGACTGGCACGCGCAGTACCCGCTGAGCCCGTGGTCGGGCGCGGACACAGGCCGGTACCCGTGGTACGCCGCCAAGGTATGGGTCATTCCGTTCGTGCTCATCTGATTGCGCGGCGCCCTGTACCGCTAGCCCGCGCGTCCGATACCGGCGCGACGCGGGCGCGTCCGCGATGGCAAGCTTGCGGCATGGTGATCACAGAATGAGCCGCGGCGTGTTGGTAACGGGTGCGTCGCGGGGAATCGGGCGCGCTATCGCCTTGGCGTTCGCGGAGATCGGCGAACGGGTGGCGGTCCATTACGCGTCGAGCCGAGACGATGGCGAACAGACGCTGCGCGGTTTGCCGGGCGAAGGACACGTGCTGATCGGCGGGGATATCGGGTCCCCTGAGGCCGTGGCGCAGATCGTGGAGGCGGCGATCGAGGGGCTTGGCACGATCGACGTGCTGGTCAACAACGCCGCGGTGAATCTCGCGCACCCGGTGGCCGGAACCGACTACGCCGAGTGGCAGCGGACGTGGCGAAAGACCATGGACGTCAACGTGTTCGGGACCGCCAATATGTCCTACCGCGTCGCCCGGCACATGATCGACAAGGGCATCGCGGGCCGGATCGTCAATATCGGCTCGCGCGGCGCTTTCCGCGGCGAACCCGAGTACGCCGGCTACGGCGCGAGCAAAGCCGCCGTCCACGCGCTGGGCCAGTCGCTCGCCGTCGAACTCGCGCCGCACGGAATCGCCGTCGCCTCCGTCGCCCCGGGCTTCGTCGCCACCGATCGAGTCGCCCACCGCGTCACCGACGAGGTCCGCACCCAGAGCCCGTTCGGCCGCGTCGCCGCCCCCGCCGAAATCGCCTCCGCCGTCCGCTATCTCGCCTCACCCGAGGCCACCTGGACCTCCGGCTCCGTCCTCAACGTCAACGGCGCTTCGTACCTGCACTGAGCCCGGTCGCGGGTGCTTCGGCACCCGCGACACCCCCTCGCCGATCCGGCCAGGACAAAGCATGTCCGTGACGCCGAGGCGCGCGGGCCGACCCGAGCGCGGCGATTTGCGCAGCGATCGGATCGAAGCTGAACACGGCGACTGATCACCCATCGGGGGAATGGTTGCCAGAAGACGACTGACGTCACAATCCCTTTCGCAGAGGCTTTATCCAACTCTGAAAATACCTGGCCAAGTACGTTTTTCGCGACTAGAATTCGAACATGTCTTCGAGTAGCCCATCCGTCGCCGACCCCACGGTCGAGAAGGCGTTGTGCACACTTGAAGCCGGACTTCACCAGATCGCCAATCTCCGCACCGACGCCCTGTCCAACCGTGATCGACTGACCATGATGCAACGGCTGGAAAACGTGGCCCGCGCACTGCCCGGATTCAGCGTCGACCTACTCGCCCAGCTACGCGAACAATGGTCGCCCAACGACTTCGCCACCGACAGCGTGATCGACACCCTCGCCGACGGACTCCGCATCAGCCCCGCCGAAGCCCGCGCCCGCTGGCGCGCCGCCGACGATCTCGCGCCCCGCACCGGCCTGGACGGAGACGTCCTCGACCCGATGATGCCGCAGACCGCGGCCGCCCAACGCGAGGGCGTGATCGGTGGGGCGCACGTGAAGGTCGTACGCGAGTTCATCCAGCATTTGCCCGCCTGCCTGGACACGCTCACCCGCGATCAAGCAGAAACCGAATTGGCCACACACGCACGGGTATTGCGGCCTGACCAGCTCAAGAAGGTCGCCGAGCGTTTGGACGCGATCCTCAACCCCGACGGCGTATTCAGCCCCAGCGACCGCGAGCGGCGTCGCAACTTCACCATGGGGCGGCAGGGCCCGGACCTGATGAGCAAATGCACCCTCGTCGCCGACCCTGAGTTGCGCACCTATCTCGAGGCCGTCTTCGCCAAATACGCCAAGCCCGGCGTCTGCAACCCCGAAGACTCCACCCCGCACGTCGATGACGAGCCGAGTACCGAAGCGGTAGAACAGGACTTCCGTACCGCGGGCCAGCGTCAACACGACGCGGTCAAAGCGGTGTTCCGCGCGATGCTCTCCTCCGGCGAACTCGGCCGACACCGCGGATTGCCCGTCTCGGTCATCGTGTCCATGACACTGAGCGAACTCGAAAACGCCGTCGTCGACATCCAGCAGTCCACCGAGCATCCTGAGCTGCGCGCCTACGGGCCGCCAGTGGTCACCGGCGGCGGAAGCCTGCTGCCCATCCACGACGCGATCCGCATGGCCGCCCACGCCCACCACTACCTCGCCCTGTTCGACCACCGCAGCGGTCGCCCCCTCTACCTCGGCCGCACCAAACGAATCGCCACCGGCGACCAGCGCATCATCCTGCACGCCAAAGACATCGGCTGCACCTACCCGGGCTGCGCCAAACCCGGCTACCTCTGCCAAACCCACCACCGCACCGAATGGTCCGGCGGCGGTACCACCGACGCCGACCAACTAGCCTTCGTCTGCGAACCCCACCACCGCCTCGCAGGCACCACCTCCAACACGTGGACCACCACCGCCACGCCAGCGCACCACCCCGAACCCGGCCGCACCCAATGGATCCCACCCGCCCACATAGACCCGCAACGAACGCCCCGAGTGAACCATTACCACCACCCGGGTGAATACCTCACGCGCAGGACCGAACACGCTAGCCGCCCAGGCTGACGGTGGCTCTCGACGCGGTCGGCGGCTCTAGTAGAAGGCCGCATGCCCGTCACATTCACGCGAGACGGACCGCCGCAGTACCGGCGTGGTCCGGCCCTCAGGGCGGATCGAATCGGCCCGCTCGGTTGCAGGCGGCGCATGGCCATCAAAGCTGGAGAACGTCGGCATTGCCGTTCGCGATCTCGAAGCAGCGATCGCGTTCTCACCGACCTCGGACTCACGGTGGTCGACCGTGACACGGTCAGCGGCGAGTGGACCGATGCTGCCGTCGGCCTCGATGGCACCCACGCCAATATCTACCCCACAGCGATTGAGTCGGAGCCTGCTCGCCCCAACGAGATCGGCCTGCCCCGCGTCGCGTTCTCAGTGGATGACATCGACAAAGCGCTCGAGATAGCCGCGGTGGAGAAGCTACTAGGTGAGGGCTCCGGCATGCCGCCCTTCGCTCGCCTTTCCGCGTCGGAGGGTGAGTACCAGCGCGAGGGACAGGTATGCTGCGGCGATCGCGAGGTTCAGCGCGCTCTGCCCGGTTTCGCCCTGGTCGAGGCGGTTGAGGGCGGCGATGGTGATGACACCCGCGCCGAAGTAGAAGCCAGCCGTCAACGCCGGTTCGGCGATACGCCGGGGCAGGAACGCCGCGACCAACAGGACCAACGAGAAGGCGAAGTCGGGACCGGCGAAGATATTGTCGGTGCGGTAGGCGGCGTTGAATATCAGCGCGGCGATCAACCAGACGCTGACCGGGACGGCGGCGATCCTGGCAAAGGTTATCGTGGGCATGTCTGCTCCAATCATGTTGTGACCGAGGTCGATTCGCCGGATCGTCAGCGGCCCGGTGGCTCCGGCTCAGCCAGGTGGAGGATCGAATCGACCAGACCCGGAAATCTGGTCTCGAGTTCGGTGAGCCGCGAGGTGTTCACTCGCTGCCGGCCACTGTCGAATTGACGGATCAGGCCGGCGTTGCGCAGCACCTTGAAGTGATGACTAAGCGTGGACAGGGCAATGCCGAGGTCGAAGGTGCCGCAGGGGCGGTCTCCTTCCTCGATGAGCATCCGCACGATCCGCCGCCGCGTCGGGTCGGCCAGCGCCGACAGCACATCGTCGATCGCCACGTCGTCGATATCGGGGTGGTCGACCGACTTCCAGCGCCCAACGGGCACGACGCCTCCTGCTACGCGAACTCTTCGAAAGGTCTCGAAGAGATGCTAGCGCGTGGGCACATCTCTTCGATAGAGATCGAAGAGATGGTCAGCTCCTCGCCCGACGGTGGAATGATCGGGACCATGGCGGGTCGACGGGTCGCGTTGGTGACGGGGAGTTCTCGGGGGTTGGGGAGTGCGATCGCGCGGCGGCTGGCGGGGGAGGGGATGGCCGTTGCGGTGAATGGGCTGCACGATGCGGAGGTGGCGGCGGTTGTGGGTGCGATCCGCGAGGAAAGTGGTGTGGCGGAGGGGTTTTCGGGTGATGTCACCGATGAGCGTGGCGTGCGGGGACTGGTCGCGGCGATCACCGAGCGGCTCGGGCCAGTGGACGTGCTTGTTCTGAACGCGACCGGGCCGCAACCGGAAGCGCCGCTGACCGAGGTCGCGTGGTCGGATCACCTTGCGCAACTGGACTTCTTCGTGAAGAGCCCGATCCTGCTGGGTAACGAGATCATCCCGGGCATGCGGGAACGCCGCTACGGCCGGATCGTGCACATCGACTCGGAGGTGGCCGACCGTCCGCCGCCGGGTCGCTCCGCCTACGCCACGGCCAAGAACGCTCAGATCGGACTGGCCCGCAGTTGGGCCCGCGAACTGGCCCCGTTCGGCATCACCGTGAATACGGTCGCCCCCGGCTTCATCCCCGTCGAACGCCACGCCGACGTGCCCGCCGCGGTCCGCGACGCCTACCTCGCCACCGTCCCCGCGGCCCGCATGGGCACCCCCGACGACATTGCCGCCGCCGTCAGCTTCTTCGCCTCCGCCGCAGCCTCTTTCATCACCGGCCAACGCCTGGTGGTGGACGGCGGCCGCGCCCTGATGTGAACCCCGCACCCTTTGTCGAGATCCGCACCCTCTCTAGACGCCTAGAAGGAGTGCGAGTCCCTAGAGCTGGTGCGGGGTTTGGGGGAGTAGGCAGCAGCGGCACTCTTCGCCGGAGTTTGTGTCCCTATGGGCTTGTGCAAGGAGTGCGCATTTCGTGAGGGGGTGCGGATCGGGGTCAGCGGACAGCAGCCGCAACCCTTGTGAGGATCCGCACCCTACCTCTAGACGCTTGCAAGGAGCGCAATCCCTAGCGGCAGCGCGGATTTCGAGGTCAGTCCTCGGGCAGGCGGTCGTCGACGAGGGTGTCCAGGTGGGTCGAGAGGTCGTCGACCAGGCGATCGAGCAGTCGCACGAGATCGCGCTGCTCGGGTTCGGACCACGCGGACAGGGCTCGGTCGAACCAGTCATCGATGACCTGCAGGTAGCGGCCGACCAGCTTCTCGCCGTTGGGGGTGAGGGTGATCAACCGGGCGCGCTGGTCGTCGGGGTCGGGCACGCGCCGCACCAACCGCCGCCGCTCGAGACCGTTGAGCTGGCGAGTGACGTGCGGGCCGGCGACCTGCATGCGCGTGGCGATCTCCCCGACCCGCAGGGGGCGCCC
The DNA here is from genome assembly GCF_000308715.1 of Nocardia tenerifensis NBRC 101015. GTDB lineage: Bacteria > Actinomycetota > Actinomycetes > Mycobacteriales > Mycobacteriaceae > Nocardia > Nocardia tenerifensis. The sequence continues at coordinate 16,233 of NZ_BAGH01000193.1, forward strand.
CGCCGATTCGAGGATCACCAGGATCGTCAGCGCCGGCCGCTCCAGGGTGATTCCGGCTGTGGCCGTGGCGATCTCGAACAACTGCCCGCGGCCCAGCGTGGCGCTGAGCTGGCTCATGCGCGGCAGCAGCCCCTTCAGGGTGTTGTTGTCGCTGCTCATGTCCACTCCTTGGTTATCTACCTAAGGTAGGTATACGGTACAGGTAATCCGATCGGTCCAACGGGGATGTCAGCGGCCGAAAAATAGATACCTAAGGTAGGTATATTATGGTGAAAGATGCCACGCTCGATGTGCTGATCGTCGGCGCCGGTCCGACCGGGCTCACCCTGGCGATCGACTTGGCCCGCCGTGGTGTCGACTGCCACCTCGTCGAACGCACCGAGGGCCCCCGTACGGCATCGCGGGCCAAGACGATCCAGCCGCGAGCACTGGAGGTCGCTGACGACCTCGGTGTCATCCAACAAGTGCTGGAGCTGGGGCAGGTGCATGTGCCGACCCGTCACTACGACCGTGACCGCGTGATCTCCGAAGGGGTCTCGACCGCGCTGGGAATGTCCGATCCGGGGGTGCCGTATGCGCCGGTGTGGTTGTCGCAGCCGATGTTCGAACGAATCCTGCGCGATCGGCTGGCCGAACTCGGCGGCCGGATCGAATGGGGAACCGAGGTGACGGCCGTGGCGCAGACCGACGACGCCGTAGAGGTCACCGTGAGCGGGGCGGCCGGGGAGGGCCGCATTCGCGCCCGCTATGTGGTCGGCTGTGATGGCGGGCGCAGCGTGGTGCGCAAGCGAAGTGGCGCCGCACTCGAGGGCGTCTCCTATGGTGAGCACCGCTGGTGGCTCGGCGATGTGCACATCACCGGCCTGGACCGGCACTGCCAGCACGTATGGATGAGCCGCGAGCACGGGATCCTGTCACTGTTCCCGCTGCCCAGCACCGACCTGTGGCAGTTCCAAGCCTCGGTTCCCGCCGATGACTCCGATCCTGCGGCACCGACCCTCGACCTGTTTCGGCGCTTGTTCACCGAACGCGCCGGGCTGGCGGAAGTCACCATCGACGACGCGGGCTGGTTGTCGCTCTACGAAATCAATGTCGCCCTGGTTGATCGGTACCGGATCGGGCGGATCTTCCTCGCCGGGGACGCGGCCCATGTGCATTCGCCCGCGGGCGGGCAGGGCATGAACACCGGTATCCAGGATGCCTACAACCTCGGCTGGAAACTCGCCGCCGTCCTGGAGGGGGCCGCCGAAAGTCTCTTGGACACTTACGAACTCGAACGCCGCCCCGTCGCACGCGCGGTGCTCGACGACAGCACCTCCCGCCTGCACTCCCTCATGCGGTCCGCCGGCGATGGCTCCGGCGCCGCCGCGGTCGCCGGACTCACCGACGATTTCACCACCGGGCTCACCATCGCCTACACCGAAAGCCCGCTCAGCGAACCAGGATTGGACTATGCCCGCGTTCGCGCCGGAGACCGCGCTCCCGACGCTGTCGTCCTCGACGCCTCGACCGGGCGCGAGGTCCGAGTCTTCGATCTACTACGCGGCACGCACTGGACAGTGCTCAACTTCGACCACGGCAGTCCCGCACGCCGCAATGGATCCCGCAGCCCCTTCGCCACCGCGCCCAAGACCATCCGGATCACGACCGATACCACCGCGACCGGCCCTGACACAATGATCGACCTCGGCGGCCGCGCTCATGACAGCTACGACATCACCGGCGACACCGCGATCCTGATCCGGCCCGACGGGTACATCGCGGCCCGCACCGAGGCGTGAAGCCATGGCGCGCACCAGATGCCGGGCGCCGCCGACTTAAGACGTCCGAAACTTCTCCGGCCACTTTCGCAGTGTCACACCCAACGCCCGAACGGCATCTTGTGTCCATTCACGACAGTGACAACACTCTCGACAGCAAGGACGAAGTCATGGAACCCGTTTCACCCTCACCGACAGTGCTCTCGGCGCCAAATTCGCCAAGCGGTTCGGCAACGCCAGCATGGTCATCGTCGGATCGACGCTGCCCAAGACCCCACAGGACCTGATGACGCTGCGGGTCAGCCAAATCAACGGCTGCGGCTGGCGCACCGACGTACACAGCAAGGACCTCGCACACGCGGGGGAGCCCGCCGTGCGCATCAATCTGGTCGCCGCGTGGCGCGAGGCCTCGGTGTTCAGCGACGCCGAACGAGCCGCGCTGGCACTGGCCGAGGAGGGCACCCGGCTCGCCGACGCCCACCAGGGGGTATCCGATGAGACCTGGGCGCAGGTGCGCAATCACTACGACGACGACCAGATCGCCGCACTGGTCGCCCTTGTCGCCCAGATCAACGCCGCCAACCGGCTGGGCGTGATCGTGCGCCAGCAGGGCGGCTCCTACGAGCCCGGCATGTACGCCGAGATCACCGGCTGATCAGCGAGCGAACCCGGTCCAGGAGACACGACCTGGATCGGACCGCGGTGCGTGTCCCGCGACCGGCGGACTCAGGGAGGGTCTGCGACGCAGCGACTTTCCGCCAACTGCGCCACCTACCGGGGTTCCGGTAGTAACCGCCGGAAAAACCAACGGATACGGCGTAGCTGCTGGTCAGCGGCGGCGTTCGGCTCCCGGGCCCAGGATCGAGGTCAGCTCGCGCATCGCCTGTGGGGACGGTTTGAAATAGCGGCGCAGGTTCTCGGCTTTGCGGTGCCGGGACTTGGCCATCAGTTCCAGCAGGCTGGCCCCGGATTCTCCGAGGTGGGTCAGGCCGGAATGGCGTAGTTCGCGAAGGTCCCAGCCGGTTCCGGGTCCGTCGATGGCGGTGGCAGCGTCGAGTAGGTCGCGGGCCTGGTCGTAGGACAGCCGGGCGAGGCCGGTGATGGGGCAGACGTCGCGGTCGGCGAGGTACTTGCCGGGCCCGGGTCGGCGGTGGGTCACGAACACGGGGCCGCAGGTGCGGTCGCGGATGAGCCGGGGAAGCAGGCGGGCGGTGCCGGCGTCCCAGTACACGTTCTCGAGGACGTGTTCGTGGTGGGCGGCGCCGCGCCGGCGGATGCGGGGTTTGGCGCCCTTGGACTTCACCGCCGCGGTGCGGCCGGCGAGGTCGAGGTCTTCGATGTTGACCTGGAGTAGTTCTTCGGCGCGGGCGCAGGTTTCGTACAGCATCCGCCACAGCGTCTTCTCGCGCAGGTGGATATCGCGGCGGGCGATGAGCCGGTCGATCGCGGTGCGCGAACGGACCGGGGTCTCGGAGTCCGGTGGTGTCGACCGCCCGGCCGAGGCCGGGAGGGTCGGTACGGTCCAGCCCTGTTCGGCGCACCAGCTCAGCCATTTACCGACCGCGGCGCGGCGCGCGTTCCAGGTGTTGACCGCCGAGTTGCCCCACAGGGTTTCCAGCGCGGCGCCGATTTCGGCGTCGGTGACCGAGTCCAGGGCGCGGCTGTGCCCGATAAGCCCATCGGGGCCGCGGCCGTCGAGTTGGTCGACGGTCTTGACGATCGCGATGCCGTAGGCGCGGCGGGTGTTGGCCGAGCCGATGGTGTCGAGGAACGTGTCGGTGGCGATGCGCAGGGTGCGTGTCGGCGGGGCGGTGCGCAGCCGGGTCACCTTCGCGGCCATCGACGTCCACCTTCCGGCTTGCCCCGGATAACGGGGCTGCTTCGTGTACGCGGCGGAGCGGGTCCGCCGCAGGTCGGGTTCCACGATACCCCGGATAACAGAGCATTATCCGGGGTATCACTGCTATCGTTGCGCGGTCACAGCCAGACGCGTACCGCCGTTCGCCGCAGTCATTGATGCCACGCCATCGGATGACAGAGTCGGCCAGAGTCTCTCGGGGCCCGCGCCATGAGCAATGCCGTCCTGCCTACCGCTGCCTCCACCCGGCCGGGTGGAGGCACCTTCGTCGTTCCCGGGTAGCGCCGAGTCCGCCGCGATCATGGAATATCGTGCCGGTCATGACCACGGATGACTGGTTGGCCGACACCCGAACCTCTTATGACACGGTCGCGGTCAGCTATGCCGACCAAGTGCGCGGCGCCCTCGCCGGACACCAGTACCTTCGCGCGGCTCTGGCGTTGTTCGCCGACAGCGTGCGGACCGCTGGCGGCGGACCGGTCGCGGACGTCGGCTGCGGCCCCGGTGAAGTCACCGCCCACCTGCATCAGCTCGGTGTCGACGCCTTCGGTATCGACCTCTCCCCGGCGATGATCGACGTGGCCCGGCGCGACCACCCCGGCCTGCGGTTCGAGGTGGGCTCGATGACGGAGCTGAACCTGCCCGTCGCTTCGGTGGCCGGCCTGCTCGCCTGGCAGTCGTTGATCCACATCCCCGACGACGAGGTGCCGACTGTATTCGGGCGCTTCCACCGAGCATTGCGTCCCGGCGGACCGTTGCAACTGCTATTTCACGTCGGCGACGAGTCGCTGTTGAAGACGGAGGGCTACGGCGGTCACCCGATGAAGGTCCATGTCCACCACCGTCAGCCGAACCAGGTGGCATCCTGGCTGCACGATGCCGGATTCGTGGTCGAGGCCCAGATGCTGCTCGACCCGGATGCGAAAGCTCAGCAAGCGATTCTTTTCGCACGCAGTAAGTCCTGACCTCTGCATATGTCGGGCTCGCCACTGGCCGGGTGTGGCGGGTGATCATCTGGCACTCCGGACGCGCGGGAAATCCACGACTGCCCGCAACAGCGCCTGGCGGTCCTCGCCCGTCTTGCCACGTTCGGCGAGCTCGGCCTGCATCCGGCGCTCGGCGGCCCCGAATTTCGCTGAGATCGCCTGATCGAACAACGCCACGACCTCATCGAGGACATCGGTGCCGGACTGGGCCAACACTGTCAGCAGGATCGGATACCGGCGCTGCGGATCACGGCGCTCCAGCGCCTGCGGGGTCAATCGCCGGCCCATCGTGGCCAGAAACCGGCGCCGCTCGGCGGGCAGCACCGACATATCCAGGCGATCCGCGTCCAGGCCGCGCAGGAACGCCAGCTTGTCGACCTCGGCGCGCACCGCGGCCGCCGACGCCTCCACCGGACCGGTCGACAGCCACCGCAACCGCGACACCCCCAGCGAGGCATCGGTAACCAGCAGCGCATCCAGCTCCGCGCAGCGCGCCGGAGTGAACTCATGCGCCAGGCGATCGTAGGTCTCGCGCTGGGCCTGCTCGCGGGCATGAGCGATGCGTTCGACCATGCTCACCGGGCCCGGGCGGATCACCCGCGCCGAGATCAGATACTCACACCCCAACCGGAACAATAGGGTCGGCGAATCGTGCTCCATCGCCCGCGCCAGCAGGAACTCGTCGAGTTCCTCGAGTTCGAGCGCACCGGCGGTCCGCCACCCAGGTACTGCGCGACCAGGCGCAAATGGTCGGTGCGGGTCTGGGCGCGGCGGCCGTAGGAACGGATCGGTACCGTCGACACGCAGCTGCTCGGCCAACCGGGCTACCGCGACCGGCGGGGCGGTCACCACCCGATCAGGCACGAACCCCAACCACGGCAACGTGCACAACGCGATCGCGATACCGAGCCGATCGGCCGGACCACGACCGCGACCGGGATCGACGAACGCCAGATCCGCCGGTGACAGCGTGAAGAACCGGAACAGCTCCTCGCGGCCGATCTCCGGGAATTCCCGCAGACGAGCCAACTCCTCATCCGCGAACACCCGCGTCGCCACGAAACCGACCTCCCACACCAACCAATAGCGTTGGGAGCCAAGCCAACCAGCAACCGGCCATCGCCGCAGACCGAACCACGGCCTCACCGGCAGTCAGCTGCGGCTACGCCGTATCCGTTGGTTTTTCGGCGGTTACTACCGGAACCCCCTACCGGCGGCGCAGCACGGAACCTGGTCGGCACGAACCAGATTTGCGCGGCTGGTCTCCTAGTAATCCCGCCGCCGCGGCCCGGTCACCGGCCGAGCAGCCAGGCGGCCGACAGTAGATGGACGATCGCCAAAATGCCTGCGCTCAGCGCCATTCCGGCAACCCGGCGGCGGACGCCGAGCGCGGAGTCGGCGGCCTGAACGACGCCAGACACGATCAGCGCCGCCACCGACACCCGTTGGTCGCCGACAGCGAGGGCGACGACCGTCATCACGCCGAGCGGAATCGCGCGCACGCCGTAGAAGTAGGCGTAGAGCGACATCCCCGGTGTCGGTTGTTCTCCGGCGATCAGAGCGCTCGGCCGGACGAGGCCGACGACGCCGAATCCGGTCGACGCCACCGCCGCAGCGATGTTGACGGCAACCACGATGAGCATGAACGCGTCCATTGTTCTCCAGTTGAATCATTCAGAGTGTGAAGTGATTGCAGACGTTATCATTCACACCATGAACGATGTCAAGACGGATCTGTCCCGAACCGCGGCGTTCCGGCTGGGCACGCTGGGAGCGGTGGTCGCCGACCGCTTCGCGGCCGAGATCGCGCCATTCGACCTCAAACCGAAGCACGTGGGCCTGCTGAATGTGCTCAGTCAGGACTCCGCCGCCTCTCAACAGGTGTTGGCCGCCAAGCTGGGTGTCGTGCCCAGCCTGGTCGTGGCTCTCGCGGATCACCTCGAGGATCTCGGCGCGCTGACCCGGGTGCGCGACAGCCGGGACCGGCGACGGCAGGTCCTCACCCTCACCGAGGAGGGGAAACACCTCCTCTCCCGGTGCACGGAGATCGCGAAAAAGCTCGACCAGCAACTGCTGGCCCCCCTCTCGGCCCCCCAGCGCAAGGGCTTGCACGACGCGCTACGCGTTCTCGCCGCGTCGTCTTCCGCAAACGACTGAACGCCTAGCCCCACCGCCGCGCCAGCCGGCCGCCGCGCCGTGACCTGAACCCCGCACTCTTTGTCGGGATCCGCACCCTCTCTAGACGCCTAGAAAGAGTGCGAGTCCCTAGAGCTGGTGCGGGGGTTTGGGGGAGTAGCCAGCAGCCGGAGTTTGCCCCTATGGGCTTGTGCAGGGAGTGCGCATTCCGTGAGGTGGTGCGGGGGTGGGGGTCAGCATCCGCACCCTTTGACGGATCCGCACCGCCTCTCGGCGAAACTCCCAGAGGCGGTATGGATTTCGAGATCAGCGGACGAACGTGGACGCCCGGTCGGCCAAGTCGAGCAGCAACTGCGGGAAGATGCCGAGAACCAGTGTGGCGCCGGCGCCGAAGGCGATCACGGTGGTGGTGAGGAAGGGGGCGACCACGGTGGGGGCGTCGGCGGGCGGGTCGGTGAAGAACATCAGCACGATCACCCGAATGTAGAAGAACGCGGCGATGGCGCTGCAGATGACGCCGACGATGACGAGGAAGGTCGCGTCACCGGCCGCAGCGGCCTCGAAAACGGCGAACTTGCTGACGAATCCACTGGTGAGCGGCAAGCCGGCGAACGAGAGCAGGAACAGCGCGAACACGCTCGCCAACCACGGCGAACGCCGCCCGAGCCCGGCCCACTGCGCGAGCCCGGTCGCCTCGTCGCCCGCGGAGTCGCGGACCAGGCTGACGACCGCGAACGCGCCGACGGTGCCCACACCATAGGCGACCAGATAGAACAGGATCGCCGAGACGCCCTTGTCATTGGCCGCGACCAAACCGGTGAGGATGAAACCGGCATGGGCGACAGAGGAATACGCGAGCATCCGCTTGACGTCGGTCTGCGTGATCGCCATGACCGCGCCCACCGCCATGGTGGCGATGGCGATGGCCGCGAACACCGGCCGCCAATCGTCGCGCAGCCCGGGTACCGCGATCTGCAGTACGCGCAGCAACGCACCGACCGCCGCGATCTTGGTGGCCGCCGCCATGAACGCCGTAACCGGCGTGGGCGCACCCTGATACACGTCGGGCACCCACGACTGGAACGGCACCGTGCCGATCTTGAACAGCAGACCCACCGCCAGCATGGCCACGCCGAGCAGCGCGAGCAACGCGTTGTCCGGGTGCAGCGCGATGGCATCCGCGATCCCCGGCAACTTCACCGTCCCGGCCTGCCCGTACAGCAGCGCGACACCGTAGAGGAAGAACGCGGAGGAGAACGCGCCGAGCAGGAAGTACTTCAGCGCCGCCTCCTGCGACAGCAACCGACGGCGCCGGGCGAGCCCGCACAGCAGATACAGCGGCAGCGACAACACCTCGAGCGCGACGAACATGGTGAGCAGATCGTTGGACGCCGGGAACAGCAGCAGCCCGCCGACCGCGAGCAACGTCAACGGGAACACCTCGGTCGTCGCGATGCCGGCCCGCAGTGCGGTCCGCTCCATCGCGCTGCCCGGCACCGAAGACGCCTGCGGCGTAAAGGCATCCACTCCGCGCCCGAGCGTCGCGGCGGCCGCACTCCAGGTGCCCGGCCCGCTGCGCGCCTCGACCCGCGGCTCGGCCCCGCGCTCGCCCATGAACAGCACGCCGAGGATCGCCACCACCAGGATGGTGCCCTGCAAGAACAGCGTGACCCCGTCGACGGCGACCGCGCCGCCCACCGCCGGGGCCGAGGTCCCGGCCAGCCACACCACCGCGACCAGCGCGCCCACCAGCCCGGCGAGGCTCAGCAGCAGCTGCGCGCCGAACCGGAACCGCCGCCCCATGAACGCCTCGACCAGCACGCTGACCACCGCGACGCCGAACACGATCAGCATCGGCGAGAGCCGCCCGTACTCGATGCTCGGCGCCGGAATCGTCGCGGCGAGGATTGTTCCGCTCATTTGTGAGCACCTCCGGAATGATCGGCCTTACCCGCCTCGGGCAGCGCGGGCACGGTCGGCGCGGGGTCGTGCTTGCCGATGGTCGTCAAGGTCTGGCTCACGGCCGGATTGATGAAGTCCAGCACCGGTTTCGGATAGACGCCGAGGAACAGCAGGGCCGCGATCAACGGCACCACCACCACGAGCTCACGGGGCACCAGGTCGTGGATGCGCTCGCTGCCGTCCTTGACCGGGCCGGTCATCATCCGCTGATACATCCACAGCACGTACAGCGCGGCGAGCACCAGCGCGCCCGTCGCGACGACCGCCGCGAACTGGTAACGGCTGAAAGTCCCGAGCAGCACGAGGAATTCGCTGACGAACGGCGCGAGCCCCGGCAGCGACAGGGTGGCCAGGCCCGCGATGAAGAACGTGCCCGCGAGCACCGGCGCGACCTTCTGCACCCCGCCGAAGTCGGCGATGAGCCGGGTTCCGCGGCGCGACACCAGGAATCCCGCGATCAGGAACAGCGCGGCGGTGGAGATGCCGTGGTTGACCATGTACAGCGTCGCGCCCGTCTGGCCCTGACTGGTCATCGCGAAGATGCCGAGGATGATGAAGCCGAAGTGGGAAATCGAGGTGTAGGCGATCAACCGCATCACGTCGGTCTGCCCGATGGCGAGCAGCGCGCCGTAGATGATGCCGATCACCGCGAGCGTGATCACCAGCGGCGCATAGGTACTCGACGCGTCGGGGAACAGCATGAGGCAGTAGCGCAGCATGCCGAACGTGCCGACCTTGTCGACCACCGCCATCATCAGCACCGCGCTCGACGGCGTGGCGGCCACGGCCGCGTCCGGCAGCCAGGTGTGCAGCGGCCACAGCGGCGCCTTCACCGCGAACGCGAACATGAAGCCGAGGAACAGCGCGTTCATCACCGCGGGCGCCGCGCCGAGCTGTCCGGAGTTGGCCGCGGCGACCACCGCGCGGAAGTCGAAGGTGCCCGAGGAGTCCGCGCCGAGCCCGTCGCGCGCGGTGACCACGTACAGGCCGATCACCGCGGCCAGCATGATCAGTCCGCCGAACAGGTTGTACAGCAGGAACTTCACCGCGGCCCGCGAGCGTTGCTGCCGCAGTTCGGGATTCACCGACCGAGGACCGAAGCCGCCGATGAGGAAGTACATCGGGATCAGCATGGCCTCGAAGAACACGTAGAACAGCAGGATGTCGAGCGAGACGAACGAGATCAGCACCATCGCCTCGACCAGCAGGGTCAGCGCGACGTAGGTGTGCGACACCCGCCGCCCGCCGCCGACCTCGCGCTCGTCGTGCCAGCCCGCCAAAATCAGCAGCGGCACGAGCACGGCGGTGAGCAGCACCAGCACCAGCGCGATCCCGTCGACCCCGACGGTGTACCCCGCGCCGAACGCCGGTATCCACTCGTGGTCCTCGACGAATTGATACTGCGCCCCACCGGGTTCGAAGCGCACCGCCACCACCACGGCCAGCACCAGCACCGCCACCGACACCGCCAGTGCCAGGCAGCGCGCCAGCAACCGTTGCGCCGCAGGCAACACCAGCACGATGGCAGCGCCGATCGCCGGCGCCAACCACAACGTGGTCAACCAGGGAAAGTCCGTCACCACAACCTCACCGCGAGAAGGGCGGCGGCTACGAGGGCCGCGCCGGTGAACATGGACAGGGCGTAGGAGCGCACGAAACCGGTTTGGACGTGGCGGATTCGGGCGGAGAGGCCGCCGATGAGGGCGGCGGTGCCGTTGACGATTCCGTCGATGCCCCGGTTGTCGAGGAAGACGAGTGCGCGGGTCAGGTAGGCGCCGGGGCGCATGAAGGCCGCCTCGTTGAGTGCGTCACCGTAGAGGTCGCGGCGGGCCGCGACGGTCAAGGGGGACACGGCCTGCGGCGCGGTGTCGGGGATGTCGCGCTGGGCGTACTTGTAGTAGGCGATGCCGACGCCGACGGCGACGACCACCAGCGCGAGCGCGGTGACGACACCCGCCGGCACGGTCTCCTCGCCGTGGTGCGCCCCGACCACCGGCTCCAGCCAGTTCTGCAACGCGGAGCCGAACGCGAAAAGCGCTCCGGCGGCGACGGATCCGATGGCGAGCAGGATCATCGGCCCGGTCATCACCGCGGGCGCCTCGTGCGGATGCGTGCCCTCGCCGCGCAGGCGCTCCGGCCAGCGCGCCTCGCCGAAGAAGGTCATGATCATCACCCGCGTCATGTAGAACGCGGTGATGCCCGCGCCGAGCAACGTCACCGCGCCGAGCGCCAATCCGCCTGTGCCGCCCTGGTTGAACGCGACCTCGATGATCTTGTCCTTGGAGAAGAACCCGGCGAACGGCGGCACCCCGATGATGGCGAGGTAGCCGAGCCCGAAGGTGACGTAGGTGATCGGCAGCAGTTTGCGCAGGCCGCCGTAGCGTCGCATGTCGGTCTCGTCGTCCATGGCGTGCATCACCGAACCGGCGCCGAGGAACAGCCCGGCCTTGAAGAACCCGTGGGTGAGCAGGTGCATGATGGCGAAGGCGTACCCGGCCGGGCCGAGGCCCGCGGCCAGCACCATGTAGCCGATCTGGCTCATGGTCGAGGCGGCGAGCGCCTTCTTGATGTCGTCCTTGGCGCAGCCGACGATCGCGCCGAAGAGCAGCGTCACCGCGCCGACGAGGACGACGCCGAGCCGCGCGTCGGGCGCCAGATCGAAGATCGGACCGGACCGCGCGATCAGGTACACACCCGCGGTGACCATGGTGGCCGCGTGGATGAGCGCGGACACCGGCGTCGGGCCCTCCATCGCGTCGCCGAGCCAGGATTGCAGCGGCACCTGCGCGGACTTACCGCACGCGGCGAGCAGCAGCAGCAACCCGATCGCGGTGAGCGTGCCCTCCCCGGCCTGCGGCGCGCCCGCGAACACGTCGGTGAAGTTGATCGAGCCGAAGGTCGAGAACATCACGAACATGGCGATGGCCAAGCCCATGTCGCCGACCCGGTTGACCACGAACGCCTTCTTGGCCGCCGTCGCCGCCGTCGGCTTGTGGTACCAGAACCCGATCAGCAGGTAGGACGCCAGGCCGACGCCCTCCCAGCCGAGGTAGAGCACCAGGTAGTTGTTGGCGAGCACCAGCAGCAGCATGGCCGCGAGGAACAGGTTGAGGTATCCGAAGAAACGACGTCGACCAGGATCTGTGTATTCGGGTCGCTCCGCAGGCTCCGCTCCCGGGCTCATATACCCGATCGAGTAGACGTGAATGAGCGAGCCGACACCGGTGATCAGCAGCGCGAAACACATGGAGAGCTGGTCCAATTGGAGGCTGAAGTCGGCCTGCAACCCCGCGACCGGAACCCAGCTGAACAGATCGGTGTGCACGCCGCGCTGCGCGGTGTCGCGGCCGAGCATGTCGAAGAACCCGATGCCCGCGACCACGAAAGCGGCCAGAGCGAGCGCGGTTCCGAGCAGATGGCCCCACTTGTCGCTGAAACGACCGGTGAGCAGCAGGATTACCGCACCCGCCAGCGGCAGGGCAGGCAGCAGCCAGAGCGTCGCCGTCTCCATGTCAGAACTTCAGCAGGTTGGCGTCGTCGACCGAGGTCGAGCGGCGGGCGCGGAAGATGGTCATGATGATGGCGAGGCCGACCACGACCTCGGCCGCGGCGACCACCATGGTGAAGAACGCGAACACCTGGCCGTCGAGGTTCGAGTGCAGCCTGGCGAAGGTGACGAACGCCAGGTTCACCGCGTTGAGCATCAGCTCGATGCACATGAACACCACGATGGCGTTGCGCCGCAACAGCACTCCGGCCGCGCCGATGGTGAACAGCAGGGCGGACAGGAACAGGTAGTTCTGGGGGTTCACCGATTGCCTTCCTCGTCGCTCTGGTTCTCGGTCGCGACCGAGCTGGGGGTGGCCGCCGTCGCGACCGAGCCGGCGGTCGCGGTCGAGCCGGTCGCCGTGACCGAGTCGCCGAGACCCTCCGCCGCGACCGAGATGACGGCCGCCTCGGTCAGCGCCCGGGTTTGGCGGTGCCGCAGGATGGTGCTTACCGACAGTTCCTCGAAGGACCCGTCGGGCAGCCTGGCCGGAATGTCGACCGCGTTGTGCCTGGCGTAGACGCCGGGGGTCGGCAGCGGGGTGGCCCGGTGGCCCGCCTCGCGGAACCGGCGCACCGACATCTCTCGCTGGCCGAACCGCGGCCCGAACTGCTCGCGGTGCGCGAGGACCATCGCGCCGATGGTGGCGGTGATGAGCAGCGCGCCGGTGAGCTCGAACGCCCACACGTAGCGCACGAAGATCAGCTCGGCGAGCTCGCCGATCACGTCGTGCCCGGCGAAACCTGTTGCGGGGAAGGTGATCCCGGACTCGCGGATGCCGCGGGCGATGCCGCTGATCAGCAGCAGCCCGAAGCCGAGGCCGACCGCGCCCGCGGCGAGCCGCTGCCCGCGCAGGTTCTCCTTCAGCGACTCCGCGGAGTCGACGCCGACCAGCATGAGCACGAACAGGAACAGCATCATGACCGCGCCGGTGTAGACGACGATCTGCACGACGCCGAGGAACAGCGCGTCCTGGGCCATGTAGAACACCGCGAGCACGATCATGGTGGCGGCCAGGCAGATCGCGGAGTGCACCGCCTTGCGCGCGAACACCATGCCCAGCGCGCCGACCACGGCCAGCGGCGCGAGCACCCAGAAGTTCACCGCCTCTCCGGTGCCGGTCCGGGTGAGCGGCTCGGCGGCGAGGATTACTGCGTTCACCGCGACCCTCCTTCCACGCCCGCCACGACGGGCTCCTTCGGGCTGTCCGGCGCGGCGATCGCGTTGTCGCCGTTGGCTTCCGGCGCGTTGCCCGGTACGTGGCCGAGGTAGTAGTCGCTCTCGTCGGCGCCCGGGTACATGGCGTGCGGCGGGGCGGACATGCCCGGCTGCAGCGGCGCGAGCAGCCGGTCCTTCTCGTAGATGAGTCCGGCGCGGTTGTCGTCGGTCATCTCGTAGTCGTTGGTCATGGTCAGCGCGCGCGTCGGGCACGCCTCGATGCACAGGCCGCAGCCGATGCAACGCAGGTAGTTGATCTGGTAGACCTGCCCGTACCGTTCGCCGGGCGAGAACCGTTCGGTCTCGGTGTTGTCCGCGCCCTCGACGTAGATCGCGTCGGCGGGGCAGGCCCAGGCGCACAGCTCGCAGCCGATGCACTTCTCCAGTCCGTCCGGGTGCCGATTGAGCTGATGACGTCCGTGGTAGCGCGGCGCGGTCGGGACCTTCTGCTCCGGATAGAACTCGGTGTTGGGCTTCTTGAACATGGTCGCCGCGGTGACCACGAACCCGGCCAGCGGATCCAGCAGACCGGCCTTGGCGACCTCGCGGGGCTGCTCGGGCAGCGGCGGGGTCGGGAAGCCGAGGAAGACAGTGGAATCCGGGCCCGATGCGGCGGGCTCCGGCTCGGCAGGCGGCGCGGCGCCGCCCTTACGCCCGGCGCGCAGGAACAGACCGATGATCAGCCCCGAGACCAGCAGCCCGCCGATGACCAGCGCGGGAGTCTGGACGTGGTAGCCCTCGGCCTGCAACACGCGGGCGGTGGCCACGAGCATGACCCACAGCAGCGAGGTCGGGATGAGCAGCTTCCAGCCGAGGTTCATGAACTGGTCGTAGCGCAGGCGGGGCAGCGTGCCGCGCAGCCAGATGAACACGAACAGGAATGCCCACACCTTGGCGGTGAACCACAGCACCGGCCACCAGCCGGTGTTCGCGCCCGCCCACAGGCTCAGCGGGAACGGCGCGTGCCAGCCGCCGAGGAACAGGGTGGTGGCGAGCGCGGAAACCGTTGCCATGTTGATGTATTCGGCCATCATGAACATGGCGAACTTCAGCGAGGAGTACTCGGTGTGGAAGCCGCCGACCAGCTCGCCCTCGGCCTCGGGCAGGTCGAACGGCGCCCGGTTGGTCTCGCCGACCATGGAGACGCAGTAGATCAGGAACGAGGGCAGCAGCAGGAAGACGTACCAGGTGTCGTGCTGGGCGGCCACGATGCCCGAGGTGGACATGGTGCCGCCCAGCAGGAACACGGTGGCGAAGCACAGCGCCATCGCGATCTCGTAGGAGATCACCTGCGCGGTCGAGCGCAGCCCGCCGAGCAGCGGATAGGTCGAGCCCGACGACCACCCGGCGAGCACGATGCCGTACACGCCGATCGAGGTGATCGCGAGGATGTACAGCACGGCCACCGGCATATCGGTGAGCTGCAACGCGGTGTGGTGGCCGAGGATGGAGACCTCGGGGCCGAACGGGATCACCGCGAACGCCATCACCGCCGGGATCAGCGAGATGATCGGCGCCATGATGAAGATCGGCTTGTCGACGATGGCCGGGACGATGTCTTCCTTGAGCGCCATCTTCACGCCGTCGGCGATGCTCTGCAGCATGCCGTACGGTCCGATGCGGTTCGGGCCGATCCGCATCTGCATGCGGGCCACGATCTTTCGCTCCGCGACCACCGCGATCATCGGGATGAGCAGCAGGAAGACGAAGATGGCGAGGGATTTCCCGATCACGAGCCACAGGGGGTCGTGACCGAAGAGGGCCAGGTCACTCATGACGGTGCTCCTTCATCCTCTCGTCGGCCCGCCGCGATGGCCACGAGGCCGCCGGGCTGGGTGGCCAACTGTTCGGTGATCGAGCTGCCGGGGGAGTGCTGCGGCAGCCAGACCACCCGGTCGGGCAGGTCGGTGATCTCGAGCGGCAGGGTGACGGCGCCCCGGTCGGTGCTGACGGTCACCGGATCGCCTGCGACAGCACCGATTTCGGCGGCCGTCGTGGGGGACAGCCGCACGGTCGGGGTGCGGGCGATGCCGGCCAGGTTGGGCTCGCCGTCTTGCAGGCGGCCGAGGTCGAGCAGCAGCCGCCAGCTGGCCAGGACCGCGGTGCCCGGTTCCGGTTGGGTCAGCGGGTGCGGCCGGTGCGCGGGCGGGGCCACCGGCGCGCCGTCCCACACCCCGAGCTCGGCGAGTTCGGCGCGGGCGGCGGCGGTGTCGGGCAGGCCGAGCCGGACCGTCATCTCGTCCGCGATGGCGTGCAGCACACGGTGATCCGAGAGCGGGGCGGACTGGCGGCGCACCATGTCGTCGCCGAGCGCGGCCTCGAACGGGCGCGGCCTGCCCTCCCAGTTGCGGAAGGTGCCGGACTTCTCCATGGCCGTGGCGACCGGGAACACGACGTCGGCGCGCTCGGTGACCGCGCTGTGCCGCTGCTCCAGGCTGACGACGAACCGCGCGGC
>NZ_BAGH01000192.1 GCF_000308715.1 Nocardia tenerifensis NBRC 101015
CACCTGGCGCGGGCCATGTGGCAGGGCACCCCGCCCGGCGTCGGGATCAACCTCAACTACATGCCGATGAGTCACATCGCGGGGCGGTTGTCGTTCATCGGCGTGCTGGCCCGCGGCGGCACCGCGTATTTCGCGGCCAAGAGCGACATGTCGACGCTGTTCGAGGACATCGCGCTGGCGCGTCCCACCGAGATCTTCTTCGTTCCGCGCGTGTGCGACATGATCTTTCAGCGCTACCGCAGCGAGATGGACCGGCGCTCGGGCGCGGACGCCGACCCGGCCGCGCTCGACCGGGAGGTGAAAGCCGAACTGCGGGAACAATTTCTGGGCGGCCGCTTCCTCGGCGCGATCGTCGGCAGCGCGCCGGTGTCCGCGGAGATGCGCGCGTTCATGGAGTCCGTCCTCGATGTGCGGCTGCACGACGGGTACGGCTCGACCGAGGCGGGCGCGCGCATCCTGATGGACAACCGGATCCAGCGCCCGCCGGTGACCGACTACAAGCTCGTCGACGTGCCCGAACTCGGCTACTTCCGCACCGATCAGCCGCATCCGCGCGGTGAGCTGCTGGTGAAGGCGGTGACGCAGATCCCAGGGTACTTCAAGCGACCAGAGATCACCGCCGAGGTCTTCGACGAGGACGGCTTCTACAAGACCGGCGATATCGTCGCCGAGCTCGGCCCCGACGAACTCGTGTACGTCGACCGCCGCAACAACGTGCTCAAGCTGTCGCAGGGCGAGTTCGTCACGGTCGCCAACCTGGAGGCGGTGTACGCCACCAGCCCGCTGATCCGGCAGATCTTCGTCTACGGCAGCAGCGAGCGCGCCTATCTGCTCGCGGTGATCGTGCCCACCGAGGCCGCGCTGCGCGAGCACGACCCGGAAACGCTGAAAACGGCGCTGGCCGAGTCCATTCAGGAGCTGGCCAAAGCCGCGGATCTGCAATCCTATGAGATCCCACGCGATTTCGTGATCGAGCCCGAGCCGTTCACCGTGGCCAACGGCCTGCTGTCGGGCATCTCGAAGCTGTTGCGCCCCAAGCTGAAGCAGCGCTACGGCGCTCGGCTCGAGCAGATCTACGCCGAGCACGCCGCCCGCCAGAGCGACGAGCTGGTGGCGCTGCGGCGCGCGGCCGCCGAACGCCCGGTGCTCGACACGGTCGGTGACGCCGCGCGCGCGTTGCTCGGCATCGCCGCCGCCGACCTGCGGCCGGACGCGCACTTCACCGATCTCGGCGGCGATTCCCTGTCGGCGCTGTCGTTCTCGAACCTGCTCACCGACGCCTTCGGCGTCGAGGTGCCGGTCGGCGTCATCATCAGCCCCGCCAACACCCTCGGCGAGATAGCGAAATACATCGAGGCGGAGCGTGATTCGGGCGCGAAACGGCCGACGTATTCCTCGGTGCACGGCGGCGGCGCGCGGATCAGCGCCGCCGAGCTCACCCTCGACAAGTTCATCGACGCCCGAACCCTGGCCGCCGCCACCACGATTCCCGCCGCGCCCGCACCGGCGCGGACGGTCCTGTTGACCGGCGCGAACGGATACCTCGGCCGCTTCCTGTGCCTGGAGTGGCTCGAACGCCTCGAGCAGACGGGCGGCACCCTGATCTGCGTCGTGCGCGGGAGCGACGCGGCCGCCGCGCGCCGACGGCTCGACGCGGCGTTCGACAGCGGCGATCCCGAGCTGCTCGCGCACTACCGAGACCTGGCCGAGCGGCGCCTAGAGGTGCTCGCCGGCGATATCGGCGACCCGAACCTCGGTGTGGACGAACCCACTTGGCGACGGCTGGCCGAGACCGTCGACCTGATCGTGCACGCCGCGGCCCTGGTCAATCACGTGCTGCCCTACGGACAGCTGTTCGGCCCCAACGTGGTCGGCACGGCCGAGATCATCCGGCTGGCGATCACCGCGCGGCGCAAGCCGGTCACCTACCTGTCCACCGTCGCGGTCGCGGACCAGGTCGACCCGTCGGTGTTCCAGGAGGACAGCGATGTTCGGGAGATGAGCGCGGTCCGCGCCGTGAACGAGGGATACGCCAACGGCTACGGAAACAGCAAATGGGCCGGAGAGGTCCTGCTGCGCGAGGCGCACGACCTGTGCGGGCTGCCGGTCGCGGTGTTCCGCTCGGACATGATTCTCGCGCACAGTAAGTACGCGGGCCAGCTCAATGTCCAGGACATGTTCACCCGCCTGGTGCTCAGCCTGGTCGCTACCGGTGTCGCGCCGTACTCGTTCTACGTCACCGATGCGGCGGGCAAGCGCAGGCGCGCCCACTACGAAGGTCTACCAGCCGATTTCACCGCCGCGGCGATCACCACGCTCGGCGGCAAGGCCGTCGGGGACTTCCACACCTACGATGTGCTGAACCCGCACGACGACGGCGTTTCCTTGGATGTCTTCGTGGACTGGCTCATCGAGTCCGGCGTGCCCATCCAGCGCATCGCCGACTACGACGACTGGTTCCACCGATTCGAGACCGCCATCCGCGCCCTGCCCGAGGCGCAGCGCCAGGCCTCGGTCCTGCCGCTGCTGCGGGCCTACCGCGTCCAGCGTCCGCCCATCCCCGGCTCGCCGCTGCCCGCGAAGAAGTTCCAGGCGGCGGTGCAGACCGCGAATGTCGGTGGCGAGCACGACATTCCCCATCTGTCGGCGGCGTTGATCGAAAAGTACGTCAGCGACCTGCGACTGCTGAAACTGCTCTGAGTTCCTCAGGGACGCAACAGAACTCGAAGTCCGCGCGAGACGAGCCGGTGCACGGTCCACGCCCGGCGCACCCGCGACAGTGGCGAGACGGGCACGGTCTGCCCTTCCCGCCGCTGTCGTATCTCATCGATCAGGTCGGCGGGCACGTGGAAACGTTCCAACCGAGACAGCGCCTCCCGCTTGGTGATCAGCTCGTCGTTCGTCAGCGTGACCTCGGCGCGGGCGAGGGTGAACAGGCTCAGGTCGACGTACAAATCTTGGAACCAGATCATCGGACGCCGCAGCGCGGGCACCCAGTAGCGGCGCAGGTCGTCGCGGACCGCCTCGCGCAGCTCCGCCGCGGTGACCGGCGGCAGCGCCTCCTGCGGCGACTGCCCGAACACGCTGAACCCGAAGCGCTGCAACTCCGCGCGCGCGATCCCGGTGAGCGGGCGCTCGAACAACATCCGTGCCGCCCACGTGACGTGCGGAACCGTGACGTCGTCGAGATCGTCCACCGGCACATAGACGCAATGCAGCTTGGCGGCCTCGGACCGGCGCGCGATGAACTCCCGATGGAGTCGCTCCACCTGTCGCCGCCGCTCTTTGGTCAGCGGCCGTTCGATCAACGCCACAAGGTCGAAATCGCTTACCCCCGGCTGGAAGTCGCCCGTGGCCAGCGAACCGCCGACCAGCAGCGCGACGACCTCGGCAACCGGCCGGACCCGCGCGGCGAACTCCTCGAGCACCGCCTCGGGTGACAGGCTCATACCGCCGCCCGCGCGTCTTCGACGGTCGCCACGCCCGCCCGGCGCAGGCGATACAGAACCAGTCCCGCACCCGCGAGCACGACGGCGTACACGATGACGAAGCTGTTGATCAGAATCTGCGCGCCCGGCCACCACGGCGGGAACAGGAACAGCCCGACCACCACGAATTTCGGGTCATACTCCCACGTCCACGCGCCGATCGAGGCGTAGAGCGCCGCGATGAGCAGCCACCACCCCCACCGCGACTGCGCCCGATGCACCAGGTACACGAACAGCGGAACGAACCACACCCAGTGGTGGTCCCAGGAGAACGGCGACACCGCGCAGGCGGTGAGCCCCGCCAGGCTCACCGCGAGCAGCCGCTCGCCGCGCCGGAACAGACCCACAGTGATCGCCAGACTGACCAAGGCGACGGCACCCGCGATGAGCAGCCACAGCCACACCGGCGCGGGCCGGTGCGTCAGGTGCGCGATGACCCCGCGGATGGACTGATTGGACGGGTGCATGTCGTCGGCGATCCGATTCGACTGGAAGAACGTCGAAGTCCAGTACTGCCGGGAGTCGGCGGGCAGCACGATCCAGGCCAGCACGATCGACGCGAGGAAGGTCGCCACCGCGGTGCACGCCGAGCGCCACTGGCGCAGCGCGAGAAACTGCACGACGAAATACGCCGGGACCAGTTTGATGCCCGCCGCGAGCCCGACCCCGACGCCGCGCAGCCTGCTCCGGTCCGCGCGCGAGAAGTCCCACAGCACGAGCAGCATCAGCATCAGATTGATCTGCCCGTAGAACAGCGTCGTGCGGACCGGCTCGATGAACGCGCAGGTGAGCGCGAGCAGGGCGCTGACGGCGACGAGCTGACCGTTGATCCGGTAGCCGAGGATGCGCCAGCTCAGCAGGGCACAGCCGAAGAGCGCGAGCAGGTTCAGCACCAGCCAGGTGTCGGCCACGTACAGCCAGGGAATCGCCACGATCGGGATGAACGCGATCGTGGAGAACGGGGTATAGGTATACAGGAGCCCAGCGATCGTCGGCTCGGTGTAGAGCGGCAGTCCGTGCAGGATGCGCCAGGCACCGTCCCGATATACGTGCACATCGAGCCCGCCGTCCAGGATCCCCGCCCGGTCCAGCCACGGATCGACCGTGGTGAACAGCAGGATCACCGAGAGAGCGGCACTCGCGGCCAGTATGAAAAGCGTTGGGCCCGTGCGTGGAAACTCCAGCATCCGGGACTTGGGCACAAGTGATCAACTTACCGAATAACTCGTTTCAGAGCACGCCCCGAACGCTCGGGTCGCGCTCGAACGCCGGAGCGCTTCGCTAAAACGGGTACTACCAGCACCTGGATACCGCTATCGGGATCGGGCACGATCAGGGGATGACCGATGTGCTTGATGTTCGGGCGGTGCGCAAGGCGCGCCGCGCGGAACTGGGAACCTTCCTGAAGTCGCGCCGCGCCAAGATCTCCCCGGACGACGTCGGTCTGCCGCCCGGCCCGCGCCGCCGCACGCCGGGGCTGCGGCGGGAAGAGGTCGCGCAGCTGTCCGGCATCGGCGTCACCTGGTACACCTGGCTCGAGCAGGGCCGCCCGATCAATGTCAGCGTGCAGGTGCTCGACGCGGTGGCCAGGACGCTGGCCCTCGACGAGGCCGAACGCGGCCACCTCTACCGGCTCGCCGACGTACCCACCGTGCCGAACCCGCACTCCAACACCGCGCTGCCCGAGGAGATGCAGACCATCCTCGACCATCTCTCGCCGCTGCCCGCCGCGGTCTTGAGCGCCCGGTACGACGTGCTCGCGTTCAACGACTCCTACGAGGCGCTGTGCCCCGGATTCCTGGTGGGGGAGCGCAATGTCGCGCGGCGGGTGTTCCTCACGCCGCAATGCTGCAACACCTACAAGAGCAGCTGGGACGATCTGCGCCGCATGGTCGCCTACCTGCGCGGCGCGTACGCCAAGAACCTCGACGACCCGAGCTGGCAGGAGTTCATCCAGGAGATGTGCACGGCCAGCGCCGAATTCGCCACCCTGTGGGCCCGCAACGACGTGGCGGTGCCGAGCAACCGCATCAAGCAGATCCGGAACCTGGCGATCGGCGAGCTGGAGATGTTCGTCACCAGCATGTCTCTGCCCGCCGTCGCGGGCGCGTGGGTGCAGATCTACACCCCGGCCGACGAGACCCAGTGGTCCCAGCTGCGAAAGCTGCTTGCGATGCCGACGGAGGAGCAGCACGAGCCGTGGGTCGAGCACCGCAGGCTGTACCACGCCGCGGGCTGAGATCGCCTCAGGCAGACATACCGCCCGAGTCCCGCTGAGCCGCAGGCTGTCTCGCCGAGGCGCGGGAAGACGGTCAGCCCGCGGCCTGCGTCTTCTTGATCTCCACGATCGGAAGCACCAGCGCGGCGGGCGCGTTCGCGGGCACCACGGGCTTGGCCGGCGCGATCGGGGCGATCTGCTGGTATCCGGCGCCGAGCGGCGGACGGTTGTCCGCCTCGCCCTTGTTCGGCCAGTAGGCGGCGGCGCGTTCGGCCTGCGCGGTGATGGTGAGCGACGGGTTGACGCCGAGGTTGGCCGACACGGCCGCGCCGTCGACGACGCTCAGGGTGGGGTAGCCGTACACGCGGTGGTAGCCGTCGATCACGCCGTGCTCGGCGTCCGCGCCGATCACCGCGCCGCCGAGGAAGTGCGCGGTCAGCGGGATATTGAAGATCTCGCCCCAGCTGCCGCCCGCGATGCCGCCGATCTTGGTGGCCACCCGCCGCGTCACGTCGTTGCCGACCGGAATCCAGGTCGGATTCGGTTCGCCGTGGCCCTGTTTGCTGGTCAGCTTGCGGCCGAACAGCCCGCGTTTGGTGTAGGTGGTGATCGAGTTGTCCAGATGCTGCATGACCAGCGAGATGATGGTGCGCTCGCTCCAGTCCTTGGTGCTCAGGAAGCTCAGCAGGTCCATCGGGTGGCGCAGCACGAGGCCGAGGAAGCGCAGCCAGCGCGGGATCCGGCCGCCGCCGTCGACCATCAGCGTCTGCAGCAGGCCCATGGCGTTGGAGCCCTTGCCGTAGCGGACCGGCTCGATGTGGGTGTCGGGCGTGGGGTGGATGGACGAGGTGATCGCGACGCCCTTGGTGAAATCGACGCCGGGCGTGACGGTCTTGGTCGCCGCGCCGACGATCGACTCGGAGTTGGTGCGGGTGAGCTGGCCGAGGCGCGGCGAGAGCTCGGGCAGCGCGCCCTTGTCCCGCATGGCGAACAGCAGCTGCTGGGTGCCGCGCGTGCCCGCGGCGAGCACGACGTTCGCGGCGGTGTAGGTCTTGGGCTGCTTGCGCAGCCACGCGCCGGTGCGCGTGGTCGACACGTCCCAGGTGCCGTCCGGGTGCGGGCGCAGATCGGTGACCGTGGTCAGCGGAATGACTTGCGCCCCCGCCTTTTCCGCGAGGTAGAGGTAGTTCTTCACGAGCGTGTTCTTGGCGCCGAACTTGCAGCCGACCATGCAGTCGCCGCACTCGACGCAGCCGGTGCGCTCGGGCCCGACGCCGCCGAAGTACGGGTCGGCCACGGTTTTGCCCGGTTCGCCGAAGAACACGCCCACCGGGGTCTGCACGAACGTGTCGCCGACGCCGAGGTCGTCGGCGACCTGCTTGAACACCTCGTCGGCCGGGGTCATGTGCGGGTTGCGCACCACGCCGAGCATCTTCTGCGCGCGTTCGTAGTACGGCGCGAGTTCGGCGTGCCAGTCGGTGATGTCGCGCCACTGCGCGTCCTGGAAGAACGGCTCCGGCGGCACGTACAGCGTGTTCGCGTAGTTCAGCGACCCGCCGCCGACGCCCGCCCCGCCGAGGATCAGCACGTCGCGCAGCAGGTGGATGCGCTGGATGCCGTAGCAGCCGAGCTTCGGCGCCCACAGGAACTTCTTCAGCTCCCAGCTGGTCTTCGGCAGCTCGTCGTCGGCGAATCGCCGGCCCGCCTCGAGGACGCCGACCTTGTAGCCCTTCTCGACCAGCCGGAGCGCGGTGACGCTGCCACCGAAGCCAGAGCCGACGATGAGCACGTCGAAATCCGTTGCTCGCTGATCCATAGGACGCTCCTCGATCTGGTCACCAGTGACTGGGCTAACACTACTACCGAGTAGCTTGTGCGCCGAAACAGGGCGGGTGGCCTCGGTTTGTGCCCCGCCCCGGCCGGTGACGCGCCGCGGTCGTGACGCCGTCCACCTGCTGCGAGCAGTGCTCACTGTTGTTGACATCGCTCTCTCTGTGCTGCACCGTGGAGGCATGCCGACCACCCCGCGCGCCCGAGCAAGGGCTCAGACCATGAACGACATCGTGCGCATCGGCCGCGAGCACCTCGCCACGCAGGGCGCCGCGGCGCTCTCGCTCCGCGCGGTCGCGCGGGATCTGGGCGTCGTCTCCTCGGCCGTCTACCGCTACGTCGGCAGCCGCGACGAGTTGCTCACGCTGCTGGTCGTCGACGGATACAACGCTCTCGGAGACGCGGTCGACGCCGCGCTCGCCGAGAACCCGGGAGACCCCATCGAACAGCTACGCGTCCTCGGTCGCACCGTCCGCCACTGGGCCCTGGCCGAACCTGCCCGCTACGGACTGCTTTTCGGTACCCCCGTCCCCGGCTACCACGCGCCCGAGCAGACCATGGACCCCGGCATCCGGGTGATCACCGCGATGCTCGTCCTCTTCGCTCGCGCCCACGAGTTGGGCCTGCTCCGCGCTCCGTCGGCGCAGCCGCGCGTATCCGCGCCCCTCGCAACGAGTTTCGCGAGGATCCGCGACGAGTTCCAGCTCGACCTGCCCGATTGGCTGCTCGTGCGCGGGGCGACCTTCTGGCCTAGCCTGTTCGGCGCGGTGAGCGCCGACGTCTTCGACATGTACGGGCAGAACAGCTTCGCCGACCGCGACGAACTGTTCGACCACCAACTCGACGCCCTACTGGACATGCTGGGCTATCGGCCCTGAACTACCCTGCGGCGCGGCGACTTTCGCCCTCAGTCTTCGCTACTCAGCCGATCGCCCAGAAACCGAAGCAGCGCTGGATCATCGGAGGTGAACCTGTCGACCTCCTGGCCGCCGGTGCACTCGTACAGGCCGACGGTCACTCGCCCCGCTCGCCGGGAGAGCACCCGCCAGATCGCGCCGGAGTCCGCCCAGCGCCGGAGAACCGCTGTGGGATCCGGGGTTTCGGCGGTCATCGCGGCACCGTGACCGGGTCGAGGCAGCTGGCGGCGGCGTCGACGAAGGAACACGGCTGCGGGGCGCGGGTGGGGCGGTAGGTGGGGGAGACGCCGCCGGCCTGGGTGATGGCGGTGTAGGCGGGCACCGCGTCGGTGGGTTTACGAGTGAGCGTCGGGTCGGTCAGCACGTCGACCGTGTAGAGGCCGAAACGCGGTGTGTACGAACCCCACTCGTAGTTGTCGGTGAGACTCCAGTAGTTGTAGCCGATGAGGTTCATGCCGTCGGCCTTGGCGCGCTGCAGCCAGTAGACGGTGTCGCGGAGGTTGTCCGCGCGCGTGTAGCCGTCGGCGCGGGGCGCGCCGTTCTCGGTGGGCATGCCGTTCTCGACGATGTAGAGCGGCTTTCCGGGGAACTGGCGGGCGTAGTGCTCGAGGGCGTAGTAGATGCCCTCCGGCTGGAGCGGTTGGGTCCACAGCTTCTCGAAGTCGGGCGGCCCCGCCAGCAGGGACTCGGGGGAGAGGCCGTAGTAGTAGTCGATGCCGATGTAGTCCAGCCGGCCGCGGATCTTGTCGATGAGCGGTTTGTTGACGACATCCTCGCCGGTCGGGATGTAGGCGACGTTGCTCGTGACCAGCGCGCCGGGCTGCACGGCGTGGATGTGGTCGTAGATCGCGTTGTGCGCCTGGGCGATCCGCTCGTGCATGGCAGGCACGTCGGCGGGCGAGATGCCGCCCTTGCGCAGCTCGTTGACGACGTAGAAGGTGGGCTCGTTGAAGGTGACCCACAGCGGGTCGGCCGCGGCGTAGCGGTCGACGATGGTCCTGGCGTTCGCGAGCCAGTCCTCGACGATGCCCGGGTTGCGCCAGCCGCCGCGATCGACCTCCCAGCCGGGATACACCCAGTGGTCGAGGGTGAGCATGGGCCGCATGCCCGCCGCGGTGATCGCCGCGATGACGTTGTCGTAGAAGCGAAGTCCGTCCTCGTCCCATTCGCCGGGCCGCGGCTGCACGCGGGCCCACTCGACGCCGATCCGGTAGACGTGCACACCGAGCCGCGCCGCGAGCTCGATGTCCGAGCGGTACCGCGCGAAGAAGTCGATCGAATCGCCGTAGGTGTCAGCGGTTTTGCCCTCCGCGACGTATCGAGACCAGTTGCTGTCCGGCGCATGGCCTTCCGACTGGTAACCGGATGCGGCCACGCCCCACAGGAAGTCCGCGCCCAGCAGCGCGACCTGGGCCGGCGGTTCCGGGCGCGCCTCGCCGGTAGCCGTGCTCCCGACGACGAGCGCGGTGGCGGCCGCGAGGACGGCCAAGACGTGACGGCGGCGCTGTGCTCGCATCGGACTCCTGTTCAACGGGGCGACGGGGCATGAAACCTGGGGGACAGCGTAACTGGTCGTATGTCCGTCTCGGTGGGATCCGCGGCGGTGCGTTGGCAGGGGATTCGGGGAAGGGGAGGGGTTGAGTGGCGAGGCTTCTCGGCGGGTAGGGGGTGCGGCAACATCCAAAAGAGGGAATTTGCTTGGAGGACTGCCTCTCAGGAGCGGGCGCAGCACGGGTGACCGGCGGCCTGAAGGGCGGGCAAGGAACGTTCCTAACGAAAACAACATATAGATACGTAGATATGCGCATCTAACTATATAAAGCTTTCCACTCAGAACCTTCCACGAATCACCTTTCGCCCAATCAAACCGACCCTGCCCCTCACCAGCCAAGACGAAGGGGCAGGGGCAGGGTCGACGGCCCGAAACTAACTCTCGGATGAACCCAGCGCAGCGAGCAGTTGAGCCCCGGCGGCGCGAGCAGGGGCGCGCATGACGAACCGGTCGAAGCCCCAACGCTTCTGGTGCCCGCGCAGCTCGGCGACGAGTTCATCGACCGTGCCGATCAATACATAAGGCGCGGTGAGCAACTCGGCGGCGCTGGTGGTCGGGGCGTCCGCAGCGAAGCGGGCACAGACGGCCTCGGCGTCGTCGGTGATCTGCACATGCTGGACGAGCGCCTCGAACGCGGGTGCGCGGCCGGCCTTCTCGGCGGCCGTCCGCGCGATCTCGACCTGGGCGTCGATCTGATCGAGACGCCAGCGCGTTTCGTGATTGTGTCCGTCGGCCAGGGTCCGCCCGAGCCCGGAGAACCCGACGATGTCCGCGGTCTCGGCGGCGTAGCGCAGCACGCGATTCCCGTTGCCGCCGACCAGAACCGGCACCGGCTCCTGTACGGGCCGCGGTCGCGTGAGCACCGCGTCGCGAAGCCGGACGTGATCACCGTCGAAGGTGACGGTCTCGCCCGCGAGCAACCGGCGCGTGGCGTCGGTGACCTCGATCATCCGGCTGACGCGGTGGGCGGCCGACGGGTGTGCGCGGCCCTGCATGGTCCATTCCGCGGGGGTGTGCCCGGCGCCGATGCCGAACAGCGCGCGCCCGCCGGAGACGAGGTCGAGCGTGGCGACCTCACCCGCGAGCAGGAACGGCTCCCACATCCCGGCATTGATCACATTGGTGCCGAGCCGGATCGTCTCGGTGGCCGTCGCGGCGGCGGCGAGCGCGACGAACGGTGCGGCGAACGACCCGGGATGGTCGGGCACCATGAGCGCGTCGAACCCGTCCTGCTCGCAGCCGCGGGCGAAGTCCGGCCAGGACCCCACCTCGATCACGTCGGCGGTCATCGAGAATTTGATCGGAGCGTGCATGCTCGACCTCCCTTCCGCGCTGGACGCTAATTCGGGAGTCGGTGCGGCGTCAGCGATTCCGCTGAGGGCGAATTCGGGCTCAGCGGAATCGACCGGTGCCGCCCGGACGGCGGCCCGCTCCGACGAGGTCCGATGCGTCGCGACGGTGTTCGTCGGCGAGCATCGGTTCGCTGAGCCCGACGCGTTCGTGCAGGCGCGTCATCCAGGCCGGCGCCCACCAGCAGCGGTCGCCGAGCAGTTTCATCACGGCGGGCACCAGGAGCATGCGCAGGATGGTGGCGTCGATGATGAGCGCGGCGATCATGCCGTAGGCGATGTACTGCATCATCACCAGTTTGGAGAAGGCGAACGCGCCGGTGACGACGAGCAGGATGAGCGCGGCGGCGGTGATGATGCGGCCGGTGTGCGCGGCGCCGGTGCGGATGGCCTCGGTGGTGCTCGCGCCCTTGGCGCGGGCCTCGACCATGCGCGACAGCAGGAATACCTCGTAGTCGGTGGACAGGCCGTAGATGATGGCGATGATCAGCACGAGGACCGCGGCCTGGATCGGCTGCGGGGTGAAGTTGAGCAGGCCGGACCCGTTGCCGTCGACGAAGATCCAGGTGAGGGTGCCGAGGGTGGAGCCGAGGCCCAGCGCGCTCATGAGCGCGGCTTTGATCGGCAGGATCAGGGAGCCGAAGGTGAGGAACATGAGCACCGTGGTGAGCAGGAGCACCACCGCGACCATGAACGGGATGCGGCCCAGAAGGCCGTCGATGGAGTCCTTTTGGATCGCGGGCTGGCCGCCGACGAGCATGGTCACGCCGTCGGGTAGGTCGATGGCGCGCAGATAGTCGATGGTCTTGTCGGCGTTCTCTACGGCGAGCGCCGCTTCGGTGCGGTAGACGCCGTGGCGTTCGGACGAGGATTCGGGCGTGTTGAACGGGCCGTTTCCGCCGGGCGGGGTGAGCAGGCCCGGCGCTCGATTGGCCTGCTTCAGGACGTCGCCGATGGCGATGGTGTCCTCGGAGATGAAGACGAGCTGGACGGGGTCGGCTTTGCGAATGGGGAAGGTCTTGTCGAATTCCTGCTGCGCGACTCGCGTTGGATTGTCCGGTGGCAGATACGTTTCGCTGAATCCGCCGAAGGCGATGTTCTTGACCGGAATGATGAGCAGTAGCAGGCCGATGAAGATCGGCACGGCGACGCGTGTGGGGTGGCGCATGACCCAGCCGGTGGAGCGGCCCCAGAAGCCGTTCTCGATCTCCTCGGCGGTCTTGGTGTTGCCGAAGCGCTGGATGCCGAGCATGTCCACGCGCGGGCCGAGAATGCTCAGCATCGCGGGCAGGACCGTGAGCGCGGTGAGTGCGGCGAGGGAGACCGTGGCGATGGAGCCGTAGGCCATCGATCGGAGGAAGCCCTGCGGGAACAGCAGCAGGCCGCCGAGGCTGACGATGATCATGGTCGCGGAGAACACCACGGTGCGGCCCGCGGTCATCACGGCGCGGCGCACGGCGGTCGGGGTGTCGTAGCCCTCGGCGAGTTCCTCGCGGAATCGGCTGACGATGAACAGTCCGTAGTCGATGGCCAGGCCGACGCCGATCATCGAGACGACGCCGGAGACAAAGGAATTCACGTCGGTGAACTCGGTGAACGCGCGGATGATGCCGTTGGCGCCGAGGACGGTGAGCCCGCCGACGACCAGCGGCAGTGCGGCGGCGACCAATCCGCCGAAGATGAAGAACAGCAGCACGGCCACGACGGGGAAGGCGACGACCTCCATGAGGTGGATGTCCTCGTCGAGTGAGTCGGTCAGTGTCACTGCGACGGGTTGTAGGCCGGCGACCTGGACGTCTATGCCGGGGATATAGAAGGCGTCGGCGACCTTGCGGAAGTTGTTCACGATCTCGGTGTCGGTGTCGCCCTTGATGGCGATGGAGGCGAAGGCGCGGTGGAGTTCGGGTTTGCCGAAGACGCTGCGTTGCTGCTGGCCGGTGTCGGTGCGCCAGTAGGAGCCGTTGATCGCGAGGATCTCGTCGGGGTGGCGGGGGATGAGGCTGTTGAGGTTGTCGACGATCTTGTCGCTGAAGCTCGGATCGTCCAGCGATATGCCGTCGGGGGCGGTGTAGAGGACGAGGACGTCGGAGCGGTGGTCGCGGTCGAAGGCGGCGTCGGCCAGTCGTGCGGCGTCGGCCGATTCCGAGGTCGGGTCGTCGAGTCCGCTCGAGCTCAGGTGCTGGGACAGGTCGGAGCCGTACGCGCCGAGGGCGAGCAGCGCGGCGCCGACGAGGCCGATGACGACGAAGCGGAAGCGGTGTACGAAGTCTCCCCAGCGCGCGAACATCAAGCGACTCTTCGGGTGTGCGGACAGGTCGGTCGGGGGTGGAGCGGCCTGAGGGCACGGATCATCAAGGGACTGCATCCTTCCGGTGGTCGCGCCCGATGTGCGCGTTATCCAACCTACCGGCGTCGTGGAGTGGTCTCCCTGAGAGTTTTCCTAGGAAATGTCGGTCGGGCCAAGGATTTTGCCCAATGTTTCGGTGAGGGTGTGCAGTTCGGCCTGGTCGAGTCTGCCCGCGAAGCGTTGTTCGATGCCGGCGAGGTAGCGCGGGGCGGCTTCGCGCAGGCGGGTGCGTCCGGCGTCGGTGATGGTGACGAAGGCGGATCGGCCGTCGTCGGGGTTGGCCTCGCGGGTGACGAGTCCGGCGTGCTCGAGTTCGGTGACCAGGCGGCTGACTCGGGTGCGGCTGAGGACTACGCGTTCGCCGAGGTCGGTCATGCGCAGGGGTGGGACGCCGTCGAGTTCGAGCAGGACGTCGTACCAGGCGAGGGGGAGTCCGGCGGTCTTGCGCAGGTCCGCGTCGAGTTGCGGCACGAGTTCGGCGTGCACGCGCAGCAGCGCGGACCAGGCTTTGCCTGCCGCGCGGCGGTGGGGGTCGGTGGGTGCCACGGTGCGAGCTTACCTACTTGTGTGCGCCCGCACGCATATAGTAGCGTGCACACGCACATAAATTGTGTTCGGAGGAAGGAAATCACATGACCGATGTCATCGCCCGCGAAGAGCTCGCCGCCGCGATCGAGGCCGGCTCGGTGACGGTGCTCGACACGCTCGGGCCCGGCTACTACGAGAAGGCGCATCTGCCCGGGGCGCGGGTGCTGGTCGAGTCTGATGTGGAATCTGTTGCGGGGCAATTGCTTCCGGATCGGGACGCGGCCATCGTCACGTACTGCTCGAACGAGGCGTGCCGCAACAGTGAGAACGTCGCCGTCAAGTTGCGCGCGCTGGGCTATACGAATGTGCGCGCGTATCGGGCGGGGATTCAGGACTGGTCGGAGGCGGGACTGCCGATCGAGCAAGGGGTCGCCGAAGCGGTGTGAACTTGCGGTGTGGTCTAGCTGTGCTAGATTGATTAGCAACGCTAGATCTACAGACGGAGTCACTCATGTTCAGCACAGTCGTCCAGATTCTCGGCATCGTGGCGATTCTCGCCAACGCCGTCGTCTACGGCACCGACGCCGGCTACGCCATCATCACGCGACCGGTGTACGCGCGATTGGACGACGCCACCGTCACTGCCTCGGCGGGGTGGGGTCACTACTACGGCGACCGCAGGATGCCGATCGTCGGGGCGGGCGGTGTCGTCACGGCGGTGCTGACCGCCGTGCTGGCCGCGGTCGGTGGCTACGTCGGCGCCGCGGTGGCGGCGGGCATCGCGGTGGCGGCGCTGGCGAGCTGGCTGGCCATCTATGTGCGCGTGGCCAAGCCGGTGAACACGCAGCAGACCGCCGCCGCGCAGGCGGGCATCACCCCGCCGAACGCCCGTGCGCTGCAGGACAAGTGGGACAGCGTGGTGAACGCGCGCGTCGCGCTGCAGTTCATCGCGGTCGCGGGGCTGAGCGCGGCGGTCGCGCTGGCGTGAGGGACGGTGCGGCCGATCCGGGATCGGCCGCACCGCCGTGTGGTCAGCGCCCGAACTCGATCACGAGCGGGTGGCCGGTGTCGAACCAATAGCGGTGCAGCTGTTGGGCTTTGGCGCGGCTCGGCCGCCCGCGCAGGTGCAGGGCGCACTCGCCGTAGTCGGCGGCAACGACGGTTTCGCACAGGATCGTGCGCGCGATGGCGCACTCGGTCGGGTCGGTGATCTCGCGGGCCGTGCCCTCGAAGGTGCCCTCCGGCAGGCGGATTCGCACGCGCGGGTGGGCGCGGATGTTGAGCAGCCATCCGCTCGCGGCGGCCGGCGCGGTCATCGCGAGGTGCGGCGGGACCAGTTGCACGAGGTAGGCGCGGTCGTCCCGGCGGATCACGCGGACACACTTGCGCCGCTTTCTCCCGGTCTTACGGCCTGTCGTGGTGATCACTCCATAGCCCCGTGGCGGGCGGAGCAGGAACCACGGCAGCATGGCGGCGCTGAGCAGGCGTCCGGCGCGGGCGGTGCGCACCAGGTGCGTGTGTTTCCCGGCTTCGGCCGTCGCGGCGATCCGGATGTCCGCCAGCCGTTGGTGGCTCGCGGGTGTGGTGTCGCCGGTCGCTGGGTCCGCCATAGCGTCCATGGTCCGCCGCGCGCGGGCGGCCCGGACCGGTTTCGTCGATCGTGGAGCGTTGTCTGTCAACGTCTTTGCGTGGTCGCGGTGTGACATGCCCCTCGGTCCCGGCCCGGCGGTGCCGTCGGCGCGCGCGGACATGTCAGGATTCTGGCATGGTGTCGAATCCGCTGCCGTCGATCGCACGCAGGCTGGCCCAGCAGCGCTGGGTGATGCGCACCGCGCCCGTCGTGATTCCGGCGGAACGCGCGGTTCGGCGCTGGACCGACGGCCGTCGGGGCGTGCTCGATCTGGTCGGGCTGCCCTCGATCGAGGTCACCGTCGCCGGCCGCAAGACCGGCCTGCCGCGCACGACGTCGCTGCTCTATGTGCCGCGCGGCGAGGACTTCCTCGTGCTCGGCTCGAACTGGGGCAGTCCGAAACATCCGGTGTGGTCGGCGAATCTGCGGGCCGCGCGGACCGCGACCGTGCGGCACCGGGGCGAGCAGTTCACCGTCGCGGTCACCGAGCTCACCGGCGTCGAGCGGAAACCGGCCTGGGATCTGGCCGTCGAGTTCTGGCCCGGCTACGAGATGGAGTACGAGCTGTCCGGGGGTCGCCGGTTCCGGATGTTCGTCCTGCGCCGGATCTGAAATGTGTTCGCGGCGGCCGGGAATCGGCCCCGCGGACGTAGCCCCCACTTTGTCGGCGGTCCCGGTTACGGTGGGACGGTGACCACGCATCTGACGCACTGGGGCGCCTTCGAGGCAGACAGCGATGGTGATCGGCTGACGGCCGTGCGGCCGTGGCGCGACGATCCGGAACCGACACGGCTGATCGAGAACGTCGCGTCCGCACAGCACCATCCGACCAGGATCGATCAACCCTATGTCCGGAAGGGCTGGCTGACGCACGGGCCGGGCGCGCCCGGGCGGGGGACCGAGCCGTTCGTGCCGGTGTCGTGGGAGACCGCACTGGACCTGCTCGCCGGTGAGCTCGGACGGGTGTATCGCGAGCACGGGGCCGAGGCCGTGTACGGCGGGTCCTACGGGTGGGCGAGCGCGGGACGGTTCCATCACGCGCAGAGTCAGGTGCACAGGTTTCTGAACTGCCTGGGCGGATTCGTCCGGCACGTCAACAGCTACAGCCTCGGGGTGTCGGAGGTGCTGCTGCCGCACGTGTTCGGCCACCTCGGCTTCGTGCTGCAGGAGGCGATGTCGAAGACGATGCTGGTGCGGCACACGGAGTTGGTGGTGGCATTCGGCGGGATCTCGCCGAAGAACTCGGTGGTCTCGCCGGGCGGTGTGTCCCGGCACAACACGCGGGGCTGGATCGGTGACGCGCGGGCGCGTGGCTGCCGGTTCGTGTCGATCTCGCCGCTGCGTGACGACACTCCGGCCGAGGCGAAGGCCGAATGGCTCGCCCCGCTGCCGGGCAGCGACACCGCGCTCATGCTGGCGCTGGCGCAGGTCCTCGACGCGGAAGGGTTGGCGGACAAGGGGTTTCTGGACCGGTACACGGTCGGTTACGAGCGTTTCGCCGGCTATCTACGCGGCGAGACGGACGGGATCGTCAAGTCACCGGAGTGGGCCGCGGCGCTCACCGGCCTGCCCGCCGAGCGGATTCGGTCGCTCGCGCGAGAGATGGCGGGCGCGCGGACCTTCGTGACCGTCGGCTGGTCGTTGCAGCGGGCGCAGTACGGCGAGCAGCCGCTGTGGATGGGCGTGGTGCTCGCGGCCATGCTCGGCCAGATCGGGCTACCCGGCGGCGGTTTCGGGCACGGGTACGGCTCCTCGGCGACGGTGGGCGAGCCGGCGCGGGAGTTCTCGCCGCCGCGATTCCCGCAGGGCCACAACGGGGTCGACGCGTTCATTCCGGTGGCGCGCATCGCCGACATGCTGCTGAATCCCGGCCGGCCCTTCGACTACAACGGGCAGCGCCTGGTCTACCCCGATATCCGGCTGGTCTACTGGGCCGGGGGCAACCCCTTCCACCATCACCAGGACCTGGCCCGGCTGCGCGCGGCGTTCAGCCGGCCGGAGACCGTGGTGGTGCACGATCCGTTCTGGTCGTCGACCGCGCGGCACGCCGACATCGTGCTCCCGTCGACCATGACGATCGAACGCGACGACTACGGCGCGGGGGAGAACGACCGCGTCCTGTTCCGGATGAAGGCGATCACCCAGCCGCACGCCGCCGCGCGGGACGACTACGCCATCTTCGGCGAGCTGGCCGAACGCCTCGGCATCGGCAAGGAATTCACCGAGGGCCGCACCGCCATGGAGTGGCTGCGCCACCTCTACGAGGACTGGCGGCAGCGCCACAGCGGACACGACCTGCCCGACTTCGACACCTTCTGGGCCGGTGAACAGATCGAGCTGCCCGTGCCCGACCCCGATCAGGTGTTCGCCGCCCGGTTCCGCGCCGACCCCGACCGCTACCCGCTCGGCACGCCCAGCGGCAAGATCGAGATCTTCTCCGAGACGATCGACGGCTTCGGTTACGCCGACTGCCCCGGCCACCCCACCTGGCTCGAACCCGAGGAATGGTTGGGCGGACCGGCCGCCGCGGAGTTCCCACTGCAGTTGGTCGCCAATCAGCCGCGCTCGAAACTGCACAGCCAACTCGACGTCGGTGCGTTCAGCCAATCCACCAAGGTCCGCGGCCGCGAACCGGTCCGGCTACACCCCCGCGACGCCGCCGCCCGCGACCTCCACGACGGCGACCTCGTGCGCATCCACAGCAAACGCGGCAGCTGCCTGGCCGGCCTCATCGTCGACGACGCCGTCCGCCCCGGCGTAGCCCAGCTCTCCACCGGTGCCTGGTACGACCCCGACCCCGCCAACCCCGCCTTCTGCCGCCACGGCAACCCCAACGTCCTCACCCCCGACCGCCCGTCCTCCACGCTGAGTCAGGGGTGCACAGGGCAGCTCTCGCTCGTGGAGATCGAGCGCTATGTCGGCACACTGCCCCCGTTGACGGTCGATAAGCCGCCGGTCACCGAACCCGAAGTGCCGCAACAAGTGTCGTGATCACCGTTCGACCGCGAACGCTCGAGGACCTGCCGGCCTGCGTAGCGGCTCTGCGTCAGGTGCACGCGGTCGACGGCTATCCCGTGGTCTGGCCGCAGGATCCGGCGCGCTGGTTGACCCCGGCGAAACTGGTCGATGCGCGGGTGGCCGAGGTGGGTGGGGTCGTCGTAGGCCAGGTCGGCATCGGTGCGAGTGCGCTGCCGCGCCCGGTCCGCGACGCGGTGCCCGAAACCGCCCTGATGTCGGTGATCCGTCTGTTCGTCACTCCGGCGGACCGTGGCTGCGGCGTGGGTCGCCGGCTGCTCGACGCGGCGGTCGAGATGGTCGAGCAACGCGGGTGCCGGGCGGTGCTCGACGTCGAAAGCCGCGCCGTCGCGGCGATATCGCTGTATGAGCGGGCGGGCTGGAAGCGGATGCACAGCACGCGGGCGCAGTGGTCGCGGTCCGATGGTCAGGCGGCGCTGCTGCACTACTACCTCGGCCCCTGATCAATCGATGGCTGCGGGGGCCGAAATAGACTGACAGCCAACGGATTCGGCCACATCTCGACTGGAAAGCATACTGAAAGGTCTGCACGAAATAGTCTCGCGAGATGACTACCACCGTATGTCCGGCGTTCGGATGACTCGTACCACTCCCGCCCGCCCAGCCGATGTCGCCGCAGACTTTCCTCAGCTCGCCCCGCTGGCCCGAACGGCGACCCGGCTGCACCCACGGCAGGGGCCGGTCTCGCCGAACGACAGCTCGATCGGTGGACCATTGCTGTGGCCGGCGAGCGAGCCTTGGCCGCACTGTGACGGCCCGCACGAATCAGACTGGGTCGGACCCATGATGTCTCCGGCCGACGTTCGGCTCGACCGGCGGATCAGGGCCGATGCCAGAGGACGCGAGCTGACCTCCCAGGAGCGGGCGACGCTGAGCCGGATCCGCGGCATTACCGACTCGCCCTGGGATCCATACGATCGCAGGCGGAGGGCTACCCGGGAGGTGCCGTCGGGGCCGCTCGCGATGCTGCCCGTCGCCCAGTTGTACGCCCGAGACGTGCCGTGCCTGCGGCCGCCCGTCGGTACGGACCTGCTGCAAGTACTTTGGTGCCCCTACGCGCACGGATACGAGGCTGCGCTGCGCACGCGACTGTTCTGGCGTGCGAGCGGCGAGGTCACCGACGTGATCGCGGACCCACCGGAACCAGCGTTGGTGCAGAGCGAGTACTTCGTTCCCAACGCCTGCCGGCTCCACCCGGAGAATGTCACCGAGTACCCGCGGCAGGAATACACCCGACAGCCGGTGGAAGGGATCGATTCCACGCTGCGCGAGGCGCTGGATGAGCGATACCAGTACCGATACACGTCGGACCTTGCGACCGCGCCCGGCTGCAAGGTCGGGGGATGGACACCGTGGGATCGGACCGACGCCGTCGCAGTGCGCTGCACCGCCTGCGATGCGCCGATGGACCCGCTGCTGACGATCGCTTCCCGCGAATGGGGCGGGGGCAGTTACAGCTGGATTCCCCTGGAGGACCGAACCGAGGACGGCGGTGACCCGGAAGCGTTCGAGGCGACCGGATTGACCCTCGGCGACGCCGACAGCCAGCAGTTGTTCGTCTGCTCCGCCGATCCGACGCATCCGCACACCGCACGCCTCCTATAGCGTCGACCGCAGGGCGAAGACCGCGGGAATCGGCGCGGGCCGCGCGAGGTTGTAGCGCGGTGTGAAAGCTGTTGGCCTGTATGAATTCGGCGGACCAGACGTATTGCAGGTGCTCGATCTGCCTGAACCCCAGGCCGGTCCGGGTGAGGTGCGGATCCGGGTGCACGCGGCGGCGGTGAATCCCACCGACGTCATGTTGCGCAGCGGCGGGCACGCCGTCCGAATGCCCGATCGCACACCACCATTCGTACCCGGCATGGACGCCGCGGGCGTCATCGATCAGCTCGGCCCCGGCGTCGACGACCGTCTCACGCTCGGCCAGCCGGTGATCGCCATGGTGCTGTTCACCGGCCCGCGCGGCGGCGCCTACGCCGAACAGATCGTGGTGCCCGCGGCCTCGGTCGTGCCCGCACCCGCCGGTGTCGGCCTCCCCGCCGCCGCCACCCTGCTGATGAACGCCATGACCGCCCGCCTCGCCCTGGACACCCTGGCCTTACCGCCCGGCGCGACCCTCGCGGTCACCGGTGCGGCCGGTGCGGTCGGCGGCTACGCGGTCGAGCTGGCCAAGGCCGACGGGCTCACCGTGATCGCCGACGCCGCCCCCGCCGACGTCGACCGAGTCCGCCGCTTCGGCGCCGCCCACGTCGTCCCACGCGGCAGCGGCGTCGCCACCGATATCCGCGCCCTGGCCCCGGAGGGCGTGGCCGGCCTCATCGACGGCTCGATGCAGACCACCGAGGTGATCCCCGCCCTCGCCGACGGCGGCACCCTCATCGAACTACGCGGCTGGCCCGGCCCCGCCGAACGCGGCATCCAGGTTCGGCCGGTGATGGTGCGCGATGTCATGACCGACACCGACGCCCTCGATGACCTGCGCCGCCGCGTCGAACACGGCACCCTGTCCCTGCACGTCGCCGACGTACTGCCCGCCGAACAAGCCGCCGAGGCACACCGCAGACTGGAAGCGGGTGGCCTGCGCGGCCGCCTGGTACTCGACTTCTCCTGACGTCACGGCCATGTCGCGAATGCGCCTGCGCCGCTGGGCTTCCCGGAGTTCGGCGGGCATGGACCGCGCCGGGGGCCAAGCCCTGGTCGCTCCGAGTCGCCGATGCGGCGCGGTCGGGACCGATCGACGTGGCCTGTCGAGCGTGAGTGACCGTCTGCGGTGCTCGATGCGGAGAGCTGCGCTGTTGCCGCGATGTCGGTAAAGGCGCGGAAAGGCGTGGGCTCGAAGCAGATTCGTGGCCATTGGTGGAGTGGGCGAGCGTCGATGGTCGGCGGGCGCTCGGCCCGGACGCGGTAATCGTCGAGCGCCACCATGGTCGATACCGCGCTACTGCCTCAGCGCGTCATTTGTCCGCGCTCAATTCGATGTTGCCCAACAGACTGTCAGCCAGATCCTCGGTCGGCAATGACGATTTCAGTCGGACAGCAGCACGAGACGATGGGCGTCATCGAACAGCGCGCGCTCGGCGACGCGGGCCGCGGTAAGCGCGGCCAGGGCGGTGGCGGCGAGCAGCATGTACATGACCACGATCTGATACCGGATCGCGGTGAGCGGATCGACCCCGGCGAGGATGAGCCCGGTCATCGCCCCGGGCAGGCTGATCAGGCCGACGACCTTGGTCGCGTCGACCGACGGCACCAGCGCGGTGCGCAGAGCCGACCGCCGGTACGGCAGAAACGCTTGGCGCGCAGGTAATCCCAGACACAACCGCGCCTCGATCGCGGGCCGAGCCTGCCTGGCGTCCTCGCCGATCCGCCGCAGCGCGATACCGGTCGCCTGCATCGCGCCGGACACGATCATCCCCCCGACCGGAACGACGACGCGCGGCTCGGTCGAGATCACCCCGAGCAGCACCAGCGCACCGAGGGTGACGGTGGCGCCCACGGCCACGCCGATCGTCGCGGTGCGCCGCGCCCGCGGCAGTTCCGCGCCCCGCCGCCCCGCCACCTGCCCGGCGATGATCACCATCACGATCACCCACGCGAACGCGCCGGGAAGCGCGGTGTGCCGGAACACGACCAGCAGAATCGCACCCACCGCGACCAGCTGAATCCCGGCCCGCACCGCCGCGATCACCAGTTCACGGGTCAGTTCCAGTCGCTGCCGGTAGGCGATGAACGCCGCGAGACCGACCAGCAGCAGCGAGGCCGAGACACCCGTCCAGTCCGGCACCGAAAGACCCTGCATCAGAACGACTTCCGCAGGCGTTTGCCGTCGAGTAGCAGGACGTCATCGGCCACCGTCTGTACGAACCCGGCATCGTGGCTGACGAGTATCGCCGAGCCGCCCGCCTCGACATGCCCGCGGACGAGTTCGGCGATGACGGCCGCCGCCTCGGGGTCCAGCGCGGAGGTAGGTTCATCGAGCAGCAGCACGTCGGGTTCGACGGCGAGCGCACGAGCCAGGCAGACCCGTTGCGCCTCACCGCCGGACAGTTCCGCGCAGCGCCGCCCGGCGAACGACTCCGGCAAGCCGACCCTGCTCAACAACGCGGGCACTCGCTCAGTGGGCAGGTCCTCGCGGCCGACCCGCACCTCGTCGCCGACGATATCGCTGAGCAGTATCGGACGCTGCGGCACCAGCCCGACCCTGCGCCGCAACGCGAGCACGTCCAGTGCGGTGATCGGGTCGCCGTCGAGCAGGATTCGCCCGCTGCTCGGTTCGCCCAGCCGGTTGAACAGTCGCAGCAGCGTGGTCTTGCCCGTCCCGCTCGGCCCGACCACCGCGGTGCACCGCCCGCCAGGCAGGATGGCGTCGCTATCGACGAGCAACTGCGTCGACCCGGCGACCACCCCGACGCGCTCGAGAACGAAGGTGTGCACGAGCCAATCCTGCTACGCGCGGACGCATCCGGCGCACCGGCACACGGTTTGCCGCGCGGCCCGCATGCTCTGCGCCGTCATCGACCGGTGGTCCGTCCACCGTGCGCCACCAGCGAGACGACGCGCGGGCCGCCTCACGTGCCCAGGATCTGCGCGAGCCGCCGATACGCTCGCCGACATGATCATTCGTCACGTGACCATCGACTGCGCTGACCCGCACCAGCTCGCGTCGTTCTGGCACACCGTCACCGGCTGGCCGCTGTCGGACGAGGACCCGGACGACGACTACGCGCTGCTGATCGCCCCGCCACCCGTGCCCGGTCTGTTGTTCATCAAGGTCCCCGAGGGCAAAGCGGTGAAGAACCGGATCCACTTCGACTGGATGCCCACCGACCGCACCCGCGACCAGGAGGTCGAGCACTTGATCGCGCTCGGCGCGACGCTGTACGAGGACCATCGCACCGCCGAGGGCCGCGGCTGGGTCACGCTGCGCGACCCCGAGGGCAACGAATTCTGCGTCGAGCGAAGCGAATCCGAGCGCGGACACGACACTCCGTGACAACCTGTGCGGCCGCGGAATCGGCGCCGACCTCTACGATGCCTCGGTGACCTACGACGACCTCGAGCATCTCGACACCTCCCGCCTGCCCGAGCGCCAGCAGCGCATCCTCGCCACGATCCGCGACTGGGTGCTGCGCCACGGGTACGCGCCGAGCTCCCGCCAGCTCGGGGACGCGGTGGGGCTGCGGTCCTCCTCGTCGGTGTCCAAGCATCTGAACAGCCTGGAGGAGAAGGGTTTTCTGCGGCGCAGCGACACGATGTCGCGCCCGATCGACGTGCGCATGTTTCTCCAGAGCGCCGCGCCGCGGGAGTCCGAGGGGGACTCGGTGACAGTGCCGGTGGTCGGCGACATCGCGGCCGGCACCCCGATCCTCGCCGAGGAGCAGACCGACGACCTGCTCACCATGTCGCGTCAGCTCGTCGGCCGCGGCACCGTGTTCGGCCTGCGGGTGCGCGGGGACTCGATGATCGACGCCGCGATCTGCGACGGCGACATCGTGGTGGTGCGCCAGCAGAACGAGGCGCACTCGGGCGAGATCGTCGCCGCGATGATCGACGGGGAGGCGACGGTCAAGGTGTATCGGCGGCGCAACGGTCACGTGTATCTCGAGCCGCGCAACCCGGCCTACGAGGTCATCGACGGCGACGAGGCCACGGTGCTCGGCAAGGTGGTGTCGGTGATGCGCCGCGTCTGACCGGCGTGTCGCACAGGCGTCGTACCCTGAACTGATGTCGCACGCCCCGGAGCCCGATCTCGCGCGGCTCGTCGAATTGCTGGCGGGCCGCCGGGTCCTGGCGCTCACCGGCGCCGGCGTGTCGACCGACAGCGGCATCCCCGACTATCGCGGCCCGTCCTCGCCGCCGCGTAATCCGATGACCTATCAGCAGTTCGTCGGCGACCCGGTGTTCCGGCAGCGCTACTGGGCGCGCAATCACATCGGCTGGCGGCGCATGGACGCCTCCCGGCCCAACCCCGGGCACCGCGCACTGGCCCGGCTGGAACGAATGGGCGTGGTCAGCGGCCTGATCACCCAGAACGTCGATCTGCTGCACACCAAGGCCGGACATCGGCGCGTGATCGACCTGCACGGCACCTACGCCCGAGTCCGGTGCCTGCGATGCGACGCGTTGATCTCCCGGATGACGCTGGCCGAACGACTGGAATCGGCCAACCCCGGCTTCGCCGAAGGGGCGACCACCAACGGCGTGGAGGTCGCCCCCGACGCCGACGCTGTTGTCGCCGACACCGACAGCTTCCGCATGGTCGACTGCGCGGACTGCGGCGGCATGCTCAAACCCGACATCGTGTACTTCGGTGAGAACGTGCCGAAAGAGCGCGTCGCCGCCGCCTTCCACCTCGTCGACGACGCCGACGCGCTGCTCGTGGCCGGATCCTCGTTGA
The DNA here is from genome assembly GCF_000308715.1 of Nocardia tenerifensis NBRC 101015. Classification (GTDB taxonomy): domain Bacteria; phylum Actinomycetota; class Actinomycetes; order Mycobacteriales; family Mycobacteriaceae; genus Nocardia; species Nocardia tenerifensis. The sequence goes on from NZ_BAGH01000192.1 coordinate 25,293, forward strand.
CCGTCATGTCGGGCCTGCGGTTCGTGCGGCACGCGGCGAAACAGGGTCGGCCGGTGGTGATCGTCAATCGCGGACGAACTCGCGGCGACGAACTGGCCTCGCTCACGATCGACGCCGGATGTTCGAGCGTCCTTGTCGCACTGGCCGACGCGCTCGAGAACTTAAAGGTCTCGGTGTAGTCGTTTCCGTTGCGACGCAGCCCCATTGCATCGATCGCGTTCCTGCATTCGCTGCCGATAGCAAGATTCGCGGCGGACTTTCCCAGCCCACGTTGCCCGATGATGGCGGAACTCTTCGTACTGACGTCAGCCGGAAGCGCCCCCGCAGCGAGCAGTCAAGCTACGCACTGACGTAGCCGCGCTCAACCTGCCCACCGGACCGCGCCGGCGTTGCCGGCCACCCACCAAGCGGAGCCGCACCCTCTCTCAGACCCCGCACCCTCTCTCAGGCCCCGCACCCGCAGTAGGGCCCTATAGGCGGTGCGGATCCCTAGTGCCAGTGCGGAGTTAGACCGCGCCCGCCGCCAGTCCGGGCGCACACCGCACTACAGAGCCGCCGGCTCCGCGACAGCATCCTGCTCCGAGGCGTCCTCGACCCCCTTCGGCCGCAACGCAACTACCAACACACCCGCCCCGGCCAGAGCGATGAGCATCGTCCACACTGCGCCGACGTGCATGGCATGAATGAACGCATCATCAGCGGCGTGCGCCAGCTCGGGACGCTCGATCACCGCCGCGACATACCTGGCCTGCTCCGCGGAGACTCGCGCGCGGTCCTGCACCTCGCCGGGCAGATCGGACACCGAGGCGTCGATACCGCGCCGGTAGGCGATCGACATGATCGTGCCGCCCACTGCTATGCCGAGCAGCGTGCCGGTCTGCCGCACGGTGTTGGTCACCGCCGAGCCCGCACCGGCCTGCGCCAGCGGCAGTGTGTTCATCAACGCCGCGGTCACGCTGCCCATCACGATGCCGATCGACAAACCCTGCGTCAGCAATACGAGCTCGTTCCACACGATCGGCGTGTCCAGCCCGAAGAAGGCGAAGCTGCCCATCCCCAGCGCCGCCACGGTCAGCGCGGTTCCGGTCACCGGGCGCAGTGACCAGCGACGCACCAGCCGAATGCCCAGCGGTCCACCGACCATCGCGCCCACCGCGGCCGGAGACGTGGCGATCCCCGCCTCCAGCGGCGAGAACCCGCGCGCGCCTTGCAGATAGAACGCGCCGTAGAAACCGGCGGCCGTCATGGCGAACAACAGCAGTCCGATCGCCGCGTTGCCGCCACCGAAGATCCGCTGCGCGAGCAGTCGCGGATCGAAACTGGGCTGGCCGCTGCGCAATTCGATGACGACGAACCCGCCCAGCAGGACAACGCCCACGACGATGGGCGCCCACACATCCACCGGGCTCCACGACGCCACCTGCCCCGCCCGAATCAGCCCGTAGGCCAACGCGGCCAGACCCGTGATCGACAGCAGCAACCCGGTCAGATCGAGCGGCCGCGGCGTGGGACTGCGGAAATCCGGGACCAGCATAAAGATTCCGGCGAGCCCGACCAGCACGGGCGCGACATTGACGAGAAACACCGAGCCCCACCAGAAATGGTCGAGCAGCACACCCGCCAGCAGCGGCCCCGCCGCCAATCCGACGCCCGCCGAGGCCGAGGACACGCCGATCGCCGTCGCCCGCGCGGGCCCGGTGAACGTCCAGGTCAGGATGGCCATGGTCGCGGGCATGATCAGCGCGCTGCCCACACCCATCGCGGCGCGCGCGGCGATCAACTGGCCCGCGTCACCGGCATACGCCGCCCACACCGACGCCGCCCCGAACACCGCCATGCCCGTCGCGAGCACGCTCCGGTGCCCGAACCGGTCGCCCAGCGCGCCCGCGGTGAACATCAGCGCGGCGAAGACGAGCGTGTAAGAGCCTGTGGCCCATTGCAATTGGGCCGGGGTGGCGCCGAGACCACGGACGGGGTCGGCGAGGGTCTGGAAGGTCAGGCTGAGGATGGTGTTGTCCATCCAGATCAGGAACGACGACAACACGAGGACGGCGAGGATCAACCGCTGCCTGGATTTCGGCAGCGTCGGAGACATGAGCATGGAAACCTTCGCTAGGATTGGCAAGAACCTGACGACTAACTCTGCATAATCGTCAGGAACCTGTCAATACCGAGGAGGTCTTTTCGTTGGGTTCCTACCGGGACGAGGTCGGCTCGCTGACCTTCATGGTCCGCAAGGTCTGGCTGAACATGCGCGCGGCCATCGGGGAGGAGCTGAAAGCCTTCGGGCTGTCCACCTCCCAGTACGCCACCCTGATGATGACCGCCGCGCACCCCGGCATGTCCGTCGCCGACATCGCCCGTGAGGTCGCCAGCTCCCGCCAGGCCGCCAACGAAATGCTCGGCGGCCTCGAACAAGAGGGCCTCATCGAACGCCGCCCGCACCCCACCGACCGCCGCACCCACCAGATCACCGTCACCGAAGCCGGCCGCGCCCGCCTCGCCGAGGCCCGCATCGCCGTCGGCCGCCGCGAAGCCGAACTCGAGGCCGACTTCACCCCCGCCCAACGAGCCGCCATCCGCGACTGGCTCGACCAGATCCCCAACGCCTGCCATTAGTGCCGCCCCTGCCTGTCCCGCGCGGCGAGCTGTCGGCACAGATCGACGACACGCTGTCGACGGCTCCAGGCAGCGCCGCCGCGCAGACGGGCGTCACCCCGTCCAATGTCCGTGCGTTGCAGGGCGAATCGCGTAGCCGTCGCCGCCCTCACCGTGATCGCCGAAATCTCGCGGTAGGTGGTTTCAGGCCTCCCTGCCCGCCAGGCGATCTGACAGGCGGGGGAGGCCTCGGGAAGTTCGCGGTGTCGCACAATTACGACGAGCGAAACAGCATCTCCTACAACGAATTACCGGCTGACACAGGTGCACCGATCTCGGTGAGGCCGGTCAGGGAGTGGGGTAGTGGCCCCTGATGCAGCACCCCGAGACGCTGGGTGGCCCGAGTAAGAGCCACGTACAACTCAGCCGCACCCCGCGGACCATCGGCGAGGATCTGCTGCGGCTCCACGACCAGCACGGCGTCGAACTCCAACCCCTTGGTCGCCGAGGCGGGCACGGTACCGGGCACCCCGGGCGGCCCGATGACGATGCTGGTACCTTCCCGCCCCGCCTCGTCACGAACGAATTCCTCGATGGCCGCTGGCAATTCGCCGGCCGTGACCCGGCGAGACCAGGGCTGGACACCGCAGGCGCGCACCGACTCCGGCGGCGCCACGTCGGGGGCGAACTCGGCGAGCACACCGGCGGCGACGCTCATGATCTCGGCGGGCGTGCGGTAGTTCACCGTGAGCGAGCGGTACACCCACCGTCCGGGCACGTACGGCGCCATCATCGTCTCCCACGAGGTCGCGCCCGCGACCGAACGGCGTTGCGCCAGATCGCCGACCACCGTGAACGACTTGCCGGGGCAGCGGCGCATCAGCACCCGCCAGTCCATCTCCGAAAGCTCCTGCGCCTCATCGACCACGACGTGCCGATAGGTCCAATCCCGGTCGGCCGCAGCGCGTTCGGCGAGATCGCGGGTGTCGCGCTCGAGGAAACGCTCCGCCAGATCCTCGGCGTAGAGCAGGTCTTGGGCGAACAGATGGTCCTCGTCGTCCATCATGTCCTCGCGGCTGACCATCACATCCAGCACGCCCGCCGCGTACTCGGCCTCGGCCCGGCGTTCGCGCTCCGCGCTCTGGTCGACCGGCTTGTCGCGCCCGAGCAGATCGATCAGCTCGTCGAGCAGCGGCACATCCGACACCGTCCACGCGTCGCCGTCGGCCCGCCCCAGCGCCTCGTCCGCGCCCGCCGCCCGCAACCGCTCCGGCGACGAATACAGTTGCGCCAGAAACTCTTCCGGCGTCATGATCGGCCACAGTTCGTCCAGCGCGGCGGCGAACCCGGCGTGCTCGGCGAGCTCGTCGACCAAATCCTCGCGCAACTGCTCCCACGCCTCGCGGTCGTCGCGGGTCAGCCAGTCCTTGCCGATCCGCGCGATGGCCCGCTCGGTGAGCACATAGGTGATGATCTCGCGGAACACCTCGCGCGCCTCGTTGTGCGGCCGTCCGCTGCCGCGCGCCTCCTCCCTGGCCCACTCGGCGGTCGCGGCGTCGATGCGCACCGTGACGTCGGCCAGCTCGATCAGCACCGGCTCCTCGGGCAGCCGCTGGAGATCGGCGACCGCCGCCGCGAGCACCTCGAGGATCTTCAGCGAACCCTTGAGCCGCGCGGCCCGCGGGGTGTCCTCGGCGGTGACGCGCAGTCCGGGCACGAGCTCGCCCGCGGTCGTGAACACCACATTCGTCTCGCCCAGCGACGGCAGCACGTGCGCGATGTGGTTCAGGAACGCCGGATTCGGCCCGACCACGAGCACACCCTGACGCTCCATCCGTTCGCGCTGGGTGTAGAGCAGATACGCCACCCGGTGCAGCGCCACCACCGTCTTACCGGTGCCCGGACCGCCCTCGATCACCAGCACGCCGGGGTGCTCGAGCCGGATGATCTCGTCCTGTTCGGCCTGGATGGTGGCCACGATGTCGCGCATGCCCTCGCCGCGCGGCGCGTTGACCGCCGCGAGCAGCGCCGCGTCGCCGCGCTCGCCGTCGTCGGGCCGGCCGAGCACCTCGTCGGTGAAGTCGAGCACCTGACGCCCCCGCGTATGGAACTGGCGACGCCTGCGCATGTTCTCCGGGTTCGCGGCGGTGGCGACGTAGAACGGGCGCGCCGCCGGTGCCCGCCAGTCCAGCAGCAGCGGTTCGAACTCGTTCTGCTCGTCGTAGAGCCCGATCCGGCCGATATAGGAACGCTCGCCGGACAGGGTGTCGAGCCGGCCGAAGCACAATCCGTTGTCGGCCACCTCCAGGCGCTGGACCGCCTTGCCCAGCGCGCGCACCTGGTCCTCACGCTCCATCGCCGTGCCGTCACGCCCGCGCAATGCCGCGCTGTACTGGTCTTTCGCTCGCGCGCGCTCGGCGTCGAGGCGCGTGTAGAGCCCGGCCACATAGTCGCGCTCGGACCGCAGTTCTTCTTCGTATCCCTGAGTTGGCATGTGCCCGTTACCTTTCCGCTGGACCGACGATGTCACGTGGTTCTCGAGAACACTCATGCCTTCGCGCGGTCGTTCCCGCGCCACCCCGACGTCGACCACTCCACACACACCTCGCGACTCCCATTTTCCGCCCGTTGAAAACCTCGGCCAGCGAGTATGCGGTACGACCGGGGCCTTGCCGCAAGGCCCCGGGTGCGATATATATTGGATACGGAAAGGAAGCAGCACTTCCTTTCCTTTTTCTTGTCCGCAGCAGACGGACGAACCTCCCGCAGACCGTACCGCGCATGATCGCCGACTCCGCGCGCCATCGAAAGATACGGTGCGCCAGCGCATTTCGAGCTGTCATAGCCGCTGACCCACCGGCACGAGCACCCGGAACCGACGCGCGTCCCGAGCGCGACCGCGCCGATGTGACCCGAATCATCGAAATTGACTGTGCCCCGACGGCCAACGGTTACCTGGGCCTCGACCCAACACCCGGAAGGATCGACATGGCACTCCCGGAATTGATTTCCGTAGCAGACTTTTTCCAACCCCCCGCAGGCGAATCCCCGTCGATATCCCCGGACGGCACCAGAATCGCCTACCTGGCCCCGCGCAACGACCGGCTCAACGTATGGATCGACACCTTCGACTCCACCGAGCAACCCCGCTGCGTCACCGCCGCCGAGAACCGCGGCGTCTATGACTTCCGCTGGACCGACGACCCCCGCTGGCTGCTCTACACCCGGGATGACGACGGCAACGAGCAGTGGCATCTGTACCGCGTCGACCTGGACGATCCGCAGACCCCCGCCGTCGACCTCACCCCGTTTCCCGGCGCGACGGTCGTGCGCTTCGACCTCCCTCCGCAACGCCCCGGCACAGCGCTGCTGCACATCAACAACCGAAACTCCGCCGCCTTCGACTTCTGTGAACTCGACATCGCCACCGGCGAGATCACCGTCCTGGCCGAGAACCCCGGCCACGTCGGCCGATGGCTGCGTGGCCCCGGCGACGAGGTGTTCGCCGTCGCCCCGACCGCCGCCGGCGACATCGAATTCCGCCGCTGGAGCACGGATACGGTGGTCGCGGTCTACGACGGCGCCGACTATCCCATGGGCGTGCTGCCGGTCCAGCCGACCCCCGACGGCGCCGGCGTGTGGCTCGGCTCCAACCGCGGCACCGACCGAACCAGGCTGGTCCGGCTGGACTTGACCACCGGCGAGGAGACCGAGGTCGACAGCCACCCCGACCTCGACCTCGACACCCGCGGCGCGGTCACCCCCGTCCTGCCGTCACCGCTGATCCTCGAGCGCCGCACCGGCGAGCTGCTCGGCGCCCGCTACCTCGGCGAACGCCAGGTCATCCACGCCCTGGACCCGCGCTTCGCCGACGTGCTGGCGAAGCTGAGCGAACTCTCCGACGGCGACCCGGCCTCGATAACCTCCGACGACGCCGGGCAACGCTGGGTCGTCACCTTCACCCACGACCGCGAGCCCGGCCTGGCCTACCTCTACGACCACGCCACCGGCGAGAGCAGGCTGCTGCTGCGCCCGTATCCGCATCTGGATCCCGCGTCGCTGTCGCCGATGCGGCCCGTCTCGATCCCCGCGCGCGACGGCCTCTGTCTCCCTTCGTATTTGACGCTGCCCGTCGGCGTCGAGCCGGTCGGCCTGCCGATGGTGCTGATGGTCCACGGCGGTCCGTGGTTCCGCGACAGCTGGGACTTCGACCCGACCGTGCAACTGCTCGCGAACCGCGGCTACGCGGTGCTGCAGGTCAACTACCGCGGCTCGACCGGGTACGGCAAATCGTTCGTCAAGGCCGCGATCGGCGAGTTCGCCGGCAAGATGCACGACGACCTCGTCGACGCCGTCGAGTGGGCCGTGCGGCAGGGCTATGCCGACCCCGACCGCGTCGCCATCTTCGGCGGTTCCTACGGCGGCTACGCCGCGCTCGTCGGCCTCACCTTCACCCCCAAGGTCTTCGCGGCCGCCATCGACGTCGTCGGCATCTCCGACCTCGCGAACTTCCTGCGCACCATCCCCGAGTTCGCCAAGCCGCACACCGCCAACAACTGGCACCTGTTCGTCGGCGACCCCGACGACCCGCGCCAAGAGGCCGACATGCTCGCGCGCTCGCCCATCACCCACGTCGACCGCGTGCGCGCCCCGCTGCTGGTGGTCCAGGGCGCCAATGACGTCCGGGTGGTCCGCGCCGAATCCGACAACCTCGTCGCCGCCCTGCGCCGGCGCGGCGTCGAGGTGGAGTACCTGATCAAGGACGACGAAGGGCACGGCTTCGTGAACCCGGAGAACCAGATCGAGTTGTTCCACACGATCGAACGCTTCCTGGCCAAGCATCTCGGAGGTCGCGAATCCTGAAGGGGCACAGTGTGTTCCGCGACTGTGCCGGTACGAGATCGGTGGTGTCGCGACCGATCTCGTGCGCACCGGCACCCGAGGCCGGACGCGTACGGACCGGTCGGATACGCGGCGGGGTGTCGGCGGAGATTGTCGGTGGGGAGCGGTAGCGTCTGGTCCGTGGAAACAGGGGAACGCATCCGAGAGCTCGCCGACCGCATCGTGGCGCTGCGCGAGGCCTACTACCAGGGTGAGCCGTTGGTCGCGGACGCCGACTACGACGCGATCGAGGACGAACTGCGCGCCCTCATCGCCGAGCACCCCGACCTCGCGCCCGACCCGAACCCCCTGGACCAGGTCGGCGCGCCCGCGGTGCTGCACGCCCCCACCCGGCACTCGCGCCCGATGCTCTCCCTCGAGAAGGCCACCAAACCCGAGCAGGTTGAGGCGTTCTTCAACCGCTTCCCCGGCCAGTCGGTGGTCGTGATGCCCAAGCTCGACGGCCTGTCCCTGGCCCTGGTCTACGAGGACCGGCGGCTGGCGCGGGCCGTCACCCGAGGCGACGGCACCACCGGTGACGACGTGACCCCGCTGGTCCGCGCGCTCGTCGACGGCGTACCCGAGCGCATCGACGTCCCAGGGCGGGTGGAGGTGCGCGGCGAGGCGGTGATGCTGCGTTCGACATTCCTCGCCTACAACACCGCCCACCCCGACAAGCCGCTGATCAACCCGCGCAACGCCGCCGCGGGCACGCTGCGCGCCAAAGATCCGGCCACCGTCGCCGAGCGGCGACTGCAATTCTTCGGCTTCGATCTGGACACCGACGAAGCCGACGCCGCGACCGACCTGGAGGAAGGGTTGCGGGCGTTGGGCATCGCGGGCGCGCAGATGCGGCACTGCGCCGACGCCGCGCAGGCCCAGGCGGTGATCACCGCCATCGAGCAGGGCCGCAACGACCTCGACTACGACCTCGACGGCGCGGTGCTGCGCCTGGCCGACCGCGACGCCTACGCCGCGGCAGGCACCCGATCGAACTCCCCGCGCGGCGCGCTCGCGTTCAAGTTCGCCGCAGAGGAGAAGACGACGCTGCTGGTCGAGGTGGTCTGGGACGTCGGTAAGACCGGCAAGATCGTTCCTGTCGCCTGGCTCGAGCCGGTGTTCGTGGGCGGCACGACCGTCACCAAGGCGACGCTGGCCAACCAAGAGGTGATCAAGGCCCGCGACATCAAAGTCGGCGACACCGTGCTCGTGCGCCGCGCGGGCGACGTGATCCCGTTCGTCGCGGGCGTGCTCGACGCCGCCGCACGCACCGGCGAGGAGCGCGAGATCGTGCCGCCCACCGCCTGCCCCTCCTGTGGACAGCCGGTGACCGAACAGGGCAACAGTCGAGAGTTGTTCTGCACCAACGTTTCCTGCCCCGCCCAGACCGTCCGCAGGCTCATCCACTGGGCCTCGCGCGCCGCGGCCGACATCGACGCCATCGGGCCGGTGTGGATCGAGCGCCTCGCCGAGGCCGGCCTCCTGGAGAACCCCTCCGACTTCTACACCCTCACCAAGCAACGCCTGCTCGAGTTCGAGCGCATCGGCGAGGTCTCGGCCGCGCGCATGATCGAGTCGATCGACACCAGCCGCCAGGTCGGCCTGCGCCGCGCCCTGATCGGCCTCGCCATTCCCATGGCCTCCGACGGCACCGCCGCCCGCCTGGCCCGGTCCGGGTTCGGCTCGCTCGAGGAAGTCGCCGACGCCGGCGAGGAACGCCTGGTCGCCGTGGAGGACATCGGCCCGAAGGTCGCCGCCTCCCTCGTCACCCACCTCACCCGCCTGCGCCCCGAACTACAGCGCCTGCGCGACGCCGGCGTCTCCCTCGACGTCCGCGACGAAGACCTCCCACCCGTCGTCGCGGCCGGCGCACCCCTGGAAGGCAAAACGGTCGTCATCACCGGAGCCATCAGCGACCCCCGCTCCGGCGAGAAAGTCGCCCGCCCCACCTTCCAACGCCTCTGCGAACGCGCCGGAGCCACCACCGCCTCCTCGGTCTCCGCCAACACCGACCTCCTCATCACCGGAGCCGGCGTCGGCGACAGCAAACTGGCCAAGGCGGAGAAACTCGGCGTCGAGGTCGTCGACCAAGGCGAGATCTGGAACCTCCTGATCGCCGCGAACGTCGTTTAGCCGCACTCGCGCCTCAGACCGGTTGGCCGATCGGACGAACCACCAGCGTGTTCACATCGACTCCGGCCGGCTGGCGGACCGCCCAGACGATCGACTCGGCAACCTGCGCGCCGGTCAACATCGACACCTCGGGCGCTCCACCCAAGCCGTCCCAGAAGTTCGTTCGCATGCGCCCCGGTGCCACCAGGGTGACCCCCACCCCGAGACCCGTGACCGCGCGTCGAATGTTCTCCGCCAAGCCGGTCACCGCCCACTTCGTGGCGCCATAGAGGCTGCCGGGTGCGTGGACTAAGCCGGCCACGCTGCCTACCAAGATGATTCGGCCATGGCTTTCCTTCAACGCGTCCATCGAGGCCCACGCGAGCACGGCCGGTCCCAGGACATTGGTCAGCACCATCTCCCGCCACCGGAAGGGATCACCGTCGACAATGCTGTCCGACACCGCGAATCCCGCGTTGGCGACCACCGCGTCCAGCCGCCCGTACCGCTGCAGGGTGGCGTCCACGGCACACTGCGTCGCCTCGGGGTCGGCGGCGTCCGCGACCAGACTCAGCAACCCATCGGGACTTCCACAATCTTCGGCGAACCGGTCCAGGCGCGCGCGATCGCGTCCGGTGACGGTTACTCGGTGGCCCTGTTCCAGCAGCAAACGCGCGGTCGCCGCGCCGAGTCCGCTGGAACCGCCGGTTATCAATGCGACAGGGGAACTGGTCATAGAGTCGGACGCTAGATCCTAGAGGGCGCTCTAGCACAAGCGAATACGCTCGAGCCATGGCTCGACCCTCCGCGTCTTTCACGATCGGTCAGGTGGCACAGCGCACCGGTCTCAGCGTGCACACCCTGCGCTTCTACGAAAAAGAGGGACTCTTCGCCACGGAAGTTCGCCGCATCCGCGGCAACCGCGTCTACGGAGAGAAAGACCTCGACTGGCTGCACCTGTGCACGAGGCTCCGCGCGTCCGGCATGCCCCTCACCGCGATCCGTGAGTACGCGGCACTCGTCAAGGAGGGGCCGACGACGCTGCCCGCGCGGCTCGCCCTCCTGCACACCCACCAGCAGCGGATAGTCAGCCAGATCGAGGAGCTCTCCTCCTGCTCGGCATTGATCGCCCGCAAAGTGGCCCTGTACGAGGAACAACTGGCCGTCGGCGGCGACGATCCGCTCCTGCCGAGTGAGTCTCGGCCTGGAACGACTCCAGCTTCTCCACCGTCCTGAAAGCGGAATTCGTTGTGTCGTCGCGGTTTTGAGAGGGATTACTCGACGAAGATCGTGTGGTAGACGATGGTCACGCTCTCGATGGCAGCCTCGCCGGCGCCGGGCTGGGCCGGGCCATGCCATTGGCTGGCCCAAGGGTTGGCGAGTTCGAACCGTCGGACGACACCCCAGTGTTTGTCCAAAGTAGTGACGGCGACGCCGACATCGGGGATTTTCAGGTCACGTCGTTCCGCGGTCGTCGTGACCCACTTCAGGAATGCCGGGCCCACGTCGAGTGGGTGTGAGAGCGTGACCTCTCCGGACCCGCGGAGGACCAGCCGCTCGGCACGGTCGACCTCTGCCACGTCCACGCTGAATTCGAGCCCGGAGGCGTGCTGAAATCTCGCGACTTGGAAGGGGCCCAGCTCGACTCCGAAATGGTTCCCGCTCAACGCATCGACGATCACGACCGGCACCCCCGCAGACCTCGCGCTATGCGAACGCAATCAACTCTATCCGCCGCCCGGTCGGGGCACCAGCAATTGCCTGGCTTCCTTGACGCGGGAACGTGCGGCACCGGTTCATCGGCGCGGGGGCGCTCGCCATCGACAAGGCGGCGCGAGTTGGACGTACCGGTCGGAATTCGCTTCGATGCGCAGTGCTCGTGGAACAACCGCGTCAAGTGATGGAACATCCACGCCACAGGTGCGCGCTGCCGGTGATCGTGGCGGTGGTTTCGCTTTACCGTCCTCGTTCATGAGTTCCATCAACGCCCCGGCATTTCCGGTACAAGCCGATATCCGTATCAGGCAGGGCGATCTCGGCAGAAGCGACTCCGTCAGCACGATCGGATTGTTCCGCTGCCTGGAGGATGCTCGCATACGGTTGCGGATGTCGCGGTTCGACAGACTCGTCCGAGCCGGTGAGTTCGGCCCGTTCCAGACAATATTCGTCAGCCAGAGCGCGCAGCGGCTGGCACGTATTCGCCGGGCGGGCAACCATATTCAGGTGCACACCGGAATTCGTCGGATCGGGCGGTCCTCGTTCACCTACGAACAGGCGGTATTCGCCGGCGCCGAACGCGTAGGCACCGGCACGGCGACGGTTCTGCTGCTCGGTGCGCAAGGACCGCTCGCACTACCCGACGAGTTGATCGCGGATCTCACCGAGTGGGCGCTGCCCGAGGCGAACAGGACGGTCGCGAGCCGTCCGGAAGCCAGTCGCCGATCACGGGACTACTACTCGTATTTCGCGCCGCTGCGAGCCCGGATAGGCGACGTCGACGCCAATCAGCACGTCAACTACATCGCCCAGATCGGCTGGTACGACGAGGCCGTCGCCGCGTTCACCACGGCAGCGCTCAATGCGAGCGAGGCAGTGCCGGACCAGCCACCCTCGGCGTATCGAGTCGATTACCTCGGCGAAGTCACCTACCCCGGAGACTACGAAATCGCCCTCCACGTCCGCACTTTCGACGCCGACACCGTGAACTACGAACTCGGGATATTTCGGGGCGGCACATGCCTGGGCATCGCCGAGGCCCTCGGAGCACGCGGTCAGCTACCCGCCGAAGTTTTGAGCCCGCGTTGAGCGCGCGTAATCGGCGGGCGTCTGTCCGTAGCGCTTCTTGAACTCGCGGATGAAATGGCTACTGTCGGCGAACTGCCAGCGCGCCGCGATCTCGGAAACGGTCGGTCGGCGGGCCGGGTCGGCGAGAGCCAGCCTGGCCTGTGCCAAGCGACGGTGACGAATGTAGGCGGTCACCGATTCTCCCGCCGCAGTGAAAGCGCGCTGCAGGGTGCGCACAGAGACATTGAGTTCGCGCGCCAGCATCGCGGGGGACAGGCCGGGATCGGCGAGCCGGCGATCCGCCAGCTCTCTGGCCGCCTGGGCGAGCGCAATGCCCAAACTCGGCTCCGCGTCATCGAATCGGCCCGCGACGACCGCCTTCGCCAGCTCGATCAGCGCCGTATGGGCCGCGTGCACACCGCTCGCACCCAGGTCCGTCACGGTGGCATGGACCATGTTCGTGTGCGCCATGAGCAGGCGCATCTCCGCCGAGTCCGCCGACCCGGTCATGCTGCGGTTGCGCAGGCGCGGCGCGAGCGTCGCCGACGGCAGCGTCAGGATCCGCACCGTCGTGTCCGCGGCCGCGCCGAAATGCAGTGGCGGCCCGTGCCGCAGCAGAAACTCCCCGGCCGGCACCGTGTATTCGACGCGATCGGACGACCGCCGCAACCACCACTCCCCGCGCCGCACCACATACATCCGCACCTGATCGTCGTAACCGTGCGGCGTCCCCGCCGTGCGAACGACGGACGCACTGGCCAGATCGGTCAGCGCCGCGTCACGCACCTTCGCCACCCGGCTCCGCACCCGGAAATCCCCGGTGGTCGCCGAACTGAAGGTAGGCAACGGGAATTCATCGCCGACCTGCGTCTGCCACCCCCGCCGAAACACAGCGAACCCGCGCGCACCCGCACCCGGCACAGTGGAGTCCACGACGAATCCGCCACGCGCCCCAGCACTCTCGACTCCCTTGCCGCTCATCGCTCGCCAATCCAGATCAGCGTTCCACGTACCGCGCCAGCGCGGACAGAGTCTGCTCCATCGTCTGCCGATTGCGCACCGACCGCCGCCCCAGCCCGGTGGTCACCACCGAGGTGATCACCCGCTGCCGAGATCAAGTCTCGGCCGTGCCGCAACGGCATAGTCAAGACCGATCCCGGCGACCTGTGACAGAGTGGTGCCCGCTCACGAATTCGGCTCGCGGATCCGGATCTGAGATCGGTCGACGATGAAAGGGTCTTGATGGAAACAGCGTTCGACGTAGCCGGGTTGGTGGGGTATCGCTATCGCGTCGATGACTACTACGAGGTCGGCCGGGAAAAGATCCGCGAATACGCGCGCGCCGTGCAGGACTCCCACCCCGCGCACTGGAGCGAGTCGGCCGCCGAGGAACTCGGGTACGCCGGGCTGGTCGCGCCGACCACCTTCGCCTCGATCGTCGCCATGCGCGCCAATCGCACCCTGCTCGAGAACGTCCTGACCGGCTACGACATGTTCGTGCACACCGACCAGGTCTTCGAGATGCACCAGCCCGTCCTGGCCGGTGACCGGCTGTTCAGCGACGTCGAACTGTCCTCGGTGCGCCGCGTCGCGGGCAAGGACCTGCTCACCATCACCAATACCTTCACCGACCGGTCCGACCGGATCGTGCAAACCATGCACACCACGGTCGTCGGCATCACCGGCGACGACGTCGAGGCCGACATCGGTGCCGCCGTCGACGGCGTGATCATGAGCGGCGCGGGCACGGCCTCCGCGCCGCACGCCGGACAGACCATCACCGACCAGCCAACCCCGGCCGCCGCCCGTCACTCGCAGGTGTCGCGAACGCGCTTGCCGCACACGGCAATCCGATTCGAGGACATCGCCGTCGGCGACGAACTCCCCTCCCGCACCGTCCGGCTGACGCGCGGCGACCTGGTCAACTACGCCGGCGTCGCCGGTGACGTGAACCCGATCCACTGGCACGAGGAGGTCGCGTCGGTGGCCGGCCTGCCCGACGTGATCGCCCACGGCATGCTCACCATGGGCCTCGCCGCGGGTTTCGTCACCGACTGGCTCGGCGACCCCGGCGCCATCCTCCGATACGCAGCCCGGCTGTCCAATTACACCGTCGTAGAAGCCGCCTCGGCCGGGGACGTAGAGTTCACCGGCCGAATCAAATCCATAGACCCCGAATCCCGAACCGCCACCATCGTTTTGGTCGCGAAGTCCGCCGGACGCAAGATATTCGGCCTGTCTACCACAGACGTCCGCCTCGCATAGACAAGCCCCGTCCACCACCGGCATTCTCCCTCGCGTAGACAAGGGGGGACAGGGGAGCGCGCTCGGAATCAGCTCCGAGCGCGCTCATCGACGCACACGCTCGACGCTTCGCATGCCGGCGTCGGCACGCCCTTCCCTGCCGCGAGGCGGCGTCTCCGATTCCGAGCCGGTCGAGCTCGGTGGTCACAAGTTGGTCTTCGGGCCGGTTGGCCACCAGCACCGCCTTGGTCAGCCGCGGGAGGAAGGCCAGTTTGCCGGAGGCTTTGTCGATGAAGATCTGTTCGCATCCGGCCACGGTGAGTGCGTCGTGCTGGGGCTTCGGGGTGCTGGTCGCGGGTGGACACCCGCCCGTAGCCGATTCGCGCGGCGCGGAGTGTATTGCGACCCCCGACAGGTTGACGTTGGCGCGTACACGGCAATCCGGCCTGCGGAAATCTGCTGCGGCCGAGGGCGTCTCGTCAACGATCGTTTCCGGGACGCTTCCCAGGGTCACGAGCCGACGATGTCGCGTGCGATGCCCTCCAGCAGCCAGCGCAGTCCTTGCTCGAAGCTCTCGTCCGGGTCGGGAAGCGCAGCCGGATCGTGCGCGAGGAGTTTCATCAGCCGCTGGTGGCCGGCCTGGGTTGCCGTGTCGCGAAGGTAGGTGCCGGTAGGCGATTCGAGCCCGAACGACTCGGGTGACGATGCCAGGGTCTCGCGCAGGACGAAACCGGTCGTGTACTGGTCGACCGCTTGCACGATCTGTGTCGCGCGTGCCGGTGAAATACCGAGTCCATCCAACGCTTTGAGCGATTGCTCGATGTGCAGCAGCGCGTTCGGTCCGATCGTGGTGCGTTTGCCGACGAGGTCGGTGGCCCAGGGATGTCGTTTGATCATCGCGCGCTCGCTGCGGGCCACTCGGGTGATCGACGCGCGCCAGTCGGCGGTGAGGTCGTTCTCGTCGAGGATGATCTCACCTGCCAGGGCGTCGGCGAGCAGGTCGAACAGGTCGTCTTTGCTGTCGATGTGTGTGTAGAGCGCCATCGGGCCGACCCCTAGCCGTGACGCGACCCGGCGCATGGATACCGCGTCGAGGCCCTCGGAATTCGCGAGTTCCATTGCGGCGGCGACGATGTCGTCTCGGGTCACCGCGGGTCGCCGCCGCGGAGTCTCGCGCACCCAGATCGGGGTGCCGGAAGAAGCGGTGTCTTCGCCGGAATCATGCAGCTCCACGCCCCGCAGTCTACCCGAGACGCCGTATCGTTTGATAAAACACTGTATCGTTATCCATACGCTGTATTGATAACGATTGGGGGGACCCCGCAATGACACAACCGCGTCCGACATCCAGCGACTTCGACCCGGCCCTGCGAAAACTTGTGATCGTGGTGGTCCTCGGCGCGATCATGACGATCCTGGACACCACGATCACCAGCGTCGCCGTGAGCACCCTCGGCACCCAGTTCCATACGTCACTGTCGGCGATCCAATGGGTGCTGACCGGATACACCCTGGCACTGTCGGCGAGCATCCCGCTGTCGGGATGGGCGATCGTCCGGTTCGGGCCGAAGACGATGTGGGTCGGCTCGCTGCTGCTGTTCATCGCTGGGTCGGTGCTGTGCGGTGTGGCGTGGAATATCAGCAGCCTCATCGCATTTCGAGTGGTGCAAGGTTTCGGCGCCGGCATGATCCTGCCGATCGGGCAGACCATGCTCGCCCGGGCCGCCGGGCCCGCCCGGATGGGGCGTGTCATGAGCGCGGTCGCGGTGCCGGCGATGCTCGCCCCGGTCCTCGGCCCGACCGTCGGTGGTCTGATCTTGGGCCACCTGACGTGGCGGTGGATGTTCTACATCAACGTTCCCCTGTGCGCGATCGCGGTCATCGCCGCGATTCGATTGCTGCCGTCCGACCAAGACCGCGATCGCGATCGCGACGTCACGCTCGACATCCTCGGATTGGTGCTGCTGTCACCGGGTTTGGGTGCGCTGGTATACGGCACCGCGCAGGCGGGCAGCGGGACCAGCCCGACCGATATCCGTGTCGTCGCCAGCGTGCTGACCGGAGTCGCGCTGATTGCCTGCTACGTCCTGCACGCCCGCCGTAAGGGCGATGCGGCCCTGGTCGATGTCCGGCTGTTGCGGGGCCGGAACTTCGCCGCGGTCAATGTACTGGTGTTCTTCTACATCGGTACCTTGTCCGGGCTGACCGCGCTGCTGCCGCTGTATTTCCAGACCGTCAACGCCGACAGCCCGCTGCGCTCGGGAGCGATGGTCGCGCCCCTACGACTGGGCGCGATGATGACGACGCTGATCACCGGCAAACTCACCGACAAGCACTCCCCGAAACTGCTGCTCCTCACCGGACTGCCGGTGGTGTTGCTCGGCATCTGCGGCCTCACCCAGATCGGCCCCGACACCAGCAACGCGCTGGTGGTGGCAACGTTGTTCGTGATCGGTCTCGGGCACGGCATGATCATGCCCGCAGCCATGAGCGCCAGCTATCAAACGTTGCGGCACTCCGAAATCGCTTCGGCCACCACCGCTACCAACGTCAGCCTCCGCGCGGCCAGTTCGTTCGGTGTCGCAGTCCTGCTGGTGTTGGTCCAGCGCAATACCGAATACCGGACCCCCGGTTCGGAGGCGTTCACGCGAGCGGATCGGGCCGAGGACATCACGCACTCGTTGACGCATGCCTTCACCCAAACCTATTGGTGGGCACTCGCTATCGGTGCTGTCGCGGTTCTGCCCGCGCTGATGCTGCCGCGAAAGTCTGCACAAGCGTCGACCTCGACAGCTACCGAAAAGACGCCGTCGACGAGCGGTGTACGGTCAGCTCCGTAGTCGTGCCCGAGAAGTAGTCCAGCAGCGCCTTGTTCTGATCGGTGCGAACCAGACCTTCGGCACACCGACCAACCTCAACGGCAGCCAAGCCAAGCACCAACCAACCCAACACGGATTGCCCTGCGAAACGCGAAAAGCAGTGGGCCCGGCGCATACCGGGCCCACCACAACCCTCCTACGACACCACCGACGGCTGGTCCACCACCCACAACCACGAACCATCGCCCTGACGCCGGGCGATCTCCACGGTCACCTCACCACTGGTCAGCGTCGACGCCGTCAGTGCCAGGTCACCGCTCACCAGCGCCGGATGCTGCCGCCCCGGCGAGAGCACCGGTGCGGCCGCGACGAACTGCTCATACACCTTGCGGATCTCCGCGTGTCCGGTCGCTACGTGGCCCGGTGGGAACTCGAGCACGGCGTTCGGCTCGTACAACGCCACCAGCCCGTCGACGTCGCCCGCGTTGGCGTGCTCGATGAAGAACTTGCCCAGATCGTTGGGCTCGGTGGCCACTTTCTCATTTGTCATGGTGATCAGCCTCGCAGCGAATCACGACATCCTGTGTCGTGTATTGCTTTTATAGTTTTCCCATGCGCGCCGACCGCCTGGTCTCCCTGGTGCTGCTGCTGCGCCGACACGGCCGGCTGTCCGCGACCGCACTGGCCCGCGAGCTCGAGGTCTCCACCCGCACCGTGCTGCGCGATATCGAGGCCCTGTCCGCGGCGGGCATCCCCGTCTACGCCGAGCGCGGCAGGCACGGCGGTTTCGCCTTGCTGCCCGGTTTCCACACCGAACTCACCGGCCTGAATCACGACGAGGCACTCGCCCTGCTCGTCGCCGGATCCCGGCGCGGCGCACAGGCTTTCGGACTCGGCTCGGCGCTCGCCTCGGGCATGCGCAAGGTGGTCGACGCGCTACCGGAGAACCACCGGACCACCGCCGCGGGCGCGGCTCAACGACTGCTCATCGACCCCGAAACCGACCTTCTCGAACGCAGACTGCTCGCCGAGACGGCCCCCGACGACATGGTGACCGCGGTCCGGCGCGCGGTGTTCGCCGGACATAAACTGCGCATCCACTACGCCGCCGTGCATCAGGACCCGAAGTGGCGAACCGTCGACCCGATCGGACTGGTCACCGTGCGCGACCACGTCTACCTGCTGGCCACGAGGTCCGGCGCCGACCGCACCTACCGGCTGTCGCGGATCCTGGCCGCCGAGGAACTCCCCGAACCCGCCCAGCGCCCGGACCGCGTCGATCTGCACCGAACCTGGCAGGAACGCAGCGCGCGATTTCGGACCGGCGGCGACCAGGTCACCGTGCTGATGCGCATCAACCCCGCGCAGCGCGAGGAACTGGCGACCACGGCCCTGACCGTCCGCGCCGACAACACCGACGCGGACGGCTGGCTGCGCCTCGAGGCGACGTTCCAAGATGCCAGACATGCAGAATGGGCACTGTGGCAACTCGCCACCAACGCCGAAGCCCTTGCGCCGCAATGGTTACGCGACTCCCTACGCGACCGCGCCACCCAAATCGCCACCCGCTACGGAGCGTCGCCCTGAGTCCTGGGGTTCCAGCAGTGGGCACGAACCCGGTGCGAAGACCTTCCGGCGCGTTGAGTTCGCGCAGCATCGCCACCGCGATCGGCAGCTCCTGCGCGCGGCCGTTGAGCCGCTCCTTCCCCCGATGTGGTCTCATATCGCGTCGACCCTGAACACCGCGATGTGTTCGGCGCTGGCGGCCACATCGTCGGGCGTCGGGCTGGGCGACAACCCGTTGTCGGCGTAGCGTTTGCCGACGCTGGGCGGGCTCTCCTCGACCAGTCGGCGCAGTACGGGGCGGCGGGCCTCGACCGGCAGCTCTGTCAGCCGCGCCCGTGTCGAACGGCGGCCGCGGGTCAGGGTGACCTGGTCGGCCGCACGGGCATTGAGGACCCAGGCCGCTTTCGGAAAGGCCTGCACGATGTAGCGCTCGTCTGCGACGGGCACGACCGCAATCGCGAACGTGCGCGGTTTCCCCGTCCGCCTTCCGGGAACGGTCAGCAGTTGCATGGGTCCGAACACGATGCCGGCTCGCTGCAGGGCGATGATCGCGACGTTCACGGCATTGACCAAGCGTCGCTTGCGTTGGCTGGACATGAGCCACCTCCAAAGGTAGTTGTTGCTGAGTTGCCCGCACAGCGTGATGCCGTGCGGCGGTTCGTCTTTCGGTCAGAGTGGTGTGGTTTCCAGCCATCGCCGGGCGAGGTCGGTGACAACCGCTCCAGCGCGATCACTGCGGACTGCTCGAGCAGGCCGGTCAGACGTTCGTGCAGCGGGTCGTGGCGGCATGGCGAGTTGGCCGCATCGGCTGCCCTCCGGTAGCCCTGAACACGGCGACCTTCATGAAAACCTCCAGGTGAAATGCCGTTAGTAAACACTAACCACACAATGCGCTAGTGTTCACTAACCTGTCAAGAGTCGAGGAGGGCCGGCGTGAGTACACGGGAGCGCATACTCGATGCGGCAGCGGACCTGCTCCGGAGTCGCGGGGTCGTGCATGCCACCACCAAGGAAATCGCGCAAGCCACAGGCGTTTCGGAGCCGACCCTCTACAAGTATTTCGGCGACAAGGAACGGTTACTGCTGGCCGTCCTGCAAGAACGCGTGCCCGGCCTTTCTCGGGTCGATGTCAGCCCCGGAGCTGGAAGTGTCGAGGGCAACCTCACCGAACTCGCCGATGCGGCGCTCACGTTCTATCGGCAGTCGATACCGATGCTGGGCGCGCTCTTGGCCGATCCTCAGCGGATGGCGGCACACCGAGTGGCGATGAACCGCCACGGCGCAGGCCCGGACAAGGTGGTCATCAGGTTCTCGGCCTACCTGAGCGCCGAACAAGCCCTTGGACGGGTCGCTGCCGCCGCCGATCCCGACGCGGTCGCCTTATTGCTGGTCGGAGCCTGTTTCCACGAGGCTTTCCTCCGCTATTACGCCCAAGGAGACGAGTCGCCGCTCGCCACTGCCGAGGCCCTTGTCCGCGCCCTCGTCCGACCGCTGCTGTGAGCGGGCGGTTGCCATCGGCCCCAGCCGCAAAAACCTGCACCCGCACCGAGCAACTGCTCCAACACAATCCATAATTTCCTGAATACAGAATCTGATGTACTGTCCCCGTATGGACACGGTGGTGCACACCAACGCGCTCGCCCGCTTCGGCTACGCCCTCTCGGATTCGACCCGCACGCGGATTCTGCTGAGTCTGCGCGCGGCGCCGGGCTACCCCTCGGAGCTGGCCGACAAGATCGGGGTCTCGCGTCAGATCCTGTCGAATCACCTTGCCTGCCTTCGTGGTTGCGGCTTGGTGGTCGCCGTCCCCGAGGGTCGTCGCAGTCGCTACGAGCTGGCCGATCCGCGCATCGGGCGCGCTCTCGACGACTTGCTCGGCGTGATCCTGGCGGTGGACCCGGCGTGCTGCCCGGCTTCGGACCGAGACGGGTGCTGCTGATGTCGGACCTGGGAATGCCGCTGATCGCACGCGGACCCGACATAGCGCGAAAAGCTGTGCTGGCCAAGCATATTTGCTGGTTCGTCGGCGCCACGATCACCTACAACGTCATCGAGGCCATCATCGCCCTGAGCGAGGGCGCCCGCGCCTCCTCCACCGCACTGATCGGATTCGGCCTGGACTCGGTTATCGAGGTGTCCTCGGCGGCCGCGGTCGCCTGGCAGTTCAGCGGCCGGGACCCGGAGAAGCGGGAGAAGACCGCGCTGCTGATCATCGCGTTCTCGTTCTTCGCCCTGGCGCTCTACGTCACCGTCGACTCGATCCGGGGCCTGCTCGGCGTCGGGGAAGCCCGGCATTCCCCGATCGGAATCACGCTGGCCGCAGCGAGTTCGGCCGTCATGCCGGTGCTGTCGTGGGCCCAGCGCCGCGCCGGGCGTGAACTCGGATCCGCCTCCGCGGTGGCCGATTCCAAGCAGACCTTGCTGTGTACCTATCTCTCGGCGGTACTGCTGGTCGGGTTGCTGCTCAACAGTCTGTTCGGCTTGTCGTGGGCCGACCCGATCGCCGCGCTGGTCATTGCCGCGATCGCGGTCAAGGAAGGGCTCAATGCGTGGAAAGGTGACACCTGCTGTCCGTCGCCGGTCCCTTTGAGCGCGGCAGGCGCCGACTGCTCTTGCTGTCACGACTGATCGGCTCGGCCGGCGCGAACTCACGCGTGGAAGACGATGCTCAGGCGCCCTGAAGCCGAATCTCGGTATTCAGCAGATCCGCTTGTTCGGCCAGTTCGGTCGGGTCAGGTTCGGCGCCGATACGTTCCAGCAGTTCTTCCCGGCTGACCAGAACCAGCCCCTCGGAACCCGACGAGATCCCGACCCGGCCGCCTTCGAGCACCAGGTTCGCCTCGGCAACGTCCGAGCCGAGCAGATCACGCAGTATGTCGACGGTAACGGCGGTGCGCGGCGCGTGTGCTTGTTCGTCGGTAGCCATGACGGCCGGTTGCCCGCGCAGACCGGTACGAAACACACCGGGCCGGGCGGTGACTGCCGAGGTCGGCGACGATGTCAGTTCGCCCCTGATCCCGAGGCCGGTGTGGACTTCGAGTGGGTCAGCGGCCGAAATGTGCCTCCAACTGCTCGGGAACTCGCCCGCCCTGGATAGGAATTCGCGCCGCGGTCTCCTCGATGAGCCGCAGGTCACCGGGCGTCAGCTCGACGTCGAGGGCGCCCAGGTTCTCTTCCAGACGGTGCAGTTTGGTGGTGCCGGGAATCAGCACGAACCACGGTTTCTGCGCCAGCACCCACGCGAGGGCGATCTGAGCCGGCGTCGCCCCCTTGCCGTCGGCGATCTGCCGGAGCAATTCGACCAGTGCCTGATTCGCCTGTCGCGCTTCGGTGGTGAAGCGCGGCAGGACGCGGCGCAAATCATCGTCGGCCAGCGACGTGCCGGCATCGATTTTGCCGGTCAGATAACCCTTCCCGAGCGGACTATAAGGCACCAGACCAATGCCGAGCTTTTCCAAGGTTGGAATAACATCGGCCTCGTGCTCTCGCATCCAGAGCGAGTATTCACTTTGCACCGCGGCCACGGGTTGCACAGCGTGGGCGCGGATGATTGTCGTCGCGCCGGCCTCCGACAAACCGAAATGTTTGACTTTACCTTCGGAAATCAGCTCCTGCACTGTGCCCGCCACGTCCTCGATGGGCACGTCAGGA
The DNA here is from genome assembly GCF_000308715.1 of Nocardia tenerifensis NBRC 101015. GTDB lineage: Bacteria > Actinomycetota > Actinomycetes > Mycobacteriales > Mycobacteriaceae > Nocardia > Nocardia tenerifensis. Next base: position 47,948 of record NZ_BAGH01000192.1, read on the forward strand.
TCGACCCGGTGTTGATAAAGCAGGTCGATGCAGTCTGTTCCAAGACGGGTGAGGGAGGCCTCCGTTGCCCGGCGGATCTGCTCGGGTCGGCTATCGACCCCCGACATCGGGGTCGGCCCGTGTTCGCCGTGCCTGATACCGAACTTGGTGGCAATCACCACCTGGTCGCGCACCGGCGCCAACGCCCGACCGACCAGCACTTCATTGGTGAAAGGTCCATAGACCTCGGCGGTGTCGAAGAAAGTCACCCCCCGGTCAACCGCCGCCCGCAGCAGCTTCGTCATCTCGGAGGGGTCCGGTGGCGCACCGTAGAAAAAGCTCATGCCCATGCAACCGAGTCCCAAAGCTGAAACTTCGAGTTGCTGTCCGAGTTTGCGTTTTTGCACTAAAGAAGCTCCTTCAGAAAAGATTCTGGCCATTGCTTTCCATGCGTTCGGCAGGAAGCCGACCACAGGTTAGGCAGGCGTTGCTGCCGGCGGGGAGACCCTTGTGATACAGGTACTGAGAGAACCCCCTTTAATAGCCACGCCACTGTTGAGAACGGTTAGAGCGCGCCATCGTTTAGGTGGGACGCCCACGTAAGCTCGGCGCGAGGCTCTATCAGCGGTCGACGTCCGAGTCGGGGCTCGGCGCAGCGAGCGCGACCACCTGTTGCACCCCGCGCGCCAATCCAGCGCGCCCACGCCGACTCCTGGCGTCATGTACAGCCACCCACCAACCCCGATGACCGAACTCGAAGCACACAACGGATCGGCATGGTCGTTCTCAGCGCCCCACCGCGACCTAATCCGATAGCGGCAATTTTGCCTCGTGCGGCGACCTGTCGGGCCGCAGCCCACGCCAACTCGGGTGCCGAAGCCCTTCCGCGCTGGCCTCGCGGAACTCGACGTCCGCGACGAGTTCGGGCTCGACCCAGCGGGCCATCGTGGCGACCGGACGCGGCGGTGGGATGTCGAAAGGACTGTCGTGGCGGGCGATTTCGTTCAAACGCAACTGTAAGGCCTTGCGGTCGCGCATGGTCCATCCGGTTCCGACATTGCCGATGTGGACGAGGCGGCCCGCGTTGTCGTAGGCGCCCATCACGATGGAGCCGAAGATCCCGGAGTAGCGCCCGTTGCCCGGCAGCCAGCCCGCGACGACGACCTCGGTGGTTCGGCGCAGCGGAGTCTTGATCCAGGCGGGGGAGCGGCGGCCGGGTTGATAGGTGGAGTCCAAACGTTTGGAGACGATGCCTTCCAAACCGTGGTCGCGGGCCACGCCGAGCATGGTGTTGGCGTCCACGTTGACGTAATAGGGCGGCGTACGGGCAAGCGGCAGGTCGATTTCCAATTTGTCGAGCCGGGCGCGTCGCTCGGCATAGGGGAGCGACATCAGGGACTTTCCGCTGTCGTCGAGCAAATCGAAGACGAGGTACTGCACCGGCACCGCCCGCAATAGTTCCGCGGTCGGACGCACCACGTGCATCCGGCGTTGTAGCCGACTGAAGGACGGCACGCCGGTCCCCGGCTCCGGCGCGACGATCTCCCCGTCGATCAGCACGTCCCGACCATCGAGCAGTCCGGCGAAAGCGGTGATCAGCTCGGGAAACGACCCGCTCAGGTCGCGATTGTTCCTACTGTAGAACCGGCACTGCCCGTTGAACTGGCGCGCGATCGCGCGGATGCCGTCCCATTTCATCTCGATCGCCCACAGACTCGTGTCGACCGGTGGCCGCCCGGGGACGGCCAGCATCGGTGCCGGCACGGATTGCACAAGATCAGCATATCGTCAGCTAACGGATTGTCCGGTACCGAGTCACCGATGCATCCGGGCGTGGCGAAATCTCGATCCACCCACCATCGCCGCCGAGCAGAAGACCCCGCCCACCGCGATCCACAACGTCGGGCGAAGGCCGAGCCACTGCGCGAGCGCGCCACCGATCGGCGCGCCGAGCACCACCGCGCCGCGATTCATCGATCGCGCGGTCGCGTTCACCCGGCCCAGCAGGCGGTCCGGTGTCACCGATTGGCGATAGCTCATCTCGAGCGGACTGCTCACACCGATCGACAGCCAGAACAGGAACTGGGCCACGCACAGCATCGCGAAGCCGCTCTTTCCGTTGTGCGCCAACGGAATAAGCAGATAACCCAAGCCCGATAGCCAGCGGCACCCGATGATCGCCGGACCGATACCACCGCGCCGCTCCACCCACCCCGCGATCGAAGACCCGGCAACAGCCCCGCCGCCACCCACAGCGAGCGTAAGCCCGTGAGCCGTCGCGTCGAAACCCACCTCGACGACGACGAAGTAGGCGTAGAGCGCGGCGACCATCGAGGTGAAGAAGAACCACACATGCGTTGAGATCACGAGCGGTGCGAGTCCGGCGTGGCCATATACCCAGCGCAAGCCGTCGCGGAACTCATTGCGGTAATTCCGGGCGGGCGTGCGGGGTCGTTCCGCTACTCGCAGTCCGGCAACGATGAAACCGGAAATCACATACGACACCGCATCGACCAGAATCGCCAACGGCGGCCCGACTATCTTGATCAACCATCCGGCGATACCCTGTCCCGCCACCTGCGCCACCGCGGCCGACTGTTCCAGCCGCACATTGGCCCGCGTGAGCACCCGTGCGGGCACCAGGCCGGGCAAGAACGACTGGTGCGCGGCGTCATACGCCAACGACACCGCCCCGAAAATCAGTACGAGCATGATCAGCATCGGCATGGTCAGTACGTGAAAAGCGGCGGCCAACGGAATCGACGCGAGTACTCCCGCCCGAATCAGGTCGGCCGCCACCAACACCGGCTTACGTCGATACCTATCGATCCACACCCCCACGAACAACCCGAACGCCAGATACGGTGTCCACTGCGCGGCCCGCAGCACCCCCACCTCGAACGGTGAAGCGCTCAATGTCGCCACCGCCAGCAGCTGCAACGCCTGCGCGGTGATGTACGTGCCGAATATCGATACGCTGTCGGCCAGCCAAAACCGCACGAAGCTCGGGGTGCTCAGCAGCGGGTGCCGGTCATCGATCCTGTCCGCTTCCCCCACCAGCTCACCGTAACCAATGGTCCTGCGTCCCAACGTCATCCGTAAGTCGGATGCCGCGTACGGTTCATGCGCCGGTGCGCGACCCACGCCGGGACAAGAACTGGCCGATGCTCGTAGCTCACCGGTGCGAATCTTTGCTGGCCTCAATTCGAGCGCGCAATACATCACGGTGTCCGCAGCGCAGGATTCGCATCAAGCGCTCGGCTTCACCGACCGAGGCGGCGTGATCGAGCGCCCAATGAAGTTCTCTCTCGGGCTTGTTCAGGGCTCTCAGCCAGAAAAGCTCCGTGATCACTTGCGTGACAACGGGAACCAACGCGGTGAGAACAATAACGCTCGCGCCGATGACGAGTCCGGCAGTGTGCCCTCCCGCCGCCGCCAAACCGGCGAACGGCACACTGCCGCAGATTCGCAAGTTCCCCACGTCTCTCACCGCCCCGGCTCTCGATGGGTTTGGTCGATCATGGTCTGCCTCCTCGGGCTATCGGTCGTGGAGACTCGGGATGGCGGAACCCGAAATCTCCCCCAAGGTCGGCCTTTTTCTTAGACAATTCTCAGGAAAGCCAAGGGGGCTCCGTCGTGATCGACAAGGAACGCTGGACCCGGTTGCCGGATGCCGGGCTGGTGGAGCGCGTCCGGCACCCGATCGACCGGGCCGAGAGGGAGGCGGCGCTCGACGAGATCGTCCGGCGCTATCAAAAGATCATGTCCACCGTCGGCGCGTACCACCTCAATGATCAGGACCGGGTCAAAGACGTCGTACAGACCTCTGTCGCCGTCGCCACGCGAGAACTGGTCCGCGGAGACAACCCGCGCGAACCCGACAAGCTGCGCGCGTGGCTGTGCGGAATCGTCTACAACCGCTGCCTCGAAGATCATCGCAGCCGCGTCAAGGAGGATCCGCTGCCGGTGGAAACACTGGCCGCCGACGACTACGAACAGGATCGGCTACGCCGCGAGGACGCGCTCCGCCCCATGTTCGACCTGGTCGCCGCGACATTCACCCGCCACCAACGCGATATCTATCAACTGAGTATCCGGAGCGAATTGCACGGGAAGGCGTTGGCGACGGCGCTGTCCACCAGCGCGAAGAAGGCCTATGACCTCGCCTACGAGAACAAGCTTCGCGTCGAAGCGGGCTTCGGCGCGCTGCTCCTCGCCAAACACGGCCGTCCCTACTGCGCGCAACTCGCCCACATCCTCGACCGGGCCGGCTGGACCGGCAAGAACGACCAGCAGTTCACCCGCATTCTGCGCCAGCGCATCCTCCACCACATCGGCACGTGCCGCAGATGCGACAACTGCGGCACCTGCGACGAGCGGCAAGCTCGGCTCAGGCTGCCCTACTCCACGGTGCTGATCCCGATCCTCCTCGCGCCGGAGTTGAACGAATCGCTACCGGAAATCATTCGCCGGACGCTGGACGAAGAAGAGGAGCGCGACCGTACCGACAAGCGCGACGGTACCGCCGCCGCAGCCGGAGTCGCGTTGGTCAGCGCCGCGGCCGCACAGAAACCCGGTAAGGGCGGTGCGGTCGTTGATTGGATCTTCGACGGCCTCAAGGGCATTTTTGTGCTCATTCTCGTCGCCACCATCGGACCCAAACTCTTCCCCGACGTCTTCCACAAACTGCACTGGCCCACCTCGTCGACCTCGCTGTCGATCTTCGTGCCCGCCGGCTACACGGTCGTCGCCACCCCGCCCGGCGTGACATGCAGTCCGGTGGCGACGACGAACTGCAACCTCCGATACCGCCAAGGCACCCGCGTAACCCTCACCGCCCAGCGCGGCGAATTCGTCACCTACCAGGGCCCGCTCTCATGGACCGGTTGCGGCACAACCACTTCCGGCAACTCCTGCACACTCGTTCCCACCGGCAACGCCAGGGTCTGCCTCGTGGAGCCCGGATACCAAGGCATGCCATGGGATTGGTGCCGCGGATGACGCGGCTTACAGTCCGAGTTTGGTTACCGCGTTGTCTTCCAAAGGGTTTGCGGTGCGGATGTAGCCGTGCACGGTACGCGGGTTGGACCAGCGGCCCTGGCGCATGATCTCGCGGTCGCTGGCGCCGCCGAGCGCGGCCTGGGTGGCGAAGCCTGCGCGGAGCGAGTGGCCGGAGAAAAGGTCGGGGTCCAGTCCTGCACGCGCGGCATAGCGTTTGACGAGTTCGGCGACGGCACGACCGGACATGGGCTTCGCGCTGACCGTACCGTGACGATTTATGGTGGGGCACAGCGGCAGGTCGGGCTGCGCGGCGAGGGCCGTTCCGGTGAAGCCGTGGCAGCGGTGGATGTCCGGATCGAGGGTCGTCTCGGCGAGGTGGGCGCGCAGACCGGAAGAGCCTGCGGCAGTCTGTATTTCGAGTAGTCGAACCCAGTCGGCGAAGGCGCAGACGGGGCAGGTGCGCGGGCGTTGGCCGCGCGGCAGCGCGACCCGCTGTTCGGCGACGCCGGTCGGGTCGGTCTTGGTCGACGGCAGCCGCACCAGCAGGACCGGCTCGCCGGTGGCGTGATCGAGTCGCACCTCCACATCGGCGATGCGCAGACCCGCCAGCTCACTGCGGCGCAGCGCACCGGCGAAACCGATCAGCAAGACAAGAGCGTCGCGGCGCCGGGCGGGTTCGGTAGGCCAGCCGGGTTCGGGCAGCCCGGCCAGCAGCTGGTCGAGGGTGTGCAGCAGGACGGGGCGTTTGCGTTTCGGCTGGGTGCGGCGGGTGCGCCGGATGCCGCGCAAGGTGAGCCGAACGACGTCGGAACGGGTGGGCGAGGGCAATCCGTTTGCGGCATGCACCGCGGCGATCGCGGCGGATTTACGTTCCAGCGTAGCCGCGCTGAACGCCCACTCACCGGTCTCGCGCCGCGCGTCGGCCGCTGCGGCCAGGTAGACCGCCACGTCGAGCGGGTCGGCGGGCATCGCCTGCCGCGCCTCGGCGTGGCACCACGCCGACCACGCGATCCAGTCGGTTCGATAGGCGCGCAATGTATTCGCCGACTGCGAGGCTTCCAGATACCGGCGCAGCGACCCCGCCTGATCATCGTCGAACCGCTCTCGCACCAACCGCAGCGCCGCCGCGTCCACCAGCACACTGCGCACCCCGCGCCGCAACTCGGTCCGCACCGACTCCGGCATCGCAACGACAGCCCCGCGCTCCTCCACCGATCAGCTCCCTACTCCTAGACCGCCCCCATTGTGCCGCTGCCGCAGAAGATTTCGTCGCATCGGCCACCCCGCGCGCGTCGGCAGCACTTGCCTCGACACCCACTCACCCCGCCAAACCAGCGCGCAGCCGCCGAGCCGACGGCCGAAGGAGCCCACCGCCGACGACAGGCCCGAGAAAGCCGCGGCAGTTGTAGCTCTACGCTTCAGCGCCCGATCCGCTGAAACCGGCATCCTGTCCGAACGCCGTGCGGTGAGCCTGGTCGAGGCTTGACGAGGACGGGCGGGTTCTGCCGCGATCGGTCCCGATCGTTTATCACCGAGTCGTGCCGAGCGCGTCGAGCAGCATCGGCAAGGAACGGTGGAATTCGCGCTCCCAGTACGGCGGGTTGTGTGTTCCAGCAGTGAAATTGGTGATCGGCTCGCCCCCGAGCCGCCGTAGCCGCTCGGCCACTGCGCGGGTGCTTTCATCCATCACCGCCTCGACCACATCGACCACATCGCCGGGGAACTCGTCGGCGAGCCGGTCGAGCTCGGGAAACAGTTCCTCGCGCGGCAGGTCGGGCAGATCGAATTCCCCTGGTGCCCCGGTCCCGGCGGACAAGTAGATCGGGACGCCGATCAGCTTGTCCGACAGATGATAAACATCGTTGGCTTCCCACACGGCGCGGTCGCGCAGCGGATCACCCCACAAGGCCGCACCGTCGGCGCCGACGACCCTCGCTGCCGCCAAGACCACGTCGGCGCGGCGCAGCGGATGCAGCCAGCCGCTGTAGCTCGCGGCGGCCCGAAACATGCCAGGGTGCTGGGCCGTGTACTTCAATGCGCCATACCCGCCCTGCGACAAGCCCGCGACGACGCGGCGCTGCCCCGCTCCGTAATCTCGCTCGAGTAGCGGGATCACCTCGTCGAGATGGAAGGTCTCCACCTGCCGAGGATCCTCTCGCCCGGCATTGTGCCAATTCGTGTAGAAACCGAACATCGGCATACTCGGGATCACCACCAGCACGTCGCGCAATTGCGGCAATTCCTCGACATCGCTGTCGGCGGTCCAGCTCGCGTGGTCGCCGTCGCCGCCGGGCAGCAGGTACAGCACCGGCCAAGTTCGGCCCGGCGTGCGCGCGTCCCATCCCGTCGGCGTGACCAACCGGACCGGGGCTGTGCCGCCGAGGGCGGTCGAGCGCACCGTGAGATCGACGATTCGTTCCCCCGAGCGTTCCTCGGTGACCACGATCGCCGGCGGTGTCCGAGCAGGCGCTGGGCCCGGGGTGTCGCTGTCTGTCCGTCCGCACGCGGCAATCAAGACGAGCACGAGAACCACGGCGATGCGGATCGGATGGGTTCGACCGGACCGGCGACGCGAATCACTCATATACCGACGCTACGAACCCGCGCGCCTCGTTGGCATCGGGGAAATCCCTGGACAGATCCCTGACATGCTGTCCACGGACGGTTCGAATAGCTTCGTGCAGTGATTGTTCCGGCTCTGCGCGCACGCCGCCAACCCGCCCGCGCTCACGGCACCGGCGCGTGATTCGGTCGGAACCGCATGGGGCGTTCCGCATACTCCTCGAGCGTGTGCGCGATCCACCCGATGGTGCGGGCGAGAGCGAAAATCGCCTCGCCCGCGTCGGGTCGCATGCGATAGGTGTGCATGAGGACGGCGAGTGCGAGGTCGATGTTCGGGACGGCGGTGTGGGGTGCGCCGAGATGGTCGGTGATGGTGTCGATGGCCTCGAGGGCGGGGGCGGCGTCGGGGAGGGACCGCAGGATGGTCAGTAGCAGTTCGGCCCGGGGGTCGGTGGTCTGGTAGATCAGGTGTCCGAAACCGGGGAGGCCGCCGCCGAGGCGGAGTCGTTCGGATGCCGCGCCGAGCGGATCGGCCATGGCGTCGGCGAGGAAACGGTATGCGACAGTGCTTGCCGCGCCGTGATACTGGCTGTCCATCGCGCCGAGGCCGGCGGACACGACACCGTAGGGATGGACGCGCGCGCTGGCCGCGACCCGCGCGGCCATGGTGGAGATCGCCAGCCCGTGGTCGGCCAGCAGCGTCAAGGTCGAGTCGAGGAGTCCGGCGGGTAAGACGTGCTCGGTGAGCGCGGGGCCCAGTCGTTCGGCGAGGGTTCCGGAGTCGTGGTGCGGGCCGAGGCAGTCGGCCTCGACGGCGAGGATGATGCGGGCCGTCCGCAGCACACCCTGCGGGGACAGGTCGAACCGGAGCTGGTCGCTCGCGCTAGCGACGGTCACCGCGACGCGCATCCGATCGGTCAGCCGGGCACTCTCGCCGAGCGCGCCCACGGCGGCGCGGGTGGTCCGCAGGATAGCGGCGGGAGCGTTGAATTCCGCTGGCGCCGAGTCCAATTCGCCGGTCCACAGCAGCCCCGCCACGGATTCGACCGGATGCGTCGCGAGCAGATCCGCCACATTCCGGCCGCGATAGTAGAGCTGATCGTCCTCGATCGCGGAGATCGTGGTGGCGATGTCGTCCATCGTGCTGCGCTCACGATGCCGTCGACCCCGCGCCAACTTGGCCACTTCGTCCTCGCGGAACAGGCTGCCGCGACGCCCGGATGCCGGCAGCTTGGTCAGCAACCCGCGGCTGACGTAGGCGTAAACGGTCTCGGGCTTGATATCGAGTCGCCTCGCCACCTCGGCGGTGGTGAGGTGGCGTGCGTCACCTTCGCCCTTCATGACCTGCCCTTCTGCGCTCATATTGACTTGATCAATATTGACTCTAGTTGATAGCGATCGCACAGTTCAGTCAAGGAGGTCTGAACGATGACTATCAACGGTGTCGAACTCGATGAGCTGATCGACGTACCCGCCGGCCTGCGCAATGTGGTGGCGGCCGAGACCCGGCTGGGTGACGTGCGCGGGCACGAAGGCTTCTACCACTATCGCCAGTACTCGGCGATCGACCTCGCGTCCACGCGCACGTTCGAAGAGGTCTGGTTTCTGCTCCACGAGGGGCACTTACCCGACCACGCGGAACTCGGCGCGTTCACAGACGAGATTGCACGAGCACAGCCCTTACCACCGGAGTTGCTGCCCGTGCTGCCGGCGATCGCGGCGACCGGCCGACCGATGGCCGGTGTGCGGACAGCGCTGTCGATGCTCGCCGCGCTGCGCGACCTGACCCCGATGTGGGACAGCACCCCCGCAAGGCGCCGGTCCGACGCGCTCCTGATCTGCGCGGTGACGCCGACCATCCTCGCCGCGCTGCACCGACTGCACCGCGGACTGGACCCGGTCACCCCGCGCGCGGATCTCTCGACGGCCGGCAACTGGCTGTACATGCTGACCGGAGAACCGCCGCGCCCCAATGCCATTCGGGCCATCGAGCAGTACCTGATCGCCACGATCGATCACGGGTTCAACGCCTCCACCTTCGCCGCACGGGTCGTGGCCTCCACGGGCGCCGACGTCGCCTCGGCGGTCGTCGCGGCGATCGGCGCGTTCTCCGGACCGCTGCACGGTGGCGCCCCCGACCGTGCGCTGGACGGCTTGGACGAGATCGGCAGTCCGGACCGGATCGACGGCTGGGTGCGCGACAAACTCGCCAAGGGCGACCGCATCATGGGATTCGGCCACGCCGTGTACCGCACCGCGGACCCGCGCTCGAACCTGTTGCGCGCCATCGGTATCGAACTCGGCGGCGAGCTCGTGGACTTCGCGACCACCGTGGAACGACGAGTCACCGAACTGCTCGCCGAACTCAAACCCGGCCGCCACCTGTACCCCAATGTCGAGTTCTACGCCGGAGTCGTCATGGAGCTCTGCGGAATTCCCCGTTCGATGTTCACGCCGACCTTCGCCACCAGCCGCGTCGTCGGCTGGACCGCCAATATCCTCGAACAGGCCGGCGCCTCGAAGGTGATCCGCCCCTCCGCTCGATACATCGGCCCTCGCGCGCCGCAACCTTTGCCGGATACCGTTGGCGCTCAACCGATATAGGGCAGAGCCCCGAACCGGTGCGTGCGCCAGACGCGGCGCGAGCGTTCCTCGGGGTAGGGGCGGGTGGTGGGTTCGGCGGTGTACACGCGGGTGGCGCGGGTGGGCGGTTCGTAGGGCGTCCAGCCGGGATCCCCGGTGGTCGCGAAAGTCCGCCAGTCTTTACGCATGTGATCGCCGACTCGGATGGACTCGGCGGCGGCGTTCGGCAACGCGGACGGATGATCGCGCACGTCGTCGGGGCTCAACGTGCCGAGCACGAGCAGCACGTCGAGGCTGTGGGACGCACCCTCGTCCCGATTGAAATCCCAGCAGAGTTCGTAACTCCAGACCCGCCCGCCGCCGGCGTGTGCGGCGTCGGCCAGGTGCACGCTCGGCATACGAAACAGCCAGTCGGAGTTGATGATTTCGTACAGTTGGCCGGGCGTGGCCTCGGGGTAGCCGGCGCGGTACCTGCCGCCGGGGATGGGTGCGAGCCGATGGAGCGTCGCGTCGACCTCGGCATCGGTCACCTCGTCGCCGAGCCGGGTGTTGAACAGCCGGTATTCGTCCCGCGTGTGCCCGACGAGCAGATCGATAGTGCGCGCCGCGCCCTCCGCGAGCGCGCGCCACGGCGCCTGGGGGAGAACATCACCGTCGACGACGGGCGAGAACGGTGTCGGGGTCAGCGCCATCGGACCCCATGATTCGACGTGGTCCGGCATCCGCTCGAGCACGGCGCCCGCCGCGGTGACCAGGGCATGCGGCGTGTGACGCGCCAGATCGTCGATGGTCGCCCGGCCGCCTACTTCGGCGGCGATGGTGGTGGAGATGGCGGCGGCGAGCCCTTCGGAAAAGTAAGTGCCCGCCATACTTTGGACGATCGCACGGCGGAACAGGCCCGCCGCCGTCGGCATCACCATCAGCGCTGCGAGACACCCCGCGCCTGCGGACTGGCCGAACACAGTGACGTTGTCCGGGTCCCCGCCGAACGCAGCCACATTGTCCTGCACCCACTCGAGCGCGGCGACCTGATCGAGAATGCCGCGATTGTTCGGCGCGCCGGTTATATGGGCGAAGCCCTCGACGCCGACGTGGTAATTCACGCTGACCATCACCACACCGGCTCGAGCCAGAGTCGCGCCGTCATGGTGGGGGTTACTCGAAGTGCCCTCCAGGTATCTGCCGCCGTGCAGCAACACCATGACCGGCAGTCTCGCGGCACCGAGATCGGGTGACCAGATGTTGAGCGTCAGCCAGTCGCTCGACGTCGCCACGCAATTCGGTTGTGGTACCGGCGGTCCGAACGCCAGCGCGTCACGAACGCCCGACCATGGGCGTACCGGAGCGGGAGCCGCGAACCGTCGCGCACCGTCCCGGCAGCGGTGGGGATTTCAGGATTCGCTCGCACAGTGTCGACGGTAGCCGTCAAGTGACGATTTCTGCGGGGTCATGATGAAGGCCGAATGGTCTGCCGTCGCTCCGGCATTGGTGCCCGCGCGACTTTCGCATCGTGTGGAACCCCCATTCGAGTGGTTCGAGCAGAAGTGGTACGGGCGTACGGGGCAGCACAGTTTTCGTAGGGTTTCGTAGACGTTTCGTTTCGTTGAATGTGACCAAACGTAAACGTAATAGACACAGCCATTTCGGGGGAGTCTGCGGAAACTGCCAAAGGTCTGACCGCCGATAATGTTCACTTATCGGCGGTCAGATAGGTCGCAGTGAGAGAGGAGAATTCCTGCGACACCGAGGATTTCGTTTCGTCTAAATACGTCAATAGTGACGAAACCAACGCTACGATTCTCCAGTGTCCAACGTATGCAACTTCCCAGGCTGCTCCCGTCCGATCACACGCGGCGGGGGTCCTGGCCGCCCCTCGGAATACTGTGACCATCCGGATCACACGCGATGGCGCGCGTGGCGGGAACGGCAACGCCTGCTGGAGGAGTCGGAGGCACCAGGAGCTTCCGTCACTGTGACGCAGCAAGGACCGGTTACCGCGGCCCGACTTCGAGCAGATGAGCTGCTAGTTCAGTTTCGCGGGCTGGCCGATCAATTGGGCAACACCCTCACCGCGGCGGTCGCCGAACTGTCCACTCTCGGCGACCCCTCCGTCGCCGAAGCGCAGGTCCAGGCCGTGCAAGCCGACGCGGCCCGGCGTATCGCCGAGGCCGAAATGGCTTCCGTGGCAGCCGAACAGGCGCGACGAGAAGCCGAGGAGGCGCGGGCGC
>NZ_BAGH01000191.1 GCF_000308715.1 Nocardia tenerifensis NBRC 101015
GGCGCGACACCGGCTCCGGTCTGCTCGCCGAGCGACCCGGCCCGCCGGCGGCGGAACCGTCGCTGTCCGGGCCCGCCGGGCTCGCGTGGCGCCTGCAGCGCGGCTCGCTGCTGGTCTGGGTCGTCGGGTTCCTGCTGTACGGGCTGCTGATGGGCGGGGCGGTCAAGAGCGTCGGCGAGATGATCAACGACAACTCGTCGATGTACGACATGGTCACCCGGATGGGCGGCACGGACGTACTCCAGGATTCGTTCGTCACGCTCGCCTTCACCCTGCTCGCGGCGGGCGCCGCCGCGTACTCCCTCTCGGCGACGCTGCGGCTGCACGACGAGGAGTCCACGCAGCGGGCCGAGTCGACGCTGGCGGGGGCGGTCGGCCGGTCGCGATACGCGTTGAGCCACATCGGTTTCGCGCTGCTCGGGCCCGTATTGCTGTTGCTGGCGGCGGGTTTGGCGGTCGGAGTCGTCTACGGCGCGACGGACGGCGACATGGCAGGCAAGCTGACCGACACGCTGGGCGCGGCGGCGGTGCAGGTGCCCGCCGTGTGGGTGGTCACCGGGGTCGCCGTGGCGATTTACGGCATCGCGCCTCGGCTCACGCCGATCGCGTGGGGCGTGCTCAGCGTCATGATCGTGATCTCCTTCGTCGGCTCTCTCGACGGGTTGCCGCAGTGGATCGTCGACCTCGTGCCGTTCACGCACCCGCCGAAGCTGCCGGGCGCGGAGTTCGAGTTCGCGCCGGTGCTGTGGCTGCTGGCGGTCGCCGCGGCGCTGATCGCGGTGGGCGTGACCGCTTTCCGCCGGCGCGATCTGCGCTGACGTCTCGCGGCCGGGATGTCTCGGCGGCCCGTGCGGTGTTTGCGCGCGGGTCGCCGTCCTGGCCGCTCGTGAATTGCCCTGGGGCCGAATAGAACCCGTTCAGGCGCTGAGGCCGAGCTTCCCGGCCAGACGATCGATGTAGGCGCGCACCTCGTCCGCGGTCCGATCGGGCATGCCGAAAACCACCTCGGTGACCCCGGCCTCGGCCCACTGCGCCAGCTGGGCCGCGTCGTGCCGCCCGCAGAGCGCGACCACCTCTGGCGTGCCCTCCCGCTCGTGCTCACGCCAGACCCGATGCAGCAGTGCGATCTTGGCGTCCACGCCGTCCTCGGTGGGGGTGGTGATCCACCCGTCGGCGTGCTCGGCCAGCCACGCGAACGTCTTCTCGGTGCCCGCCGCGCCGAGCAGGACCGGTATCCGCTTCTGCACCGGCTTCGGCCACGACCAGCTGGCGCCGAAGTTCACGAACTGCCCCTCGAAACTGGCTTCCTCGTCGGTCCAGAGTGCGCGCATCGCGTCGAGGTGTTCGCGCAGCACCGTGCGGCGCTTGGCCGGGGGCACGCCGTGGTGGGCGAGTTCATCGGTGTTCCAGCCGAATCCGACGCCGAGGCTGACCCGGCCGCCGGACAGGTGGTCCAGCGAGGCGATGGCCTTCGCGAGGGTGATCGGGTGGTGCTCGGCGGGCAGGGCGACCGCCGTCGACAGGCCGATCCGGCTCGTCACGGCGGCCACGGTCGCCAGCGCCACCCACGGATCGAGGGTGCGCAGATACCGGTCGTCGGGCAGGCTCCCGTCGGCCGTGCGCGGATGCGCCGCTGCGCGCACCACCGGGATATGCGTGTGCTCGGGCACGTAGAACGTATCGAAACCGGCGCCTTCCGCGGCCACCGCCGCGTCGGCGGGCGTGATGCCTCGATCGCTGGTGAACAACACAATCCCGTACCGCACTGTACGCGCTCCCATCGCCTGAATTAGAACAAGTTCTACCACCTTTCCTGCGCGGTACCAAGGGTTTGCCGTGCATCGATGTCCAGCAGGGCCCGCGCGGGCCAGCACAGCGCGAGCACCATCGTGGCGGCCGCGGCGACGCCGCCGATGACGTCGGTGGGCAGGTGATAGTCGAGCCCGACCATGCCGACCGCGACCCCGAGCTGCGCCACGACGGCCGCCGCGAAGGCGCGGATCTTGGTCCGGATCGACTCGATCAGCACGATGAACGCGGTCGCGATCGCGACCAGGTGCACGGTGTGCCCGCTGGGGTAGGCGAGGTAGTCGTGCAGGTGCCGGTCCCACAGCGGCTTGAGCAGCCAGGTATTGAGGCCGACGGCCAGTTCGGGAACCACGACCATGAGCGCGGCGCGCCACCATTGCCCGCGGTACCCGAACCACGCCGCGGCGAGCGCCAGCAGCGGCAGCAGGATGTAGGCGTTGCTGGGAATCACCAGCGCCTGGTAGACGCCGGGCCGGGCGTCGAGCGTCGAGTGGATGGGCGCGGCCAGCGCGCGATCGAACGCCGTCGGGCCCCCGTCGGGCGGAAACGTCCACGGGATCGCCGCGGTGACGGCCGCGCCGACGATGATGGCGACGAGCCGCCAGATGCCCTCGAGGCTGGTGTCTTGCCCTGGTCCGAACACCGGTCGACGATAACGACTGACAGGTTCTCGCTACCCGGCCACGGGTCGGCGGAGGAGTCCGTGGTCACTCGGTATGCCGGTGTGCGCCGAACGGGTGAGCTTCGAAATCTTCGCGGCCCCAGGTGAACTCGGAGATCTGTTTACGCCCCGCGACGCGGCGAGGTATTGGTATTGTCGTAACCGATCGGTGAACATTCGGGTTCGCGGATCGAATCTCGGCTCGGTCGGCCTTGATGCAGCGTAGCTCGGGCGTAATTTCGTGCGGTCGTCTCAGCCGTGGCATGACTGAGAGGTACCCATGGTGGGCGACGACGTCAGGCCTACACTGGCCGGAACCTATCGGCTTCCGACGCTCGTCGGGCGAGAGGCGGAACTCGCCGAGGTCGGCCGGCTGCTCGTCGATCCGCGGGTCCGGCTGCTCACCCTCACCGGCACCGCCGGCGTCGGAAAGTCCAGGATAGCTCGAGAAGTGCTGTCGGACACGGCCTTTCGCCAAGAAATCACGGTGACGGCGGATCTCGCGGAGTGCGCCGATCGAACCGACGCGTGGAACACGGTGCTGGAGCGGGCGAGTCGCCGCCCCCTCGACGCCGCGCCCGAGCGTCTCCCGGCGGTAGAGGCGCTGGCGCGGCTCGCCGAGGCGATCGGCGCGCGCCGGGCAATCCTGTTGCTGGACAATTGCGATCGCGTGGTGCGCGGCATATCCACCGATGTGCCAAGGCTTTTGGAGCACTGCCCCAACCTGGTCATCGTGGCGACCAGTCGCGTGCCGTTCCATCTGTACCGCGAATGTGTGCTGTGCGTACGGCCCTTGCGCACCGGGGGCGACACCGGCGACTACTATCCCGGCTCCGCGCCCGCCGCACAATTGTTGCTCGACAGCATCGACAGCCACTATCGCGGGGCGGCCGCGGTGGCCGATCGCCTCGTGCTCGACGAGATCGCGCGTGAGCTCGATGGGGTGCCACTGGCCATCGAACTCGCCGCGGGCTCCATCGCCCGGATCGGCCCGGTGCGCACGCTGCGCCGCCTCGAGGCCGGGGCGGACCTGCGTTCGTCGTCCTACGTCGACGTGCCCGCGCGGCACCGGACGCTGCACGGCGCGGTCGAGTGGGGCCTCGACGACGTCGCCCCCGAGGTGCTGGAACTGCTGCTGCGTCTGTCGCTCTACGAGTC
>NZ_BAGH01000190.1 GCF_000308715.1 Nocardia tenerifensis NBRC 101015
ACGCGCGCTCGATCTGCGCGGCCAGTTCGCGCGTGGGCACCAGCACCAACCCGCGCGGCCGCCCCGGCTTCGTCACCCCGCTGGCGAGCCTGGCCAGCATCGGCAACCCGAACGCGAGCGTTTTGCCGGACCCGGTCGGCCCACGGCCGAGCACATCCTTGCCCGCCAGGACATCCGGCACGGTCGCGGCCTGGATGGGGAACGGCGTCTCGATGCCGTCGTTGCGCAGTGCCTGCACGAGCACGGCGGGCAGACCCAAGTCCATGAAGGTCACGGTGGGCGCTACGGCGACGGGAGTCGAGGGGGTCACAGGTGTGGTCGGCCTTTCGTCGGGCAACGCGCTCGAACCGAAACGCGCTGTGCGGGAGTCGCACCGCGCGCCGTGCACGGACGGGCGCGGAAAGGCCAGGCAGCAGGCCAAGAGTTCAGGATACGTGGGCACAGTCGAAGCTGATCAAAGGATCATGCGGAACCGGCGGCGGCATCGTCCGCCAGTCCAAGACTCAGCCCCGGAAGAGCCGCCCGAGCTCGACTAGCCACGGCACCGCCACGGCCATAGTCGGAACGACGAGTATCGCGGCGGAGCCGAGATAGGCGGCGCTCGCCACCCGTACGTCACCGATGCGCCCGGTGAGCCGCTGGATACGGATCAGCGTCGTCGGCCCGCCTGCTGCCAGCGCGCCCTGGGGCGCGGTCGATTTCGAGCAGGCGACGAGCGCGCGGGCCAGCGGCTTGGGCCCGGTGACCTTCACCGCGGAGTCGTCGGCGAGCAACTCGATGAGCAGCTTGACCGAGCCGAGCGCGGCCTTGCTGCGCACGAACCGCGGGAACGCCTCGTGCACCGCGGTGAACGCCTCGAGCACCAGGTCGTGCCTGGCCCGCAGGTGCGAGCGCTCGTGACTGACGATCGCGGTGATCTCCGCGTCGGCGAGGTTGGTCAGCGTGCCCTCGCTGATCACCACGCGCTGCCGCAGGCCCGGCAGGCAGTAGGCGATCGGCTCGGTCGCGGCGAGCACCCGGATATCGGAGGCCCGCCGGCGCGGACCGCTCTGATCGAGCAGATCGACCAGCATCCGATGCCTGGCCCGCCGCCGCCGCGTGTGCACCCCGACCCGCACGATCGCGTAGCACAGCCGCGCGCCGACCAGCAGCGTCAACGCGAACACGAAGACATACGCCAGCCACAGCGGCAGCCCGAGCGCGTCGATCTCGCGGGTGGGCGCGGTGGTCGGCCTGCCGTCGGGGCCGGGCACGAGCAGTTCGGCCGCGATGGCCAGACCCGAACCGAACGCGCTGAGCACGGCGGCGAGCGCGATGGCCTGCCAGAGCACGAGCGCGGCGCGCGGGGTCCGGTATGTCCACGTCGCCCGGCTGAGCAGGGCCGGGGCAGGCCCCGCGAGAAGCAATGCGAGTCCGGCGAATACCGGCGCGGTTGCGTTCATCGACTCAGCTCACTGCGTTGGGGGCAAGGTCGCGAGGAGTCTACTGCTGGGGCGGTGTGTCCTCGTTCGCTTCGAGCTTAGCGAGTGCTTCGCGTAATGCGGCAGCCTCATCCTTTCCGACCTGTTCAACGAAGTGCACCAGCGCGGCGGCGCGGCTGCCTGCGGCGTCGGCCTGCTGCAGCGCGTCCACCATGAGGCTGGCGACCAATTCATCCCGGGTGTGCACCGGCGCGTAGCGATGAGCACGGTCGTCGCGCTGCTGGACCACGAGATTCTTCTTCGCGAGTCGTTGCAGCACCGTCATCACCGTGGTGTACGCGAGCTCGCGGCGTGCGGCCAATGCCTCGTGCACCTGCCGGACTGTCTGCGGTTCATCGGCCGACCACAACTGGTCCATGACCGCTTTCTCGAGTTCACCAAGTCCTGCCATCCCACAATTTTACGGACTCAACGACGCGCATGCGTACTACAGGGTGTCGTAACTATGGAATAGCTGGTGTGTCATTTGTCATACCGGCGCGGATTCGGGCATGACCGGCCCGCCCGCCTTGCCGAGAACGTGCCGCGTGCCGATCGGTACCACCATCGGCCGGCCCGACACCGGATCCGGCAGCACGGAGGCGTCGAGATCGAAGACCTCGCGCAGCAGAGCGACGTCGATGATGTCGGCGGGCGTGCCCTGCGCGACGATTCGCCCGTCGCGCATGACGATCAACTCGTCGCTGTAGCGAATGGCCAGATTCAGGTCGTGCAGCACCATGACGACGGTGCGGCCGAGCTCGGCGTGCAGCCGGTCGACCAGGTCGAGCACGTCCACGGCGTGCGCGAGGTCGAGGTAGGTGGTCGGCTCGTCGAGCAGCAGGATATCGGTGCCCTGCGCGAGCGCCATGGAGATCCACGCGCGCTGGCGTTGCCCGCCGGAGAGTTCGTCGAGCGCGCGGTCGGCCAGGTCGGCGATGCCGGTCTGCGCGAGCGCGGCCATCACCTCGTCCTCGTCGGCCGCCGACCACTGCCGGAACCACGACTGATGCGGATGACGCCCGCGCGCAACGAGATCGGCGACGGTCAGGCCCTCCGGTGCGACCGGCGACTGCGGCAGCATGCCGATCACCCGGGCCACGTCCTTGGTCTTCATCGTCGAAATGGCCTTGCCGTCCAACAACACTCGGCCCTGCTGCGGGCGCAGCAGCCGGCCGAGCGCGCGCAGCAGCGTCGACTTGCCGCAGCCGTTCGGGCCGATCACCGTGGTGATCACGCCGGGCGCGATGTCGAGGGTGAGTTCGTCGATGATCACCCGGTCGCCGTAGGCGAGCCGGACGTCGTCGGCGGCGAGCCTGGTCGGCACCGCGTTGTTCACAGCGTCTGTGGTCATGCCAGCGTCGCCTTCCGATTCATTCGCACGAGCAGGTAGAGCAGGAACGGT
This sequence comes from Nocardia tenerifensis NBRC 101015, assembly GCF_000308715.1. Lineage (GTDB taxonomy): Bacteria > Actinomycetota > Actinomycetes > Mycobacteriales > Mycobacteriaceae > Nocardia > Nocardia tenerifensis. The sequence goes on from NZ_BAGH01000190.1 coordinate 2,866, forward strand.
CCGCCGAACGCCGCGGTCACGATGCCCACCGGCAGATCGGCCGGAAACACCGAGCGCGACGCGACATCCCCGCCGACCACCAGGATGGCACCGGTGAGCGCCGACCCGATGAGCGGTTCGCCGGGGGTGCGCAGCAGCCGCCGGGCGATCTGCGGCGCCGACAGCGCGACGAAGCTCACCGGGCCCACGGCGGCGGTCGCCACCGAGGCGCCGATCACGGCCGAGCCGATCAGAATCGCCTGCTGCGTCTGGATTTTCACGCCGAGCGCGCGGGTGGTGTCGGCGCCGAGGCGCAACGCGGCCAGCGTGCGGGCCGAGCCGAGCGCGACGACCACGACGACGGCCAACGCCAAAGTCGCGGGCAGCAAACCGGATCGGTCGGCGTTGTTCAGAGATCCGTTGAGCCACAGGTGCGCTCGCTGCGCGTCCTGGAGCGTGGCGCGGGTGAGCAGCCAGCTGACGCCGGCCAGCAGCAGCGCGTTCATGCCGACGCCGATCAGCACCAGGCGCAGACCGGTGACGCCGCGATCGCCGGTAGGGCTGCGGCCCCACGCGAGCAGATAGATCGCCGCCGCCGTGAGCAGCCCGCCCGCCAGCGCGGCCAGCGGCGCGCCGAGGGTTCCGAGCAGTCCGGTCGCGCCGCCGCCCAGCACGACCACGCTGACCGCGCCCAGGCTGGCACCCGAGGTGATGCCGAGCATGTCCGGCGCGGCCAGCGGGTTGTGCAGGATGGACTGGGTGATCGCGCCGGCCAGCCCGAGCGCCGCGCCGACCACCAGCGCGGTGAGCGCCCGCGGCAGCCGGGAGTCCAGCACGATGAACCGCTGTGACCTGGTTCCGCCGCCGGTGAGCACGTCGACCACCCGCCCGAGCGGGATGTGCGACTCGCCGGTGGCGATGTCGAGACAGAACAGCAGCAGCACCAGCGCGGCCAGCGCGGCGACGACCGCCACCATCACCGGCCGCAGCACCACCGACACGGGCCCGATCCGCAGCGCGGGCCGAACGCCCTCGGTCTTCACCCACTCGGTTTTCACCGACGGTGTCACAGGCTCACCAACTTCCGACGCCGGACGAACGCGATGAAGAACGGGGCGCCGATCGCGGCGAGCACCACGCCGACCTGGAGTTCGCCGGGCATGGCCACGACGCGCCCGACGATGTCGGCGATCAGCAGCAGCAGTCCGCCGATCAAGCCGGAGTAGGGGACCAGCCAGCGATAGTCCGGCCCGGTGACGACGCGAGCCAGATGCGGCACGACCAGCCCGAGAAAGGCGATCGGCCCGACCGCCGCCGTCGACGCCCCGGACAGCAGCACGATCGCGGCCAGCCCGAGCGCGCGACTGCGCCCGACGTTCACGCCGAGCCCGCGTGCTACATCGTCGCCGAGGCTGAGCAGGTTCAACCCGGGCGACGCGATCAACGCGAGCAACACCCCGAACGCCAGGAATGGCAGTACCTGCCAGAACACCGAGGCGTCGCGCCCGGCGACCGTGCCGACGACCCAGAAGCGGTAGGTGTCCAGCGCCGCCGGATCGAGCAGCACAACGGCGTTCGTCATCGCCTGCAAAAATGCGGTGACTGCCGCGCCCGCGAGCACCAGGCTCAGCGGGCTCGCCTTGCCGCCGCCGACGGCCGATGCCCCGAACACCACCAGACCCGCGATGAGCGCGCCGGCGAAGGCGAACCAGATGTACTGCTCCGGCGCGGTGAACGCGAACAGGTAGATGCTCAGCGCCGCGAAAAACGCCGCGCCCGAGTTGAGTCCGAGCAGGCCCGCGTCGGCGAGCGGGTTGCGCGTGTAGCCCTGGATCAACGCGCCGGCCAGGCCGAGCGCGACCCCGGTGACCAGCGCCAGCGCCGTGCGGGGGAGTCGAAGCCCGCGGACGATCTCCTCCTCGGTCGACCCGGCTGGGCAGCTGAACGGGCCGCCGGGACAGCTGATCGCGTGGTGCACGGCGTCGTAGACGGTGCCGGGCGAGAGCGCCCGTGTGCCGATCGCGACGCTGGCGAGCGCGGTGAACAGGAGCAGAGCGGTCAATAACAGCAGACCGGATAGGCGGCGTCGCCGTACGTTGCCGAGCGTGGTCACGGTGACGAACTACTCCTGAAATTCGTTGTAGCCGAGTACTGGTTGGTCTGGTAAGCCTAACCTATCTTGCGGTACGCACCGCTACGGCCAATTCTCGAGGAGGTTCCATGCCCGAGCTCATGACCACCTGCCCGCCGCGCCATACGCACCTGGTGTTCGATCGCACGTGTGCCGATTTGCGTGCGCTGCAACCCGAACATCCGCGCGTGTACGCGGTCGCGGCGATGGTCGAGCAGGGCAAGCGCCGATGGTGGCGGCTGGCCGACGGGGCGCGTGAGGGCCGCATCGAACTCATGTATCGCAGGCATGCCGCGGAGATGATCCGCGCCGACGTCGCGGCCGAGGTGGTGGCCACCGCGCTCATCCACGCGGTGGTCGGCCGGGTGACCGCGCTGCTGGTGGCCGAGGGGCGGGCCTGGGATCCCGGCCTGGAGAACCTCTGGATCCACACCGACAACGACGGCGGCATCGACTGGGCGGGCTTGGGCGACACCACGATTCGCGTCCTCGACGGCGACCCGCTCGCCGACGAGCCCGGCGCGGTGAGCCTGCCGTGCGAGGACGCGATGTATGTCTGGCTGGCCCACCGCTGCGAGCCGTCGCTGACGCTGATCCAGTCGAGCATGGCTCGGTGCGCCGGTCTGAGCGCGCGCCGATTCTGGTTGCTGGTAGGCGAATCCATCGCGGGCGCGTCGACCTACGTGCCGGCCCTCGCCGGTACCGACGCGGAGATCGGCACCCGCCGCGGTCAAGGGCTGTTGGCGGCCTTGGAACAGCGCGGATTACCGGTTCGCCGCGCGGCGGTGTTGCTCAGTTAGGTAAGCCTGACCTATAATCATGACCGGCGTTAGGATTGGTCGAGAGTCCCGAGGGCTGCGGTGACCCCCGATCCATTGCCGCGGTGGGCTCCACTTCCCGTAGTGGAGCCCACCGCTTTGTCTTCGACGCCCGGTCGGCAAGTGAGCCAGCGAAAATCGGGTCCCACCCCCTATGCAAAAGTGGACCACATGACAGATCAGGAGAAGCGGGCCGGCGACTGGCTCGCGACGATCACGCCCGAGCAGATGACCAAGGCCAGCGAGGGCACGTTCACCGACCTGATCGGCCTGCGCTACACCGAGGTGAGCCCGGACCGCGTGCGCGGCGAGTGGACCGTGAAGCCGCACCTGTACCAGCCCGCGGGCATCCAGAACGGCGGCGTCTACTGCACCATCATCGAGACGCTCGCCAGCGTCGGCGGCGGGGTCTGGTACGGCGGCAAGGGCACGGTCGTCGGAGTGAACAACAACACCGATTTCCTGCGCGCGATCCGCGACGGCAACCTCTACGGCGAGGCGACCCCCATCCATCGCGGTGGGATGCAGCAGCTCTGGCAGGTGGTGATCACCGACGAGCAGCAGCGGGTGGTCGCGCGCGGACAGGTCCGCCTGCAGAATCTGCCGGCCCGGGGCTGACCTACCGGCGACCGCTCGTCCCGCGCCGCGGGAACGGGCGTGCCAGAATGACCGTCACCCAGCCACCCCGACCCGGTGAGGAGCCCGGATGCGACTGTCGCCGCACGAGCAGGAACGCCTGCTGCTGAGCTACGCGGCCGAGCTGGCCCGGCGCAGGCAGGCGCGCGGGCTCAGGCTCAACCATCCCGAGGCCGTGGCCCTGATCACCGATCACGTACTCGAGGGCGCGCGGGACGGACGCACGGTCGCCGAGCTGATGTCTTCGGGCAGAACGGTTCTCACGCGCGCCGACGTGATGGAGGGCGTGCCGGAGATGATCCACGACGTCCAGGTCGAGGCCACGTTCCCGGACGGCACCAAGCTGGTCACCGTCCACCATCCGATCGGCTAGGAGGCCGCATGACACCGCAGCGTGCGGCCCGCGGACGGGTGTGCGAGGCATGATCCCCGGTGAATACCTCTGCGCGGAGGGCACTGTCGAGCTGAACGCCGGCGCGCACCGGATCGAGCTCGACGTCGTCAACACCGGCGACCGGCCGGTGCAGGTCGGCAGCCACGTGCACTTCCCGCAGTCCAACGCCGCCTTGAGCTTCGACCGCGTCGCCGCGCACGGCTACCGGCTCGACATTCCCGCGGGCACCGCCGTGCGCTTCGAACCCGGTCTGGGACAGCGCGTTTCACTGGTCCCGCTGGGTGGCGCCCGCGAGGTGCACGGCATCAGCCTGACGCCGCCCGGCCGCCTGGACGCGCGGTGACCGAACCCGGGAAAGTTGGAGAGTCGCAATGGAACTGAGCCGGGCGCGTTACGCACAGCTGTTCGGGCCGACCACGGGCGACCGAATTCGCCTGGCGGACACCGATCTGTTCGTCGAGATCACCGAAGACCGCAGCGGCGGACCGGGTCTCGCGGGAGACGAGGCCGTCTTCGGCGGCGGCAAGGTGCTGCGCGAGTCCATGGGACAGTCGCGCGCCACCCGCGCCGACGGCGCGCCGGACACCGTGATCACCGGTGCGGTGATCATCGACCATTGGGGAATCATCAAGGCCGACATCGGCATTCGGGACGGCCGCGTCTGCGCCATCGGCAAGGCGGGCAACCCGGACACCATGAACGGCGTGCACCCCGATCTGGTGGTCGGCCCGTCCACCGAGATCATCTCCGGCAACGGGCGCATCCTCACCGCGGGCGCCATCGACTGCCACGTGCACTTCATCTGCCCGCAACTGATGGACGAGGCGCTCGGCGGCGGCATCACCACCCTGATCGGCGGCGGCACCGGCCCGGCCGAGGGCAGCAAGGCCACCACCGTCACGCCCGGCTCCTGGCACCTGGCGCGCATGTTCGAGGCCACCGACGGCTGGCCGATGAACATCGTGCTGCTCGGCAAGGGCAACACGGTCAGCGCCGACGCCATGTGGGAGCAGTTGCGCGGCGGCGCATCGGGTTTCAAGCTGCACGAGGACTGGGGCTCGACCCCGGCCGCGATCGACGCCTGCCTCACCGTCGCCGACGCGGCGGGCGTTCAGGTGGCGCTGCACTCGGACACGTTGAACGAGGCCGGTTTCGTCGAGGACACCCTCGGCGCCATCGCGGGCCGCGGCATCCACGCCTACCACACCGAGGGCGCGGGCGGCGGCCACGCGCCCGACATCATCACCGTCGCGGCGCATCTCAACGTCCTGCCGAGCTCGACCAACCCGACCCGCCCGCACACCGTCAACACCCTCGACGAGCACCTCGACATGCTCATGGTCTGCCATCACCTGAGCGCGTCCATCCCGGAGGACCTCGCGTTCGCGGAGAGCCGGATCCGCCCGTCCACCATCGCGGCCGAGGACCTGCTGCACGACCTCGGCGCGATCTCGATGATCGGCAGCGACTCGCAGGCCATGGGCCGCATCGGCGAGGTGGTCATGCGCACCTGGCAGACCGCGCACGTGATGAAGCGCCGCCGCGGCGCCCTGCCCGGCGACGGCGCCGCCGACAACGCCAGGGTCCAGCGCTACATCGCGAAATACACCATCTGCCCCGCCGTCGCGCACGGCCTCGACCACGAGATCGGCTCCGTCGAGGTCGGCAAGCTGGCCGACCTGGTGCTGTGGGAGCCCGCCTTCTTCGGCGTCCGCCCGCACGCGGTGCTCAAGGGCGGCGCGATCGCCTGGGCCGCGATGGGCGACGCCAACGCGTCCATCCCGACGCCGCAGCCCGTCCTGCCGCGGCCCATGTTCGGCGCGGCCCCGCTCGTCGCGGCCGCCACCTCCCTGCACTTCGTGTCCGAGCAGGCCATCGACGACGGGCTCGCCGACCGGTTGCGCGTCAATCGAAAACTGGTGCCGGTCAAGAACGTTCGCGACCGTAAGAAGACCGACATGCCGCACAACGACGCCATGCCGCGCATCGAGGTCGACCCGGACACGTTCACCGTCCGCGTAGACGGCGAGGTCTGGACCGAACAGCCCGCCGCCGAACTGCCTATGGCGCAACGCTATTTCCTGTTCTGAGTGGCCCTCTCGCGCTCAGTCGCCGAGCCCCTCGGTCAGCCGCCCGCCGTGCAGCCGGTGGTGCCGGAAGGCGAGGCGGACGATGTCGGCGATGCCGGGGTCGGCGATCGTGTAGACATTGCGCCTGCCCTCCTTGCGCATATGGACCAGTCCGGCCAGCTTGAGTTTGGCGAGGTGCTGGCTGACCGCGGGCACGGTCTGGCCGATGTCGACGGCCAGCGTGCCGACGTCGCGCTCGCCCTGGCTCAGCAGCCAGAGGATCTGCAGCCGGGCGGTGGCCGCGAGCATGCCGAAAACCGCTGCCGCGTCTTGTAGTCGATCCGCCGGGAGAGGGCCCGGCTCGCCGTCGTCGGTCACGTCCGCCTCCAACCTGTCGGTAGCGTGGCACGCGGGCGAATACTTGCGCAACTGATTGACGAACGTGCGGCGGCGGGGTTGTAATAATGGGTGCGCAATTCTGCGTAGTGAGCAACCAACGAAGCGGGGTGAGCGGCTGATGCCGGTTGACAGTATCGACGGTTCCGGCCGGACCGCCGCCTCGAAACGGGTTGTGCCGGTTCGTCGTTGATCTGCCCGTGCGATGGTGGCCGACCCGAGCGGCCGATCGCTTGACGCGGCACCCATTTCGACATTGTTCGACCTGTAGGGCCGGCGCATACGGCGTCGACCCGAGTGGTCGGCGCGATCAGACGCTACGAAACATTGGAGTTCCGCCATGGCGATCATGTTCAAGAGGGCCGAAACACCGCATCGCGCACCGAATCTGGAGCGCCAGTCGATCTGGTTCACGATCGGCCTGTACCTGCTGATCAGCGCGGGGCTGCTGACCATGCACTACGCCCACCCGCAGAGCCCGGTCGGCTCGTCGTCCGTCTCGCCCGCGCACTCGTCCTACGGCCGGTAGCGATGGGCGCCCGCAGCAGCACGGTGGCCGCCGACCGGTTCGACACCGAAGTCCTGCAACAACATTGGATCCCGTTGGCGGCCGCCGACGCCGACACCGCCGCCGTGCTGCGCGAACGGCTCGGCGTCGACTTCGCCGCCGCGCGCAACCGGGTCTGGGAGACCGACGACTTCCTCTACCTGCCGGTCGTCGCCAACTACAAGCGCGGCGACGCCATCGAACGCGAGACCATCGTCTTCGCGCTGGGCGCCGAGTTCCTGGTCACGCTGCAGCCGGCCGAGCACTTCGTCCCGTTCGACAAGGCGATCGCGAAGATGCGCCGCAATCCCGCCCTCACCGGCTCCGCGCACGGCGTGATGTACGCGCTGCTGTGGGCGCTGAACGAGGCGTCCGAGCGGGTGATCTACTACGCCAGCGACGCGCTGGAGGCGATGAACGACGAGATCGAGATGGCCACCAACGGCTACGACCAGCGCGGCCGCGAGATCGGCGTCGCCGACATGCGCGGCACCATGTCGCGGATGAACGCGGCCGAGGAGATCGTCTCGCGCACCCAGGAGACCCAGCTCCAATTGGCCCGCGCCGCAAGGCATCTGATGGCCGACAGCACCGTGCACAGCGCCGAGCTCGACAGCCTGCTCACCATCCTCATCGCCGACATCGACGGGGTGAAGCAGCACGCGGGCTTCGAGCACGACAAGGTCCGTTACCTGCAGCAGTCGGTGATGACCTGGTTGGACGTCAAACAGAATCAGATCGTCAAGGTGTTCACCATCATCACCGCGGTCTTCCTGCCGCCCACCCTGATCGCCACCTTCTACGGCATGAACTTCACCTGGATGCCGGAGCTGGAGTGGCAGCACGGTTTCGTCGCCACCACGCTGATGACCCTGGTGGCCGCGGTGATCCCGCTCGTGTACATCAAGCGAAAGGGCTGGCTGCGCTGACGTCTCGTGCCGATCATGCTCACGGTAAACCGGTCCATCTCGCGTTCGAGCCCGAGTGAATCTCCTACTGGTCGAAAACGATTCGCACCCGCGATGACTCCGGCAGAGTCTGACACGCCAGGGTGAGCCCGAGCGCGATCTCCTCGTCGAGGAGCGCCTCGTTCTGCCGCATCCGGGTGCGGCCCTGCCGCACCGAGCACACGCAGGTGCCGCAGGCGGACTCCCGGCAGACGTAGGGCGCGTCGATGCCGTTGTCCAGCAACACATCCAGCAGGGGCATGCGCCTCGGCCAGTCCAGCACATGGGTCCGGCCGTCGATCTCGACCTCGGCGACGGTGGCGTCGCCGAGCGGCTCGGCCTCGACGCGCTCCGGCTCGTCGAACGGATTCGACCGCAGCGAACGGTACTCCTCGCGGTGCAGACGAGCGGCCGGAACCCGCAGTGCCGCGGCCGCCTCACCGACCACGGCCAGGAAACCGGAAGGGCCGCACAGGAACCAGTCCCGACCCGAGTACGGTCGCAGCAGCTGCGTGACGGCCTGCGTGGTCGCGAGTCCGCGTTCCGCGTCGAGCCAGTGCAGCACCCGCAACCGGTCGGGGTAGCGGCGCGTCCACTCCGCGAGCGGATCCGCGAAGATCACCGACTCGCGGTCCCGATTCGCATACAGCACAACGGCATTGCCGCGACCGCCTGCCATCATGGACTTCACGATCGAGAGGATAGGCGTGATGCCGCTGCCCGCCGCGCACAGCACCACGTCGGCGTCCAGCCCGCGCGGCCCGAACGAACCGGACGGCTCGAGCACCGTGATCAGATCACCGACCGCGACGGTGTCACAGAGCAGGTTCGAGGCATACCCGCCCGCGATGCGCTTGACCGTCACCGCAATTCGGTCATCGCAGTGCGGGCTGCTGCACAACGAGTAGCACCTGGCGACCGATCCGGTCCGCGCGCTCGGCACGCGCACGGTGAGGAACTGGCCGGGCCGGTAGCGGAACCGCGCGCTCAGCTCGTCGGGCACCTCGAACACGAGGGTGCGGGCCTCGGCGGTCTCCTCGATCACCGCACCGACCTTCAGCACATGAACGCGCACGCCGTTGTCCGCGTTCATCGCCCTACCTCGACACCTCGATCGGTGCTGAAATAGCTTGCGCCCCTGCGGGCTCCGACGATGTCGGGTCGATCAAGCGGAGCACCCGCCGCCCGACCCGCTCGATCCGCTCGACGTCCAGCGGCTGGGCGATCCGCCGATTCACGCCCGGCGCGATCCGTAACAGGAAGTACCCCAACCACGCCTCGGCCCGCACCGGGACCACGGCGAGGTCGTACCGTACGGCGCGCTGCGCCGCCCGCGCCACCAGGTCCGGACTCAGTGGCGAGAACGGCAGTTTCGCGGCGGCGTCCTGCACCCGCCGGGTCAGTTCCTTGCCCCGCGCGACCAACTCCTCGTCGACGCCGACGGTGACCGCGTGCTCGCCGATATTGGTGTTGATCACGCCGGGGCAGATCGCGCTGACCCCGATTCCCTTGGGCCCGAACTCGAGTCGCAGACACTCGGTCAGCATCTTCACCCCGGCCTTGGACACCGAGTACGCCGACATCACCGGCGTCGGCGTGAACGCGGCCGCCGACGCGATATTGACGATGTGGCCACGCTTACCGTTGTCGATCATCTGCTGCCCGAACACCCGGCAGCCGTGCACGACGCCGAGCAGGTTCACGCTCAGCTGGCGATCCCAGTCGGCGGGCGTCAGGTCCACGAACGCGCCGCTGACCAGCATCCCGGCATTGTTGACCAGCACATCCGGCACCCCGTGATCGGCGAGCACGTCGCGGGCGAAGGCCTCCCACGCACTCGGATCGGTGACGTCGAGCCGGGCCGCGCAGGCGCGCCGCCCGCGCGCGTGGATCATCGCCTCGGTCGCCGCGGCCGAGTCCCTATTCAGGTCGGAGACCACCACGTGCGCGCCCGCCGCGGCGAATCGGAGCGCGATGGCCCGGCCGATGCCGCTGCCCGCGCCGGTCACCACCACCAGCTCGGGGTGGATGTTGGTGCGTTTCATACCGATTCTTCCAGGGTCGCGCCGATCCGCGCCGTGCGCACCGGCCTGCGGTAGTGGTAGTCGTCGAGATCGAAATGCCGGTTCTGCCAGTACATCTCGCCGTGCGTGGAGGGGCGGAACGGCGAGTCGCCGTGGCTGTTGATGTAGTAGGTGTTCGAGCCGTCGCAGACGGAGGTGAACAGGAAGTTCTTCTCCTGGCGGCGCAGGCATTCGGCGAAGTACTCCTCGTGCGCGCGCCTGCTGACCTCACACTCGGTCGCACCACGCCGCTTGGTCTCGGCGATGGCGCGGCTCAGGTGGGCGGCTGTCGCCTCGATCATCCAGATGTAGGAGCCGAGCACGAAGCCGTAGGGCCCGGTGATGGTGAACATGTTCGGGAAGCCGGGCACCGAGACGCCGTGGTAAGCCTGGAATCTGTTGCGGTCCCAGAACTCGCCGAGGTCGAGCCCGTCGCGGCCGGTCACCGGGAACGGCGGGACCGAGTCCTTCTCCCACAGTTTGAAGCCCGTCGCACAAATCAGCACGTCCACCGGGTGCCGCATCCCGTCCTCGGTGGTGACGCCGTGCTCGCCGATGAACCCGATCGGCTCGGTGACCAGGCTGACATCCGGCCGGTTGAACGTCGACAGGTAGTCGTTCGACATGGACGGCCGCTTGCAGCCGAGCCCGTAGGCGGGAATCAGCTTCTCCCGCAGGACCGGATCGTGCACCTGCGACCGCATCCACCGCCGCGCCGGAATCTCGGCGAGCCGGCGACCCGCGTCGGAGAGCCAGGTCGGGCCGGCGACCAGGCCGCCCATGCCGATCTCGGTGGCGAGCGTGCCGAGCATGCGAAGAGCGGAGCGAGCCCACGTCCGTTCGAGCACCGCGCGGCCGAAGGGCCCAACCGCCGCATCGGTTTTCGGGAACACCCAGATCGGCGTCCGCTGGAAGACGCTCAGGTGCGCCACCTCGTCGACGATGGCGGGCACGAGCTGCAGGGCGGTCGCGCCGGTGCCGATCACCGCCACCCGCTTGCCCGTCAGCGCGACATCGTCGTCCCACAGCGCCGTGTGCATCAGGGTGCCGCCGAAGTCGTGCAGGCCCGGGATGTCGGGCATCTTCGGCCGTTCCAGCCCGCCGATCGCCATCACGACGTAGCGCGCGGTGAGCGTGCGGCCGCCGTCGGTGCCGAGCAGCCACACGCTGTCCTCCGCGTCGAAGACGGCCGAGACGATCGTGGTGTTCAACCGCAGCTTCCGGCGAAGACCGTACTTGTCGACCATGCTCTCGGCGTAGTCGCGCAACTCGGTGCCGGGTGCGAAGATTCGCGACCAGTCCCCCCGCTGTTCGTAGGAGAAGCTGTAGATGAACGACGGGATGTCCACGGCCACACCGGGGTAGGTGTTGGCATGCCAGGTCCCGCCGACCCGGTCCCACTTGTCCACGATGACGAAGTCGTGAATGCCCTTGCGCTGCAAAGCGATAGAAGCTCCGATGCCGCCGAACCCGGCCCCGACCACGATCACTTCGAAGTCGGGTGACACCCCGCTCATCGGACACGATCCACGAGCGCGCCTTCGGCGCCGAACAACTCGGTCTGCCACCGCCGCAGCAGCGCACCGGTGTCCACGTCGTCCGGGTGGAACCCCGGTCTCAGATACACCTGGATCTCGCCGAGCAGGCCGCGCACGATGGGCCCGCGAACCAGCCGATACGACTGCCTGGCCACCGTAACCGGTTGCCAGGCAGCGGGATCGGCGAGAATCGAGACGAGCACGCCCAGCCCGACCACCGGAATCGTGAACGCGTACAGCGCCGACATGACTGCGATCCGCAGCCACTCCGGCCCGCCGACCGAGCGATAGACGTCGAACGCCACCGACTTGTGCTCCAGCTCCTCGAGCGCGTGCCAGTTCAGCAGGTTACGCACTTCGGGATCGCCCGCCAGCTCCTGGATTTCGGCGCTCGAAAGCACCCGCGCCGCCAGCACCGCGGTGTAGTGCTCGGCGGCGGCCGTGACGGCTAGGTGAGCGGCCGGCGGCGCCAGCCGCTCGGCCCGCTGAATGAGGCTGTGCTGCCTGCTCAGCACCCGTGGCAGCGGGTAGCCGAGCGCGAACAGCTGCTCGTTCAACTCTCCGTGCTGCTGGCCGTGCACTGCCTCCTGGCCGATGAACGCCGCGACGCGTTTCTTCAGCACCGGGTCGGTGATTCGATCGGCGAAGCGGCGCACCGACCGGATGAACGACTCCTCGCCGGGCGGGAAGACCGCCGAGAGCAGCGCGACGAGGTGACTGAGCACGATGTCGTCGCCCGCGTAGTACTTGGTCATCGGTTCCGGTTGGCCGAAGCGGAATTTCATCCGGCGCACCCTCGGGTAGCCGGTGTTCTGCACGCTGGAGGACATGTGAATCTCCGTTGATTCCAGGGGTTTTCGAGAGGGGGAGTGGCTACGTCAAGTGATCGACGAGGGCGCCTTCGGCGCCGAAGAGCTCTTTCTGCCAGCGCGCCAGCAACTCTCGCGAGTCGATGTCGTCGGGGTGGAAGCCGGGCCGCAGGTACAGCACCAGTTCGCGCCCGATGCCGCGGAAGACGGGACCGCGGAACAGGGTCACGGCCTCTCGCGCCAGGCTGAGCGGGTATCGACGCGCGTCGGGATCGCGGCCGATCGACACACCCAGGCCGACGGCGGTGAGCGGGAGGGTGAGCGCGACCAGAATGGCCATGGTGAGAATGCGCATCGTCTCCGTGCCGCCGACCGCGCGATACACGTCGAAGGCCACCGACTTGTGCTCGAGCTCCTCGAAGGCGTGCCAGTTCAACAGGTTTCGGACTTCCTCGTCGCCGGCCAGCGCCTGGATCTCGGGGCTGGACAGCACGCGCTCGGCGAGCACCGCCGTATAGTGCTCGGCGGCCGCGGTGGCCGCGAGGTGCAGCCGCGCGGGGATGCGCTGCTCGAAACGCTTCTGCCGTTCGATGACCGCGGGCGCGTCCAACCACTCGATGGCGTAACCCATGTCGATCAGTTTCTCGTTGAGCCGCCGGTGCTCCCGGCCGTGCATCGCCTCCTGGCCGATGAACCCGGCGACCCGCTTCTTGAGCACCGGATCGGTGATCTGATCGGCGAAGCGGCGCACCGAGCGGATGAACGACTCCTCGCCGGGCGGGAAGCTCGCGGACAACCCGGCGATGAAGTGGCTGAACACCATGTCGCCGCCCGCGTAGTACTTGGACATGGGCGCCGGCTCGCCGAAGCGGAATCTGATTCGCCTCGCCCTCGGATATGCGCTGCCCGTGCGTTCCCTCGTTCGCACCCTCTGCTCGGTCATCTCGCACCTCGTTGAGCTCGGTACCGTCAGTATGCGGTACTACTAGTACGATACCGTCTCAGACGGATACGGCAAGGGGCGATTGATTCGTAGCTGGTAGACGGAATTTAGCCGCTGGCAAGCGGAAAATCTGTCTGGTATTGATGGCGAAAAGCCTCGTTCTCGCCTGCCGGAGGTGCGGGCTTGTGCGACAAAGCGCGCACGTCGTGACAATATGTTTGCTCAAATGTTGCGGAGTCTCGACGGCCGGGCTAGGTTCGTCGGGAGTGGATAGTCGTAAGTGCCCAGCCTGTTGAGTAATACCGGGAGCATCCATGCGGAACCGACTTGTAGCTGCGATATTGCCTGTCCCGGGTCGTGCGTGACATGGCCCCGATGATCACGCCGGGCGAGGACCTGCTGGCCACGAACGAGTTCCTCCGCGACGGCGTCCGAGTGGGCGTGGTGATCGGCCGACCCCAGCCGTACCCCGGCGGATCTGGCTGGCGCTGCCGCGTGCGCGTCGAGTGCGGCGCCACCCGCCTGGAGCAGTCCCAGGTCGTCGCGCCGACCGCGCAGGAGGTGCTGCGCCTGGCCCTCGAGCTGGTCACCACCCGGCTCGGCATGACCGAGGCCGAGTTCTTCGAGGGCGCGACCATGAGCCCCGCCGCCTGACGCACACCCGAACGGCGCTCGGCTATTCGGTTGCGCCTCTGGTGAACACGGTGCGCCCCGGCCCGAGTGCGGGCATCCTTGGAGGGTTGGTGCAAACGCGTAACCAGGGGTGGTGGTCGACGTGGACGATGACTCCGCGATGGATGCCTATTCGCGCACGGTGATCAGGGTCGCCGCGTCGGTCACGCCGCATGTGGCCAGCGTGCGGACCAGGCGGGGCAGCGGCTCGGCGGTCGTGTTCACCGACGACGGCTTCTTGCTGACGAACGCGCACGTCATCGGGTCGGCCGGCGGCGGTGAGGTGGTGTTCGCGGACGGCGTCGAGGCGAAGTTCGAGGTCGTCGGCGTCGACCCACTCTCGGACCTGGCGGTGCTGCGCTCGCGCGACGGGGCGCCCGGCGCGGTGACGCTGGGCGACGCGGACCGACTCGTGGTCGGACAGCTGGTGGTCGCCGTCGGCAGCCCGCTCGGCCTCGCGGGGTCGGTCACCGCGGGTGTGGTGAGCGCGCTCGGTCGGGCCGTGCCGGTCGCCTCCCGCCGCGCCGGACGCGTGATCGAGGACGTGATCCAGACCGACGCCGCCCTCAACCCCGGCAATTCCGGTGGCGCGCTGTCTGATTCGGCGGGCCGGGTGGTCGGCGTCAATGCCGCCGTCGCGGGAATCGGTCTGGGCCTTGCGATTCCGATCAACGCCACCACCCGGCGCATCATCGACACGCTGCACACCGACGGCCGCGTCCGGCGCGCCTACTTGGGCCTGGTCGGCATGCCCGCGCCGCTGCCCGCCGCCGTCGCCGCCCGGACCGGACAGTCCGCCGGGGTTCGCATCATGGAGGTGGTGCGCGGCGGCCCCGCGGACCAGGCCGGGCTGCGCCGCGGCGATCTCGTGCTCAGCGTCGCCCGCGCCGAAGTCCGTGACGCACAGGGCATTCAGCGTCAGTTGTTCGCCGATGCGATCGGCGTCGAGTTGCCCGTCACGGTGCTGCGCAACGGCGCGATGGTCGATGTGATCGCCGTCCCGATCGAGCTCACCGTCGACTGATCTCGCCGCACACCCGTGCGGGAAAACGGAAGGGCGGCTACTCGGCGAGCGCGGCCGGTTCGCGCTCCGGCTCGGGCGCGGGATCGCTCGTCCACCGCGCGTCGACCACCAGCCCGATCACGCCGACGGCGATCAGCACGGCGGAGAACACGATCAACGCCGGGTGAGTGGTGCCGGTGAGCGCGTCGCCGAGGATGACGGTGCCGACCGTGCCGGGCAGCACACCGACCAGCGTGGCGAACATGTACGGCCAGAAGCGGATCGAGGACAGTCCGCAGCAGTAGTTGATGATCGAGAACGGCACCGCGGCGATCAGGCGCAGCGAGCCGACGGCCAGCCAGCCCCGCCGGCGCAGCCGATCGTCGACGGCGCGCACGGCCGGGTGCGTGAGGCGCGAGGCCACCTGCTCCCGGTCCAGCGCGCGCACCAACAGGATGGCGAGCGCGGCGCTGACCGTCGTGGCGCCCACGGCCAGCGCGATGCCGAGCGCCGGACCGAACAGCAGCCCGGCGCTGACGGTGAACACCGTCCGCGGGATGGGCGCGACCGTCACGAGCGCGTGGACCACGAAGAACAGCAGCGGAAAGATCGGGCCGACCGAGGTCGCCCAGTCCTGGATCTGGCGCGGGCTGGGCAGCGGGACCAGCATCGCCGCGCCGAACAACGCGACGACGCCGACGATCGTCGCGAGCACGCGCGGGTCTCGGAGCAGCCTGGTCACCGGGGCCAGGTTACCGGGTGGTAGTGGTACTGGGAGACAACACGGTGCGCGGCTGCCGCTAGCATCAGAAGAAACGGGACGAATGCTCGTTAACCAAAGTGGTCGCTGAACTGGGCGAATGCGGCGGTTTTGGCACACACCACGGGTGCGCCTGCAGTCGAGTGGAAGAGGAACGCAAGCTATGCCGATTGCTTCAGAGCCTGGACCGGGAGCGGCGCCCGCGGGCGCGGACCCGGTGCCGCAGTTCTCCGAGTGGCGCAAGGGCGTGGCCGGGGTACTGGCGAAGGTCCGGCGGGTCGAGATCGCCGAGTTGCCGGACGAACCAGAGCATTTGCTCGATGAGACGACCTACGACGGGCTGACCGTCGCCCCGCTGTACACGCGCAGGGACGAACTGCCCGAGCACCCGCTGCCGGGGGCCTTTCCGTTCGTCCGCGGCGGCGACGCCACCCGCGACGTCCACCGGGGCTGGTACGTCAGCGCCCACTTCGCGGGCCCGGACGCGGCCGAGGTCAACAGGGAGATCCTGGCCGCACTCGGCAACGGGGTCAGCGCCGTGTGGCTCGGCGCGGGCGAGCGCGGCGTGCCGGTGGCCGACCTGCCTGCCGCGCTGTCCGGCCTGCTGTTCGACCTCGCGCCGCTGGCCCTGGACGCGGGCGCCGCGACGGCCGAGGCGGCCGAGCGGGTCTACGCCGCGCTCGACGGCTATGACACGGCCTCCCGCAAGGACATTCAGGTCTGCCTCGGTGCCGCGCCGCTCACCAGCCGATTCGCCGACGCCGCCAATATCGGGCTCGCGGAGACGGTGACGCTGGCCGCCGGCGCGGTCGCCCGCGCCGAGACGGTGTGCGCGATCACCGTGGACGGCACGGCATTCCACAACGCAGGCGCCTCCGACGCCCAGGAGCTCGGCGCCTCGATCGCCGCCGGACTGGCCTACCTGCGCGCGCTCACCGAGCGGCTGGACATCGCGGCGGCATTGGGGCAGTTGACCTTCCGCTTCGCCGCGACCGACGACCAGTTCGCCACGGTCGCCAAATTCCGTGCCGCGCGCCGACTCTGGGCCCGGGTCGCGCACGTCTGCGGCGCACCGGATTTCGGCGGCGCGCCCCAGCACGCGGTGACCTCCGCGGCCATGATGACCCAGCGCGACCCGTGGGTGAACCTGCTCCGCACCACCCTCGCCGCGTTCGGCGCGGGCGTCGGCGGCGCGGACGCGGTGACCGTGCTGCCGTTCGACTCGGCGCTGCCGGCCGGGGAGCTCGGCGTCTCGAAGTCGTTCGCGGACCGCATGGCTCGCAACACCCAGCTGCTGCTGCTCGAGGAGTCGCACCTCGGCTTCGTGCAGGACCCCGCCGCGGGTTCCTGGTATGTCGAGGAGCTGACCGACGCGCTCGCGGCCAAGGCGTGGGAGTTCATGCAGGAGATCGAGGCCGAAGGCGGGTATTCCGCCGCGCTCGACTCCGGGCTGCTCGCCGAGCGCGTCGCGGCGACGCGGGCGGCGCGCGATACCGATGTGGCACACCGCAAGACGTCGGTGACCGGGGTCAACGAGTTCCCGAACCTGGCCGAGCCGCCGCTGTCCGAGCAAGCGCGGCGCGCGGACCGGATCGCGCGCTACGGCGCGACATTCGAGGCGCTGCGCAACCGCTCCGACACCTATCTGGCCGAGCACGGCGCGCGGCCGAAGGCGCTGCTGGTGCCGCTGGGATCGGTTGCCGAACACAATGTTCGGGTGACGTTCATCGCGAACCTGCTCGCCTCCGGCGGCATCGAGTCCGTCAATCCCGGGCCGTTGACCGTGGACACGATCGCCGCCGCGGCGACCGAGGCCGGCGCGCCGATCGCGGTGCTGTGCGGTTCGGACAAGCGCTACGGCGCGGAAGCCGGTGCGGCGGTGGAGCAATTGCGCGCCGCCGGAGTGGAGACGGTGTTGCTGGCGGGCGCCGCGAAGGCGGTCGCCGAGCTCGAGGACGCGCAGCGCCCCGACGGATTCCTCGCGGCGAAAATCGACGCGGTCGCCGCGCTGTCGGGCCTGTTGGAGAAGGTGGGAGCCTGATGACACTGAGTCACACGCACGAACAAGGCCATACGCACGAACCGGGCCGGATCCAGCACCTGGTAGGCAGTTTCGCCGAGGTGCCGCTGACCGAGCACGCCCCCGAACGCGCGGCCGTGGACTCCGCGCAGGTCGACGCCTACCTGCGCGAAGCCGCGACGGCCAACCATCAGACGCCCCAACAGCTGATGTGGTCGACGCCCGAAGGCATCGACGTGCCACCGGTGTTCACCAAGGCCGATCGGGATGCCGTTGTCGCCGAAGGCTATCCGCTCGACAGCGTGCCCGGCGTCGCGCCGTTCGTGCGCGGCCCCTACCCGACGATGTACGTCAACCAGCCGTGGACCATCCGCCAGTACGCGGGCTTCTCCACCGCCGCGGACTCGAATGCCTTCTACCGCCGCAACCTTCAGGCCGGGCAGAAGGGCCTCTCAGTCGCCTTCGACCTCGCCACGCACCGCGGCTACGACTCCGATCATCCGCGCGTGCAGGGCGACGTCGGCATGGCCGGGGTCGCCATCGACTCCATCCTCGACATGCGTCAGCTGTTCGACCACATCCCGCTCGACCAGGTCAGCGTGTCGATGACGATGAACGGCGCGGTGCTGCCGATCCTCGCGCTGTACGTCGTCGCCGCGGAGGAGCAGGGCGTCGCGCCGGAGCAGCTGGCCGGAACCATTCAGAACGACATTCTGAAGGAGTTCATGGTCCGCAACACCTATATCTATCCGCCCAAGCCCTCCATGCGGATCATCTCCGACATCTTCGCCTACACCAGCGCCAAGATGCCGAAGTTCAACTCGATCTCCATCTCCGGCTACCACATTCAGGAAGCGGGCGCGACCGCCGACCTGGAGCTGGCCTACACCCTCGCCGACGGCGTCGAGTACATCCGGGCCGGCATCGACGCGGGCATGGCGGTGGACGAGTTCGCGCCGCGGCTGTCGTTCTTCTGGGCCATCGGCATGAACTTCTTCATGGAGGTCGCCAAGCTGCGGGCGGGCCGGCTGCTCTGGAGCGAGCTGGTCGCGAAGTTCGAGCCGAAGAGCGCGAAATCGCTGTCCCTGCGCACTCATTCGCAGACCTCCGGCTGGTCGCTCACCGCGCAGGACGCGTACAACAATGTCGCGCGCACCTGCATCGAGGCGATGGCCGCGACCCAGGGGCACACCCAGTCGCTGCACACCAACGCCCTCGACGAGGCGCTCGCGCTGCCGACGGACTTCTCCGCCCGCATCGCGCGCAACACTCAGCTGCTCATCCAGCAGGAGTCGAAGACGACCCGGCCGGTAGACCCTTGGGGCGGTTCGTATTACGTCGAGTGGCTGACCCATCAGCTCGCCAACCGGGCCCGCGCGCACATCGCCGAGGTGGAGGCGCACGGCGGGATGGCGCAGGCGATCGGCGAGGGCATCCCGAAGCTGCGCATCGAGGAGGCCGCCGCGCGCACGCAGGCGCGCATCGACACCGGGCAGCAGCCGGTGCTCGGCGTCAACAAGTACCAGGCCGAGGAGGACCAGCAGGTCGAGGTCCTCAAGGTCGAGAACTCGCGGGTGCGCGCCGAGCAGATCGAGAAGCTGCGGCAGCTGCGCGCCGATCGCGACCCGGCCGCGGTGGAGCGCGCGCTGGCCGAATTGGCCCGCGCCGCAGCGTCTTCCGAGGGCGGCATGGCCAACAACCTGCTGGCGCTCGCCATCGACGCGGCCCGCGCAAAGGCCACGGTCGGCGAGATCTCCGACGCGCTGGAGAAGGTGTACGGCAGGCACCAGGCCGAGATCCGTACCCTGTCCGGTGTGTACCGCGACGAGGCAGGGAAGGTCAGCAACATCACCAGGGCGAGCGATCTCGTCGAGGAGTTCGCCGAGGCGGAAGGCCGTCGCCCGCGCATCCTCGTCGCGAAGATGGGGCAGGACGGGCACGACCGAGGGCAGAAGGTGATCGCCACCGCCTTCGCCGATCTCGGCTTCGACGTCGACGTGGGCCCGCTGTTCCAGACGCCCGAGGAGGTGGCGCAGCAGGCGGCGGACAACGACGTGCACGTGGTCGGTGTGTCCTCGCTGGCGGCGGGGCACCTCACGCTGGTGCCCGCCCTGCGGCAGGCGCTGGCCGAGGCGGGGCGACCCGACATCATGGTCATCGTCGGCGGCGTCATCCCGCCCGGTGACTTCGACGCGCTCTACGAGGCGGGCGCCGCGGCGATCTTCCCGCCCGGCACCGTCATCGCCGACGCCGCGATCGATCTGCTGAAGAAGCTCGCCGGTGAGCTCGGGCACGCGGAGCTGTCGCCCGAAAGCGACGGTGGCGCCGGGGATTCCGCCGGGGCCGAATGAGCGAGCACGACTCCGTCGTCCCATCGGCCGGCCTTCCGCGCGACACGTCCGCGGAAGGCCGGACCGGCGCGGAAGGTCGACCCGGCGCGCCCTCTGTCTCGAATAGCGTTGGCGCACAGCCGGTATCGCAGAACACCGGCGGCTCCCGGCGGCGCGCGATCGATGTCGACGCGCTGGCCGAGGCGGTGCGCTCGGGGGAGCGGGCGGCCCTCGCGCGGGCGATCACCCTGGTGGAGTCGACGCGCGCGGATCACCGGGATCTGGCGCAGCGGCTGCTGTTGCGACTGACGCCGGACGCGCACAGTTCCGAGACCGCGACGGTGTCGAATCGTGTTGGCATCACCGGTGTTCCGGGCGTCGGCAAGTCGACGTTCATCGACGCGCTCGGGATGGATCTGATCGGCAAGGGGCACCGAGTCGCGGTGCTCGCGGTCGATCCGTCGTCCACCCGGACGGGCGGCTCGATCCTCGGGGACAAGACGCGGATGGCGCGACTGTCGGTGGAGCGCAACGCCTACATCCGCCCGTCGCCGACGGCGGGCACGCTCGGCGGCGTGGCGAAGGCGACCCGCGAGACCATCGTGCTGCTCGAGGCCGCCGGGTACGACGTGATCCTGGTGGAGACCGTCGGCGTCGGCCAGTCCGAGGTCACCGTAGCGAACATGGTCGACGTCTTCTGCTTCCTCACGCTGGCGCGCACCGGGGATCAGTTGCAGGGCATCAAGAAAGGCGTGCTGGAACTCGCCGATCTGGTCGCGGTCAACAAGGCCGACGGCAAGCACGAGATGGAGGCCAAGTCGGCCGCCCGCGAGCTCGCGGGCGCGCTGCGCCTGATCCATCCGCACGATGCGCTGTGGCGACCGCCGGTGCTCACCATGAGCGGGCTGGAGGGGCTGGGGCTCGACAAGTTCTGGGACACGGTGCTCGAACACCGCCGGGTGCTGACCGATGCCGGCGAGTTCGACGAGAAGCGTCGCCGTCAGCAGATCGACTGGACCTGGACCATGGTGCACGATCAGCTCCTGCGCCGCCTGGCCGACAATCCGCGGGTGAAAGCCGTTCGCGCGCAAGTGGAGAAGCAGGTGCGCGAGGGAACCCTGACCGCGGCACTCGCCGCGGAGGAGCTTCTTCGCGCCTTCGACACCCACTGACCCGCGCTCATCCGAAGGGGTTGATCACCACCGCCCCGGTCTCCTCGAAGTGCTTCACATTGCGGGTGACCACGGCGAGCCCGTGCGCCAGCGCGGTCGCCGCGATGAGCCCGTCGGCCATGTCGATCGAGTGCACGCTGATCCGGGCCCACCGCCGGGCGATCTCGGTGGTGACCGGCAGGATGCGGTCGCCGTGTCTGGCCTCGATGTCGCCGATCGCCTGCTCGAACGTGTCCGCGCGCGCCATCGCGCCTCGGTGCCGTAGCAGCGCGACGCCTCGGCGCAGTTCGCCGAGGGTGATGACGCTGAGCCACTGGTCGGCCCGGCGTGCCCGATCGAACCATTCGACAACGGCCGCAGCGGGTTTGGGCCGCATGACCTCCGACAGGACGTTGGTGTCGAGGAGGTAGCTCACGACGACTCCGCCGTGCCGTCGAAGAGGTCGACCTCGCGCGGCCTGCTCAGCTCCCGTTCCCGCTCGACCTCGTCGAGTACGTCGGCCACCTCGTCGCCGAGGCCGGAGAACTTCACGAGCAGATGGTCGACGAAGCTGATGTCGGGCCGCATCAGCCGGCGGTATTCATCGATGTCGATGACCACGGCCACGGCGTCACCGTGCCGGGTGATGGTCTGCGGCCCGTTGGACTCCGCGGCCCGTAGCACCTCGGAGAATCGTTGCTTCGCCTCCTGTACCTGCCACTGCACGATATCGGTCTCCTGTTCTAGCATCATTGTCCCCATCTGGACAGTCTAGACATAGCCTCCCCACGATGTCGAGCCCCTCGCTGCGGCGGCTCTGCCAGTCCGCCGTACGGTCTGCGGAGCGACCGCTCATCGATCGCCCGCCGGTCGACGGGGGCGGCATGCTCGTCGTCTCGGCCGCTCGCTCCGGGCGTTTTACCTGGGCAATGGCCGCATCCGGTGAAAATTGCTCACTATCAACTGGTTGTCGACCCGCATTGACGAGTAGTAAATTGGAATGTTCCTCAGCCGGCGACCACGCGGCGACGAGGACTCGTCGGCCGATGTGCTGCGGGGGGAATCCGTCCTTCCGCACGGCGAAGGAGGCGCTGGCGATGTCCGAGGAAGCGTTCGGTCGGCCGTCCGAACCCGCGAGGGCGCGGCCGCAGTGGGTGTCCGGGCCGGAACCGCCTCCGCCGCAGCACAATCCGATCGCTGCGGAGCCGGTGCTGGTGACCGTCGGCGATATCGGATGCACGGCGACCCGGGTCATGACGCCGTCCGGGCAGCAGCCGCTGGCGGGGACGACGTGGATCGTCACCGACCAGACCAGCGTCAGCCAGCGCATCCCGTCCTACGCGATCGTGCTCGCCGTGCTGCTGATGGTCTTCTGCCTGCTCGGGTTGCTGTTCCTGGCGGTGAAGGAGGAGAAGATCCAGGGTTTCGTCCAGGTGAGCGTGCAGCGCGAGGGCTTCTACTACGCGACCCAGGTCAAGATCACCGACCGCGCGCAGGTGTTCGACACCGAGCGGCGCGTCAACTACATCCGCAGCCTCGTCGCCGCACTGCCTGCCGTCTGAGCGTGACGGCGGCGGGGGTTGAATCATGTTGCGTCGCCGAGTGATTCGAGCAGCGTGCGGAGCGTGTTCGCGAGCTGCGCGCGCTGCTTGCCGGTGAGCGGGCGGAGCAATCGCGCCTCGGTGGCGACGTGGTCGGGGAGCGCGTCGTCGATGAGGGCGCGCCCCGCGTCGGTGAGGGTGACGATGATGCCGCGGCCGTCGGATTCGCTGCGGGACCGGCGCACCAGGCCGCGCTCCTCGAGGCGATCGAGGCGCTGGGTGATCGCCCCGGAGGTGACCATCGCCGAGTGCATCAGCTCGGTGGGGGTCAGGCTGTGCGGGGGAGCGCTGCGGCGCAGGGTGGCCAGTACATCGAAGGACGCGGCGTCGAGGCCATGCGCGGTGAAGGTCTTGCGCAGCTCGGCCCCGGTGAGCTGCGTCAGCCTGGACAGCCGACCGAGCACGGCCATGGGGGATACGTCCAGGTCCGGGCGCTGATCTCGCCACTGCGCGAGGACGTGGTCGACGTGATCGGTCACTCACGCACTGTAGCGAATACCTCAGCGGTGAGGTATCTCTGCCGCCGGGGAATTACCCGGCACTGACCGAAGTTGCTTAGGGCTAAGTAATTGACGACTGTGCAGGAGGACGAAGACATGCGGATCACGGTGTTCGGCGCGACGGGTGACGTGGGTAGCCGAGTGGTGGCCGAGGCCCTTTCCCGCGGCCATGAGGTCGTCGCGGTGATCCGCGACCCGGCCCGCGCGGGCGCCGTGCCCGCCGCGGCCGAGGTGCGGATCGGCGACGCGGCCGACCTCGACGACGTCGTAACCCTCAGTGTCGGACAGGATCTCGTGATCACCGCGACCAGGCCGCCGGCCGGTCAGGAGCACGAGCTGCCCGAGATCACCTCGGTGCTGCTGAAGGCGTTGGCGCACACCGGCGTTCGTCTGCTGGTGGTCGGCGGGGCGTCGACCCTGCTCGTGCCCGGCGCCGACGGCGCGACCCTGCACGAGACGCCGGAGTTCCCGGCGGAACTGCGCGCGATCGCCCAGGCCTGCGCGGATCAGCTCGCCCGGTGCCGCGCCGAAACCACCGCGAACTGGACGTATCTGAGCCCGCCTGCCGAACTGATTCCCGGAAAGCGCACCGGCACTTACCATTTCGGCACCGACGAACTGCTGTCGCGCCCCGACGGAACCTCGACGATCTCCATGGAGGACTTCGCCGTCGCACTGCTCGACGAGGCCGAGCAACCCGCCCACCCCCGAAGGCGATTCACCGTCGCCGCGCTCTGAGCCGTCTTGTCGCTCTGAGCCGTCTTGTCATGGCTGGTCGACCGGCTCGAAAGGACTCGCAGACGTCTCCGCGCGCACGGTGCAGCGCCTAAGGACGGTTCGGCTCGGTCGCCGCAAGTGTGTGGGTGAGGTAGGCGACGAGTGCCGTCTCGAGTTCGTCGGTCAACCGTCGCCGCCTCGGCGGGTCCGAGGCGGCGATCACGGGCATCAGACCACGGGTGATCTGAAGGGTGACCTGGGTGTAGACGGCGATGTCGTGGTCGCTCTTGTCCCGGGCGAACATGCTCAGCGCCGCGTACGTACCTGCCTCCAGTGCGCGCTGGAGGGGAGTGATCGCGCTCTGGAGTGCGGGTTTCATATCGGTGCGAGCGAACAGCGCCTGGAAGCCGGGGTTGGCGATGTTGAACGCCACCATGTTTCCGACGGCCCGGTGGATGAACTGCGGGAGGGTCTCGTGCGCAGGTGGAAGTGCCAATGCGGCAGCCTGTGCGGTCTCGAGTTCGGTGACGTAACGCTCGGCGAGCGAGTGCACGATCTCTTCCTTGCTGCGGAAGAACTGATACAACGAGCCGGGCGATATGCCGGCCCGTTCGGCGATCGCGTTCGTCGTGGTGGCCTCGAATCCCCTCTCGGCGAACAAGGTTTCGGCGTTGTCGAGGATTTCGGTGATGCGACGCCGTCCTCGTTCCTGCCGACGCACCGGTGGTGTGGTCCGGTTCGTCATCGTGACTCCTCTGGTGGACAACACGAGCAGGGGCTCGTATTCTGAACCTGTCTGAATGCGAGCATTGACTCGCTTTATGAGCCTACCAAGGGGGCCCGATCATGTTCGGTCGGTTGGCTACGTCCTATCCGCGCCGCGTCATCGCGGCGGCAATCCTGTCCTTCCTAGGGCTGGCGTTCGTGGCGGCAGGGGCCATGGATGCTTTGTCGCTGAGTCGCTTCGAATCCGACTCCGCCGAATCGGCGCAGGCGGAGCAGCTACTGGCCGATCGGTTCCACACCGGCACATCCAATATCGCGGTGCTGGTCACGGCCGAGTCCGGAACAGTCGATAACGCCGCGGTGGTCGCGGCCGGCCGCCAACTGACCGACCTGGTCGCACGGTATCCCGGGGTGGAAGACGCCTGGTCGTTCTGGACCGCGTCCGGGTCGCCGACCCTGGCCAGCGAGGACCGAACCAAGGCGCTGGTGCTCGCGTGGGCGCCGGGCGACGCCGATGAGATTCGGAAGAATGTGCTCCCCGGGCTCGAGGCGGCGTTGACCTCCTTCGACGACACCGCGGCAGGGGTGCGGCTGCAACTGGGCGGTAGCGACCAAGTGTTCCGCGCCGTTTCCGAACAGTCCAGGACCGATTTCCTGCGCGCGGAGATGCTGATCCTGCCGTTGGTCATCGGACTGCTGTGGTTGGTGTTCCGGCGGTGGGCGCTGGCATTGGTCACCTTCGCGATAGGTCTGTTCTCCGTGGTCGCGACGTTGGCCGTCCTGCGTGTGGTCGCGGCGCTGACCGAGGTGTCGACGTTCGCGGCGAACATCGCGTTGGTGATGGGTATCGCCTTGGGCGTGGATTACGGATTGTTTCTCATCTTCCGGTTCCGCGAGGAGATGCAGCGAACCACCGACACCGGCCAGGCGGTGCGCGCGGCCCTCGCCGTTGCGGGGCGGACGATCGTTTTCTCCGGTGCCACCGTGGCGGCTTCCTTGGCGGTGTTGTTCGTCTTCCCGTTCCCGTTCCTGTCGTCGTTCGCGTATGCCGGGATAGCGGTGGTCGCGACGGCGATCGTCGGTGCCACGGTGATCCTGCCCGCCGCGCTCACTTTGCTGGGTACCCGTGCTTTGCGCCGCCGCAACGCGAATGCGCAAGCGGCTCCGTCCGATGGTGGGCGCTGGGGTCGGCTCGCGCGGACGATCATGCGGCGCCCGATCGTGGGCGGCGGTGTGGGACTGCTGGTGCTGATCGCGCTGGGAGCACCGGCTATGGGGGTCGACTTCGGCGCGCCGGACGACCGGATTCTGCCCGCGTCACAGCCGGTTCGGGCGTTGTACGACACCATCCGCACCGACTTCCGCACCGAAGACGCAGATGCCATCGCAGTGGTCGCTCCGGGTAGTTCGGCGGATGCGGTCGACGACTACGCAGCCCGGTTGTCGCGCGTTCCGGGCGTGCAGCGGGTGGATTTCGCTCTGGGCAGCTACACCGAGGGCACGCCGGAGCCGACTGTTCGCGGTGACCGGTTCGTCAGCGACTCCGGCACCGGAACGTGGCTCGAGGTGATCCCGACTCGTGCGCAACTGGATTCGGGCGCCAACGAACTCGTCGACCAGATCCGAAGCGTGCCAACGGATTTCACGACGCTGGTGGGTGGATCACCGGCGATGCTCGAAGACTACACCGAGGGCGTCCGGGGTCGCCTCGCGGTGGCGGGGGTGTTGATCGCGCTGATCACCTTCGCCGTGTTGTTCCTGATGACCGGCTCTGTCATCGCGCCGTTGAAAGCGACCGTGCTCAACCTGCTGTCGCTGTCGGTGATGTTCGGAGTGCTGGTGTGGGGATTCCAGGAAGGCAACCTTTCCGGGCTGGTGGGGTTCACCCCGACGGGCACCATCGAGGCCAGCATCCCGATCCTGATGTTCTGCATCGCCTACGGGTTGTCGATGGACTATGAGGTCTTCCTGCTCTCACGCATCAAGGAGGAATTCGACCGCACCGGCGACTACCGGGAATCGGTGGTGTGGGGCATCGCCCGATCCGCCCCCTTGGTCAGCGCCGCTGCCCTGATCCTCGCCGCGTCCTTCGCTCTGTACGCCACCAGCGGCGTGGTCTTCCTCCAGCAGCTCGGCATCGGCATGGCCCTCGCCGTGCTGGTCGACGCGACCATCGTGCGCGGGGTCCTCGTCCCGGCGTTCATGCGGCTGGCGGGTCCGTGGAACTGGTGGGCGCCGGCGCCGCTTCGGCGCCTCCACAACGCGATCGGCCTGCACGAGAACCCGATTCGAGTGCCGGTCGCCACAGATGTTGTCTCCGTTCGGTCGAAGTAGCACACAGGTGTGCCGGGGTGATCCGCCCGCCGAGACCGATATCCATCCACGACGAATGCGTTGCCATGACTTTCAGGGGGCCTTGTGAAACCCATAGCGAACCTCGCGTACAAAATATTCGTTACCACCATTGCGGTAACGGCCTGCACCGGCGCCCTCGCGCCGGCTGCCGTGGCGCAGTCGCCGAGCGTCGACCCTGCCGCCGCACCGGCCCGGCTGCCGAGCGGCACCGTCGACGTCCCGGTCGAATTTCAGGTGACCAACACCAACGACACCGCCGTGCCGTGCGCCGCCGACGGACAGACCTACACGGTTCGCGGCCACCTGACCGCTCCGATCGACCAGCTCCACGGCGGGGCGATCACGGTGTACGAGCACGGAATCGCCGCGGGGGAATGGTATTGGCGCGTACCGATCGACGGCTACCACCACGCCTACGAGATGGCCGAACGGGGCCACGCCTCGCTGACGATCGATCGGCTGGGATACGACTCGAGCGACGCGCCCGGTGGCAATGCCATGTGTGTCGGATCGCAGGCCACGATGGCGCACCACATCGTGCAGGATTTGCGGGCAGGCACCTACAGGTGGGCCTCGCCCGAACCGGCGCCCGCGTTCGGGCAGGTATCGCTGGCGGGACAGTCCAACGGCGGCCAGATCGCGCAGATCGAGGCCTACAGTTTCGACGACATCGATTCCCTGATCGTCATGGACTGGGCCGATCAAGGACTCACTCCGGAGGCCTACGGGCGGTTCTTTGCCGCCGTCGGCCGCTGCGTTGCCGGGGGTGAGCCCGCGGAACATAATCCCGCCGCGGGTGGATACGTCTACTACGACCAGGGTCGAGAAGAGTTCGTCGCCGGAAATTTCGGCAACGTCGATGCCGCGGTACTCCGATTCGCCGCGCCGCAACAGAATTTGCACCCCTGCGGGGACATGATGACCCAGGGCCCGGGCATCCTGGTCGACTTGGCCGAACTCGGCACCATCACCATCCCGGTGCTCGGCATGTACGGGGAGCGTGACAGTCGTGTGCAATGGGGGGACGAGCATATGAAAATGTTCCACTCATCGGTCCGAACGGATGTATTCACTCTCCCTGCGGCCGGCCATTACATGAGCCACTCCAAGAACGTGGCCGACATCTACGATCGTCTCGATCTATGGTTGGACACGATCTGAAATGACCGGCACGGTTCTGCCGATGATCCCGTGGGCGAATTCGCGAATTCGGTAGATATAGCGCAAACCAGGCTGCGACCTGCGACGGAGCAATCCGTCACAGGTCGCAGCCTGGTTTCGTATTGTCCGCCGGTGTGATGTCGAAGGCGAGAGGCGGGGTCGTTTTCCGAGGCGACGGAATGCAATCACCGATTTGATGTTTTCAGATCTCGGCGAAAAAGGATTCTGGTTCACTTGTATTTCAGAGATATCGAGTGTGGCACTATTGATTTCCGGTTGCTCTCGTTGCTACTATCGAGCAGTCCAGAACTGGACTTCTCATTAGGGGTGGGTAAAGACATGAATGCAACTACGGATATGACCGCTGGAATTGTTTCCAGATTGTCTTTCGATCGCACTGTTCCGCGGGGGCTCGTACACAGGCAGGCGGTCAGTGAGGTTTTCCTCACCGATGTGATCGCGATCGGTGAAAACCGTTTTGCGGTAGCGGCACAATTGCCGCGAGGACATGCGCTGTACAGCGACAGGCTCGACGACCACTATGACCCGATGATCTTGCTGGAGGCCGTTCGCCAGGCGGGGATTTTCATCAGTCACGAGTACTACGGTGTTCCACAGCAAGGGTGGGCGTTCATCTTCCGCAAAGCCGCGGTGTCGGTATCGAACCTGCTGGCGATGAAGGTCGGCGATACTCCCGGTCGTTTGGTCATGCGCGTCTATTTCGAG
Source organism: Nocardia tenerifensis NBRC 101015 (assembly GCF_000308715.1). Classification (GTDB taxonomy): domain Bacteria; phylum Actinomycetota; class Actinomycetes; order Mycobacteriales; family Mycobacteriaceae; genus Nocardia; species Nocardia tenerifensis. The sequence continues at coordinate 31,858 of NZ_BAGH01000190.1, forward strand.
CGGCGGTTTCACAGCGAGGAGATGCTGACCGGAGCGGTCGTGCGCTCCGACCTCAGCCTCGACGATATGCCGGTCGGTGAGATTCGCGGGTCGTTCAGCTTCCTGCCGCGTCCGATGTACGAGGCGATGCGGTCGGCGGGGCGGGCGGCGAAGGCGCTACCCGATATGCCCTACGTACCTACCGCGCGGCCGTTGTCGCCGGAGCGGGTTGCGCGCGTCGACTCCCGCAATGTCGTTGTCGCGCAAGCGACTACGGACGATTCCACGGCGGTGTACGAGGTGATCGTCAACAACGATCACCCGTCGCTCTCCGATCACAAGCTCGACCATATCTCCGGAATGCTGATCACCGAGGCGTTCCGGCAGGCGGCGGTGTGCGCCTTGCTGGAGGTCGGTGAGCTGCCCGACAATGTCGTGGCCGCGCCACGGGCATTCGACGTCGTATTCACCGATTTCGCCGAGCACGAACTGCCGCTGTATTGCCGGATGGTCGATACGCAGCCCGAGCAGGTCGGCTCCCGGGTAGTCGTCTCGCTCGAGCTGGTGCAAGGCGATACGGTGATCGCCTCCGCGCGGGTCGGGGTCGGCGAGTGATGCTCGGTCGGGCTGATGACTCGCCGCGGGTGCTGATCGTCGACTACGGCGGTGTCTTGACGAACCCGATCGCGGAAACGATCGGTCACTTCGCGAACCATCTGGAGATCGAACCGGCCGAGTTGCTGGCGGCACTGGCTGCGGCCGGCTCCGCGGGCGAGACGATCATGGCCCCGCTCGAGCGAGCGGAGATCTCCGAGGCGGAATTTCTCGATCGTATGAGCCGCTCGCTCACCGGGGTCGCCGGCCGCGCGATCGACCTCCGCGATTTTCGTACGGTGTGGTTCTCCGGTCGGTTCGCCAACCACATGATGCTCGATCGTCTCGCCGAACTACGTGGTGAAGGCAGGACCCTAGCGTTGCTGACGAACAATGTCCGTGAATGGGAACCCTACTGGCGCGCCCAGGTCCCTGCCGACACCTTGTTCGACGTTGTGGTCAACTCCGCCGATGAGGGAGTGCGCAAGCCGGACGAGGCGATCTATCACATCGCCATCGACCGGCTCGGCGTCGCGCCGCGGCACTGTTTGTTCGTCGACGACGATCTGACCAACTGCCAGAGTGCGCGGGCCGTGGGAATGCGCGTTCATCACTTCGTCGACACTCCGGGCGCGGTCACGGCGATCGACGAGTGGTTCGGGCGCACGACAACCGGCGCCCTGCCGGTCGTGGCCGGGAATCCGGGTGCGGGTGAGAGCTCATGACCGCCGCTGTCGGCCGTGACCAGGCCCAGGATCCACACCGCTGGTGGATGCTGGCGGCGGTATGCCTCGCTACGTTCATGCTGTTCCTGGATCTGACGGTGGTCAATGTCGCCCTGCCGTCGATCCGGGCGGATCTCGACGCGAGCTTCGACGACTTGCAGTGGGTGATCGACGCCTATGCCCTCGGGCTGGCGGCGTTCTTGCTCACAGCCGGGTCGATCGCCGACCGAGTCGGGCGGCGACGCCTGTTCTCGATCGGGTTGCTGGTCTTCACCCTCGCCTCCGCCGGCTGTGGCCTGGCCGGTGCTCCCGCGGTGTTGAACATCGCGCGGGGCGGTCAGGGGTTGGGCGCGGCGATCATGTACGCGGTGGGGCCTGCGATGATCGCCGCGAGCTTCCGTGGTCGCCAGCGGGGTACCGCGTTCGGCGTGTTCGGAGCGGTCTCGGGCGTGGCGATCGCCGCAGGCCCACTGCTCGGTGGTGTGCTCACGGAGGTGGACTGGCGATGGGTGTTCTTTCTGAACATTCCACTCGGCGTGCTGGCGCTCGTGGTCGTGGCCACGCGGGTGCGGGAGTCCACGAAGCCCGCGGCGCGGCGGGTCGATTACCCCGGAGTGGTTCTGTTCTCGTCGGCGCTGCTGGCCTTGGTCTACGGCATTATCCGCGGCCCCGTCGAGGGATGGACTTCGCTCAGCGCGGTGGGCATGATCGCGGCGGCGGTGGTGCTGCTCGCCGCGTTCGCTGTGGTACAGCTGCGCTCGCGGGCCCCGATGTTCGATGTGGCGTTGTTCGGCAACCGCTCGTTCGCCGGGCTGTCGGCGGCCACCTTCCTGATCAACTTCTCGGTCAACGCCGTGATCTTGTTCGCGGTGCTGTGGATGCAAGGCGTCCTGGAACTGTCGGCCATCGAGACCGGTGTGCGATTTCTTCCGTTGACCGTCGTGTTGCTCGTCGCCGGGGCGGTCGGCGGCGTGCTGAGCGCACGGGTGCCCATCAGCGCGCTGATCGGAACCTCATTGCTGTGCACGGGGATCGGGTTGCTGCTGATGCGGTGGGCGGACCCGGGCAGCAGCTGGCTGGTGCTGCTGCCCGCGTTCATCGTCGCCGGCATCGGGATGGGACTGCACAATCCGCCCCGCGCCAACGCCTCGGTGGCACTCGTCCCGGCCGAGGACGCGGGGATGGGCTCGGGCATCAACGAGACATTTCAACAGGCCGGCTCCGCGCTCGGCGTGGCCGTGCTCGGCGCCGTCGCGCACGCCGTCATCGTTGCCGGGCTCAGCAGCGGAATCCGCGATCTGCCTGCGGATTCCGCACAACTCGATGCGGCGGCCGACGCCGTCGCCGTCGGCGCGCTGGCGTCGTTGCCCGAGCGGTTTCCGCCGGACGCCGCGGACGCGGTCGCGGCGACGGCCGAAATGGCGTTCGTCGACGCGTTCGACACCGTGGTCACCGTCGGTGGCCTGGTCACTCTCGTCGGGGCGCTGCTCGCCTACTGGCTGATTCGCCGCAAGGACTTCGTGCTCGATCCGGCGGCACCCGAGACCGAACCATCCGAAGAAGTCGGCGACGACCAGGGCGGCAGTGCGCCGAACGCGGACGGGAGAAAACGTGCGGACCGGAGGAAGCATGAACTCGTGTGACGTGCTGATCATCGGGGCAGGACCGACCGGCCTGTCCCTCGCCTGCGAACTCGCTCGCCGCGGCGTCACCCATCTCATCGTGGACCGCAGGGACGGACCCGCTACCGAACCGCGAGCACTCGTCCTATGGAGCGGTGCGCACGAGTCACTGCTGGCGTTGGGCGTCGACCCTGACGACCTGGCCCAAGGGGTCGAACTACACGGTGCTACCTACTGGTCACGGGGGCGGCGGATCGGTCGCATCGGCTTCGGCAGCCTCGCTGATCGCACAGTGCCGATGCCGATCTCGCTGCCCCAACCGGCCGTGGAGGCCGCGTTGCATGCGCGATACCGGGCCCTCGGCGGAAAAGTGCGGTGGCACACTGCATTCGAGCGTATCGAAGTCGCTGACGCAACGCGTACCACCGCGCTGCTGATCGATCGCGGCGCTGCCGAGACGGTCACGACTCAGTGGATCGTCGGCGCCGACGGGGCGCACAGCCGAGTCCGCGGAGCCGCCGGGATCCCCTTCGAAGGTGCCACCTACCCCGAATCGTTCGTCCTGGTCGACGGCGCACTCACCAGCGCCGAAGAATCTCGCACGGAGGCGCAGTATCACCTGCATCCGGACGGCGTGACCGTGGTCGTCCCCCTGCCGGACGGTCTGCATCGCGTGTTCCTCAGCTTCGACCCCGGCCCGGACGCGCCGGCGGCCGGCCTAACCCTCGAATCGGTGAACGCGCTGCTCCATGCCCGAGCATTGGACCGGTTCACAGTGCGGCAGGCCGACTGGATCAGCGATTTCCGGATCCACCGCCGATTGGCATCGCGGTACATCGAAGACCGGGTCGTGCTCGTAGGCGACGCCGCGCACATCCACAGTCCGGTCGGCGGGCAGGGGATGAATACCGGGATTCAGGACGCGGTCAACCTGGGATGGAAGCTGGCCGCGCACCTCGAGCACGGGCTCGGCGAATCGCTGGTGCATAGCTACGAAGTCGAGCGCCGACCGGTCGCTCAGCAGGTCAGCAAGGTCAGCAACGTTCAGACACGACTATGGACCCTGCGGAAGCCCTGGCATCGAGCCATCAGAGACGGCGGCATTACCGCGGTCGGCGTGCTCAGGCCCGTTACCGGGCGCATCGTCGCGAGCCTCGCCCAGATCGACCTGGACTACGGGCACTCACCGCTGACCACGTCCGGCACCGCACGCACCGGTCTGATGCCGGGCCGACGACTCGGGCACTATCCGATCTGGATCGACGGGCGTGCCGGTGCCGTGCGTCAACGACTCGCGGACCCACGCCCGCTCGTCATAGCGGCCGGCGCCGCGGCCAACGAGCTTGCCGTGATCGCGTCCGAGTCGGATGGGCGAGTGCAGACTCTGGCCATCGCCGATCGACTCGACCGGTTCGACGCCGACTTCACCTTGCCAATCGGCATCGACCGCGACGGCGCCCTGTTCCGTGACCTCGGCTCGACCGGACTCGCGCTGATCCGGCCGGACGGATACATCGCCGCGGTCTCCACCGGCACGACGACGCGAGAGCCATTCCATCGACTGCTCGCACAGCTGGCAGGGGCGACGAGACGGCATTCGGACTCTGCGAACCCCGCCGAAGCGGGGACCGCATCATGAGCCGACTCTCCATCCCAACCGACAGTTCCTTGGTCGACACACCCTTCGGGATCTTCGGGCCGGACGACCCGGCGCACCCCGCACCGGGCCTGTACCACATCGTCGACCCCGATATCGGCCTTCCCTTCCTCGATCTCGCCCGTCAATACGACGAATTGGAGCCGCGATGACTGTCAGCAACACCACCCTCGGTGCCGACCTACGGGTGCCGATCATGGGATTCGGCGCCATGGCACTGACCCCCATATACGGCGAGGTCGATCCCGACGACGCTCTGGCGACCCTGCACCACGCCGTCGACCGCGGCATCGGTTTCCTCGACACCGCCAATATCTACGGCGGCGGCGCGAATGAAGAACTCCTCGCTCGCCTGCTGGCCACCCGCCGCCGAGAAGAGGTCGTCGTGGCGACCAAGTTCGGCATCGATGCCGATCCTTCCTCTTCGCGCCGAGCGCGCGGCGATCGCGAGTACGTGCGCCGCTGTGTGGAAGAGAGCCTCAACCGGCTGGGGACCGATGTCATCGACCTGTACTACCTCCATCGGGTCGACCTCGACACGCCGATCGAGGAGACGGTGGCGGCGATGGCCGAGTTGGTCGCCGAGGGCATTGTCGGCGCTATCGGTCTTTCAGAAGTCACCGCCGCCGAACTCATTAGGGCTGATGCCGTCCACCCGATCGCCGCCGTGCAGTCGGAATGGAGTCTGTGGAGTCGCGATGTCGAACGCGAGGTCGTTCCCACCGCCGCCCGGCTCGGCGTGGGATTCGTGCCGTATTCACCGCTGGGGCGTGGCTTCCTCACCGGCACACTGCGTTTCGACGACCTCGGCACCAACGACTTCCGACGCTACCTGCCTCGCTTCCAGCAGACATTGTTCACCGCGAACATCGAGGCCGTGGCGGTCGTCCGCGACATCGCCCGAGAGCTCGACGCCACGGCCGCGCAGGTCGCGCTGGCCTGGCTCTACCATCAGGGGGACCAGTACGGTCTGCCTGTCGTGCCGATCCCGGGAACCCGGCGAGTCGGCCGGGTGGAGGAGAACCTCGGTGCCCTCACGCTCTCTCTCACCGAGGCGCATCTCGCACGGCTCGACCAGGTCGCCGAACGCACCCATGGTGCACGGTCGGCCGACCTCACCTGGGTCTCGGCGGGGCGCGAATAACCAGGCCTCGAGGACTCCCTCGGGGGCGCTAATCGACGCCGAACAGCTCGGCCGCGTTGCGGTAGCAGACGGCGCGCAGCCACTCGTCGCCGAGATCGAGGCGTTCGAGCGCGGCGACCGCGTGGCTGTAGTTGTAAGGGATGTTGGGGAAGTCGCTGCCGAAGAGGATGCGGTCGCCGAGCGCGGTGAGCCGGGCGTATTCGTGGCGGGGGAACGGGTCGGCTTCCTCGAAGAAGTCGGTGAACGTCATGGTGGTGTCGAAACGGAGATCGGGGTATCGCTCGGCGAGGTCGAAGAACTCGGTGTACTCCGGCGCGCCCATGTGCGCGACGATCAGCGGTAACCGCGGAAAACGTTGGAGCAGCGCGGCGATCGGGGCCGGTCCGGTGAATTCGCCTGGTACCGGGCCCGATCCGCAGTGGATCACCACGGGCACGGCGGCGTCCTGGATCAGCCCCCAGACGGGATCGAGCAGCGGATCGCCGGGATCGAAGTCGCCGACCTGGATGTGCACCTTGAACAGCCGAGCGCCTCCTCGAATCGCCTCCGCGACATAGTCTTCGGCGTGCGGCTCGGGGAAGAACGTCGCGGTGTGCAGGCAGTCGGGGGTGCGCCGGGCGAACTCGGCGGTCCACCCGTTCAGCCAGGCCGCCATCTCCGGTTTGTGCGGGTACACCAGGGCGCTGAACGCGCGAACGCCGAAGCCGCGCAACGTTTTCAACCTGACCTGCTCGTCGTCGCGGTAGGCGATCGGCCAGGCGCGCGCGGTGAGCGGACCGGCCGAGTCGAAGTACGCCCACACCTTCCGCATCACCGGCTCCGGCATGAAATGCGTGTGCACGTCGATGATTCCGGGCACGCCGAGCCGGGCACGGAAATCGGCGAAATAGGTATTGTCGTCGGCGTTCATCAGCACTCCTGTCTCATCCGACCGGCGGGTACAGCGAGCGGGCGAAGTCGCCGACCCGGCTGATCATGCGGTCGAAGAACAACTCCTGATCGGTGCCGATCACGATGTCCGCGTTGGGCTCCCGGCCCCACATGCCCGCCCAGTCGGCCACCGTCGTCGCGCGCGTCAAGGTGCCGGCGAGCTCGACGTCGACCGTCGCGGGGCGGGTGACGGCGAGGACGGGGTCGAGCGCGACCGCCGCGGCGAACGGGTCGTGCATGTGCGCGAGGTAGCCGAGGTCGTAGTGGCGGTGGAAGTCGAAGTAGAACCGCACGGCGTCGGTGACGTGCCGGACGATCGGATTGCTCGTCGCCGACCTGGCCTCGGGCGGATCGGTCTCCGAAACCCACTGCACCGGAAGGCTGCCCGCGCGCTCGGCGAGCAACGCCAGATGCCGCGGGCGCATCTCGATGGTCTCGGTGATGTCGAGCGCGCAGACGATCGGCCTGCGATCCGGCGGCGCGGCGGAGAAGGCGTCGAAGACCTCCTTGGCGGCCTCCGGGTCCACGTGCACGTTCCACTCGTTGGTCGGCGTGGTGTTGCCGGGGTGGTTGAACGCGCCACCCATGATCACCAGCCGGCGCAGCAGCGTCGGCAGCGCGGGCTCGAGCCGCAGCGCCAGCGCCAGATTGGTCAGCGGGCCGGTGCACAGCCCGACGATCGCACCGGGTCGCGCGCGGACCAGGTCGACCCACATGCGCGCGGCGGAGCGCGACGAGAGCGCGCGCGTGGACGGCGGCAGCTCGGCATAGCCGACACCCTGCGGACCATGCGTGTCCTCGGTGGTGCGCAGCGGAATCGCCAGCGGTTCGGCGGCGCCGAGCGCGACCTCGATCTCCGGCGCGCGGCACACGTCCAGCCAGGCGAGATTGTTCGCCGCCACCTGCGCCGCGGGCACATTCCCCGCGGTCGAGGCGATCCCGACGATCTCGGCCTCCGGCGAGGCGAGCAGATAGAGCAGCGCGAGGGAATCGTCGACTCCGGTATCGACGTCCATGATGATCTTCTGCCGCACACCACGAGACTAACGGCCGCCGCACCGCGCCTTACCCGTGCCATGCACGAAGTCGCGGCCTACCGAGTCGTCAACGGCCAAGCCGGTCGATCTCCGCCATAGGCCGGAGCGGCCCACGTATACGCCGGATACTCGGCGATGGCCGGCGTGGCCGTGATGACGTCCCCGTGCGACATCACCTCCGCGGGGTCGGGCAGCGCGGCCGGGGGGTGGCGCGGCGTGCGGTCCGGCGCGGCGAGCAGCCAGGAGGCGGTGCGCGCCAAGGAGACTCGCACGTCGCGGCCGATGCCGTCGCACGCCCGGGCGGCCAGCGCGTCGATCACGCCCGCCGCGAGCAGATAACCCGACGCGTGGTCGAGGGCCTGTGCGGGCAGCGCGCTCGGCACGGCGGGCGCGCCCTCCGCGATCGAGATCCCGGTCGCGGCCTGCACGATGCTGTCGAAACCGCGCCGCTGCCCCCACGGCCCGGCCTCGCCCCAGGCGCTGACCCGCCCGTGCACCATCCCCGGGCGCATCGCGGCGGTGAGCCCCGCGCGCTCGAGCGCGCCGGGCCGATACCCGGTGACCAGCACGTCGGCCGAGGCCAGCAGGTCCCGCACGAGCGGCAGCTGCGTCCACAGATCGATCAGCGTGGAGCGTTTGCCCTGGCCGGTATCGGCGTATTGCCAAGGGATCTCGGGGAGTCGCGGCGGGTCGACGCGCAGCACGTCGGCGCCGAGCAGAGCCAGCGAGCGCGTCGCGACCGGTCCGGCGATCACCCGGGTCAGATCCAGCACCCGCAGCCCGCGCAGCGGCTGGAACGGCGCCGCCCCGACCGGCAGACCCGGCTCGCCGCGGTCGGCGCGCGTCTCGATCGCGACCAACGGCCCGTTCGCGGCGGCCCATCCTTCGGCGCTGCTCGCCCACTCCTGTTCGGTGCGGACGCGGACCGCGATGGCGCCGTGCGCGGCGGCGTGATCCTCGATATCGGCCGCGCGACTCATCGCCATGTGGGCGACGGCGAGGTCGAGGGGCGCGTCGACCGGCAGGCCGAGCGCGGCGAGCAACCGGGCCCGGTGGTGCGGATAGTTGGCGTGGGTGCGGACCCATCCGTCGAACGTGGGGAAGAATCCGGAGAGGTCGCCGAACATCGTCGCGGGGCGACCGTTGAGCCGGAGTAGGCGTTCGCTACAGAACGCCGCGGTGATACGTGCGGGGTCGATGCGGTGCGGCACCGGGTCGAGGCCGCGCACGGCGCGGATTCGGTTCGCCGCGGCGATGAGCGCGGCGACCGACCCGGCCGCCAGCGACCAGACCGGCAGTGTCGCAGCGAGATTGCTGCCCGGATCGGGAGCAGGGGTAATGACGGAGGAGGTGACACCGATTCCGGCTTCGTAGTCGTTGACCAGCCGCGTGTGCGCGTTCACGCGGAAGAGCGTAGTAGTCGCATCTGAGAAGGAGATATACATGGGCCGAACGATCGAGTCCGGCGAGTGGCTGCGGATCCTGCGATCCGACGCGACTCCCCGGCACCACCTGCTGTGTTTCCCACCGGGCGGCGGGCCGGCCACCGCGTACCGCGACCTGGCGAAGCACTTCGGGCCGGGCATCGTCGTCGCCGCCGTGCAGTATCCGGGTCGGCAGGACCGGCTCGCCGAGCCGCCGATCACCGAGTTGGACGCGCTCGCCGACCGGATTGCCGAAGAGGTGCTGACGCTCGGAATCATCGACGGGCTGACGCTTTTCGGCCACAGCATGGGGGCCACCGTCGCGTTCGAGACCGCCCGGCGGCTGGAGCGCAAGGGGCAGGCGATACGAACGCTGCTCGTCTCCGGCCGTCCCGCACCGACTTTCGTGGAGACCCAGCGGGTGCACCTGGGGACCGACGAGGACCTCATCGCCGAACTCGAGCGCCTGGCCGCGGACCGGGGGCCCATCCAGATGCTGCGTGCCGAACCGAGTCTCGCGGAATTGGTGCTGCCGGGGGTACGCGGCGACTACCAGGCCGTCGAGACGTATCGATACACGCCGGGCGACCCGCTCGCCGCCGACATCGCCGCCTTCGTCAGCACCGACGACCCCACGATGACCTCGGAGCAGGCCGACGACTGGCGCGACTTCACCAAGGGCACTTTCGACCGTACGACGTTCCCCGGCGGTCACTTCTATCTCGACGAACGCCCGGCCGAACTGGCCGCTGCCATCACGCAGCATCTCGTCCGCTCACCAGCGTGAAAGCTTCGCTCTGGCAGTCAAATTCAGAGAACTAGTGGGATGCCTGTAGGCGGGTGGCCGAACCAGCCGCCCGCCTACGCAGCCACACATACCCGACCCAGGACGCCGCGACTCCCACCGCGACGAGCGCCCTGACCAACCCGAGCGCGCTATCCGGATACAGCACCCCCGTGATGTAGTGATCGATGAACCCGCTCGACGGCAACCCCGCCTGCCCCGCCCGATGTCGCGCCCAATTCTCCAAATGCGTGAGCGGGCAATCGATCCCGACCAGCACGGTGCTGAACCCCCACCCGAACGCGAGCACGTGCAGCCAGATACTGCGCGGCCACCGCCACGCCAGGAACCCGCCGACCACCACGTACGCCACGAACACGAAATGCGCCGCGGCGGTGGCGTCGGCCAGCAGCCGATACAGCATCCTCCCAGCGTAGCCTCGGCGCGCGGGGTGCGGCGGCGAGCGCCGGATCACCAGGGGGAAGGCCGGTAGTCCTTGAGGAAGCAGCCGTAGAGGTCGACGCCCTGCTCGCCCTGGACGATCGGGTCGTAGACGCGCGCCGCGCCGTCGACCAGGTCGAGGGGCGCGTGGAAGCCTTCGTCGGCGAGGCGGATCTTCGTGTAGTGCGGACGCTCGTCGGTGATCCACCCGGTGTCGACGGCGGTCATGAGAATGCCGTCGGCTTCGAGCATCTCGCCCGCGCTGGTGCGGGTGAGCATGTTCAGCGCCGCCTTGGCCATGTTGGTGTGCGGGTGGCCGGGTCCCTTGTAGGCGCGGGAGAACTGGCCCTCCATCGCCGAGACGTTGACGATGTACTTGCGCCGCGCCGAGGCCGCGGCCATGGCCGGGCGCAGCCGGGAGACCAGGATGAACGGCGCGACCGAGTTGCACAGCTGCACCTCGAGCAGCTCGGTCGGGTCGACCTCGGCGACGGTCTGCACCCAGCTGTTGGTGTGCGCGAGATCCGGCACCAGACCGCCCGCGTCGATCGCGACGCCGCGCGAGATGCGTTCGGGCGTGGCCGATCCCGCGACCAACGCGAGCTCGGCGACGTCGGCCGCCGTGAGCGTCGGGGTGAGCGACGCGGTGAGCGCGGTGGGGTGCGCCTGCATCGTCTTGCCGAAGGTCACCACGTCGGGCAGCGCGCCGGCGGGCAGCGGGCCGGACTCGGCGTCGACCAGCGCGCTGTAGGCGCCGGGGGAGCGGCGGACGGTCTGCGCGGCATTGTTGATCAGGATGTCGAGCGGGCCCTGCGCCGCGACATCGTCGGCGAGGGCGACCACCTGGGCCGGGTCGCGCAGATCGATGCCGACCACGCGCAGCCGATGCAGCCACTGCGCGCTGTCGTCCATGGCGGCGAAGCGGCGGATCGCGTCGTTCGGGAACCGCGTGGTGATGGTGGTGTGCGCGCCGTCGCGCAGCAGGCGCAGCGCGATGTACATGCCGATCTTGGCGCGCCCGCCGGTGAGCAGCGCGCGGCGTCCGGTCAGATCGGTACGGGCGTCTCGTTTCGCGTGGCTGCTCGCCGCGCACGCCGGGCACAGCTGGTGATAGAACGCGTCGACCTGCGTGTACTGCTGCTTGCAGATGTAGCACGGGCGCGGGCGGATGAGCGTGCCCGCTGTCGCGCCGCGCGCGTTCGAGGCGAGCGGGATGCCCGCGGTCTCGTCGTCGATCCGCTGCGGCGATCCGGTGGCCGTCGCGGCGATGACCTCGCGGTCGGCCTGGGCGACGGCCGTCCTGGCCTCGACCCGGCGCCGCTGCTTGAGCTTCTTGAACATGTGGCCCACCGCGCGCTGCACCGCCACGGAGTCGGGGTGGTCCTTCTCCAGCCGTCCGGCCTGGTCCAGTACCCGCAGACAGGTCGCGAGTTCGTCCGGATCGATCATGCTTTCGGCCATCGGTGGTACAGGTGTCCTTCGGTGAGCTGGGAAATCGACCCGGCTATTGTCGCAAACTCCGAGATCCGACCACCGGCCGGTCGCCTCACGCGCGCAGCAGCGCCATCGTGGTGGTGGCCGTCTGCCGCAGCAGATCGATCACCTCGGGCACCTTCAGCTCGGCGGTCGTGATCACCGAGGGCGGGTGCAGCCAACTGATCTCGAAGGTGGTCCACCCGTCCCTGGCGGCGAGGGTGACGCCGGCGCGCGGCGCGTGCGCGCTCTCCCGGCGAACCACATACGCCTCGTCACCGAGGCCGGAGATCTTCGTGACGACGTCGTCGGCGGCGAGCTCGGCCTGCGTCCAGGTCTCGAACCGGGCGGTGAACTCGGGGCCGGGATCGGCCCGCTTGTGCACCGCCGCGGCCACCATGAGGGTGGTGTCGTCGGACCGGCCGCTCGATCCGGGCGGGGCCAGCCGGATCGTGCAGGTCATCGAGTCGAGCGCGGGGTGCAGCCGGGTCTGGTGCAGCGGGTACTTCAGCGTCGCGGAAGTCGATGGGGCCAAGGCGAATCCGGCGCGGGCGTACGGTGCGGTGTCGGTGATCGCGCAGAGGTTGTCGACGTAGTGGTAGCCGCGCAGGTCGGGCGCCGGCTCGGCGCCGGGCTTGTCGGAGACGTTCAGCGCGGCGACGAGCACGAGCGCCGACACGCCCGCGCCGAGGCCGAGCAGCCAGAGCCGATTTCGGTTGCCGCCCCGGGGTTTCCACCGGCCGAGCGGTTGCGGCGGCACCCGTCCGTCCGGGTACGGCCGCATCGGCCCGACCGGTGCGAGCGGCTGGTGCAGCCATCCGGCGTTGCTGAGGCTAGGAGGCCTCCGACCAGCCGGTCCCATCATGGGGCGAAAGTATCACCTCCCCTTGATGATCGCCGGACGTTCGCCCCAGTCCTGTTCCGCGCGAGGGGAACTCCCTCAGCTGCTGCGCGGGGTGATCGAGGCGTGATCGGCCCGCATGTCGTCGACGAAGTTCGCGATCGCCTCGGCGACCAGCAGCGGCTCGGTGACCGGCAGCCAGTGATCGGCGGGGACCGCGCAGCGCCACAGCCGGTCCACCCAGCGCGTGGAGGTGTCGTAGAGCGCGGCGGGCACGAACGGATCGGTGCTGTCCACGAGCAACTGCACCGGCACCGCGGTCCGGCGCACCCGCGGCCGCCGCAGATGATGCAGCAGATTGGCCTGCGCGATCCGGCCGCCCGCGACCAGATCCGTGCGCCACGTGCGCGCGATCCTGGCCGGGACGGGCGAGAGCCCGCCGAGCCGCTCGACCAGCAGGGTGCGCACCCGCGGCGGATAGAGCCTGCGCGCCACCGGCAGCGGGCTCCACGTCCACCGCACGCCGCTCAACCACCAGCCGAGATCGCCGGCCCGCAGCCGCACGTGCGGCGCGACGGCCCGCAGCCACAGGCCGAGGTGGTCGAGGTTGGGCCCGGAAATCGCGGTGAACGAGGCGATTCGGGTGTTCGCCCTCGAATCGCACACCGCCTCCCACAGCTGCACCGCGCCCCAGCCGTGTCCGCAGGTGTGCACCGGCTGCTTCGGGCTCGCCGCGTCGATCACCGCGTAGAAGTCGTCGGCGAGCCGGTCGAGCCGGAACTGCGCGAGCAGCGCGGGCGAGCCCGAACGCCCGTGGCCGCGCACGTCGTAGGCGATCACGCGGAAGCCGTCGGTCAGCAGGGCGGCGACGGTGGCCCACACGCGATGGGTGTCGGTGAGGCCGTGCACGAGGACGAGGGGTGTCGCGGCCGGGTCGCCCCATTCGAAGACGGCGAGGTCGGCGCCGTCGGCGGCCACCGTCCACTGCCGATCCGGGCGGGGCGTGTCGGTGTCGAGCTGGTTGGTCATGTCGTTGCCTCGTTCGGGTGCGGGCTGCCGGACGGTCACGCGGGCGGGCCGGGCGCTCGGCCCGCGACGGTGCGCATCGCCCGAGCCTGCCCGTACCGGCAGTACGTTTTCCGATACCGACAGTACGAAGAAATTCTCGCCTGCGGGAGAGATAGTCGCAGACTATGGCGTACCTCACGGTTATTGCCTCGTGCCACTGTGAGGTTCCAGCACGGCGGAAATCCGTACCGCCGGTACGTGTATGCTGCCGACGTGCCACGCCCCCGCGTCCGTTCGACGACCTCCCGTGCGGAGATCGTCGACGCCGCGATCCGGGTGATCGACCGCGACGGGCCGCGGCCGAGCATGGACGACATCGCCCGCGAGGCCGGCATCACCAAGCCCCGCCTCTACCGGCAGTTCGCCGACAAGGCCGATCTCTACACCGAGATCGCCGACCGGATGGCCAAGGCCGCGGCGGCCGCCACGGGCAACGACCTGACGCTCATGCTGCAACCGCCGCGCACCGCGCTGCGCCGGGTGCTCACCGGATACGCCGACAGTATTGTGCGGCATCCCAACGTTTTTCGCTTCCTGGGCCAGGCGCAGGTGACCCAGCGCTCCGACGACGCGGTGCTGCAGTTCGATCTCGGCCGCGCGGCCGCGGACCGCTTCGCCGGGCAGGCGCGCGAGATCGCCGAGTCCATCCCGATCGACACCGCGGGCATCGACTACCTGTCGCGCGCCGTGGTCGGGGTCGTCGTGGCCATCACCGACCTGTGGCTGGCCGACGCGGCGCTGCCGCACCCGGACCGGACCGCCGAGTTCATCGACCAGGCAACCGAATTCGTCTGGGGCCTGATCGACGGTTTCCTGCGCAGGCAGGGCATATCGGCCGATCCGGAGACGCCGATCTTCACCTCGCTGGCCGCCGTCAATCAGGCGCGCTAGTCCGCTTTTTCAGCATCGCCACGCGGTATCGACTCGCCGTGTGCCGATGTTGTTGACACGTTGCCAATAGTGCGAGAATCTGATGCCAGGAACCGGAGGCCCGCATGACCGCCGGTGAGGGCTTCGAGCAAAGGATCCGACGATGGCACGCCCCGCATGGAGTGACGACGAGGTCGAGGCGGTACGCGACCTGGCGAAGACGTTCTTCGACAAGGAGGTCGTGCCGCACGAGGAGAAGTTCGTCGCGCAGGGCCACCCCGACCGCGCGCTGTACAACCGGGCGGGCGAGCTCGGCCTGCTGTGCACGGCCATTCCCACCGAATTCGGCGGGGGCGGCGGGACATTCGCGCACGAGGCGGCGATCATCGAGGAGCAGTCCCGGGCCGGCGACGGTGCGATGGGCATGCCGGTGCACAGCTCCATCATCGCGCCGTACCTGAAGGAGTTCGGCTCCGCCGAGCTCAAGCAGCGCGTGCTGCCCAGGGCGGCCAGCGGTGAGATGGTGCTCTCGATCGCCATGACCGAGCCGGGCACCGGCTCGGATCTGCAGAACATCAAGACCCGCGCGGTCCGCGAGGGCGACGAGTACGTCATCACCGGCTCGAAGATCTTCATCACCAACGGCTGGCTCTGCGACGGCATCGTCATCGCCGCCAAGACCGACCCGACCAAGGGCGCGGCCGGCGTCTCGCTGATCTTCGCCGAGGTCTCCGACGACACCCCCGGCTTCAAGCGCGGCCGCATCCTGAACAAGATCGGCGGCAAGGCTCAGGACACCGCCGAGCTGTTCTTCGACGGCCTGCGGGTGCCCGTCGCGAACCTGCTCGGCGAGCAGGAGGGCCTCGGCTTCTATCAGATGATGCAGATGCTGGCCCAGGAGCGGCTGGTCACCGGCGTCATCGCGGTCGCGATGATGGAACAGGCCGTGCGATTGACCATCGACTACACCAAGGGCCGCGAGGCCTTCGGCAAGCCGCTGTTCGCGATGCAGAACACGAAGTTCGAGCTCGCCGAGTGCGCGACCATCGCCAAGGTGAGCCGCACGTTCCTCGACGACTGCATCGTCAAGCACCTGCGCGGCGAGCTCGACATTCCCACCGCGGCCATGTCGAAGTACTGGCTCACCGATCAGCTGGGTATCGTGGTGGACCGCTGCCTGCAATTGTTCGGCGGCTACGGCTATATGACGGAGTATCCGATTTCGCAGCTCTACACCGGCGCCCGCGTCATGCGCATCCTCGCGGGCAGCAACGAGGTGATGAAGGATCTCATTGCCCGGTCTCTCTGATACGACGAGTGAGATCGCGGGCGACGCCGCGCAACCGCGCCGTCGCCGGCTGGAGCCCGACGAACGCCGGGCCCAGATTCTGGCGTGCGCGATCGACATGTTCGGCGAGCGGCCGTACGCGGCCGTCTCGACCGCAGAGCTGGCCCAGCGCGCCGGCGTGGCCCGCGGTCTGATCAACCACTACTTCGGCAACAAGCGCGACCTGTACCTGGCGGTCGTGCGCCGGATGGTGACGCTGCCCAAGCTCGACGACATGATCGTGCCCACCGGCACCGAGCGCGAGCGCGTCGACGCGAGTGTGCACTGGCTGCTGGACACGATCGCCGAGCACGGCAGCACCTGGGTGAAGGTGACCAGTCACGAGGGCGTCGGCGACGACCCCGAGGTGCAGCAGATCCTCGACCAGGCCGACGACGCGGCCGCTGAGCGGCTGCTGCTGATGATCGGCCTCGCCGATTCGGCACGCAGTGCGGTCTTGCGCGCGATGGTGCGGGCCTACGGCGGATTGGTGAAAGTGGCGGGGCGGGAATGGATCACCCGCGGCACGCTCACCCGCCCGCAGGTGCACGAACTGCTCGCCGACATGCTGATGACACTGGTCACCGAGTCGCTGCCGAAGGTGGACCGCCGGCGCTGAGCGCGCGGCGGCCCCGACCCTCAGCCGAGCGTCTCCGGTGCGGCGTCACCAGGGGCGACGACGCCGCCCGCGCTGTAACGAACCGGCCGCGGGTTGCCCGGCGCGTGGCCGGGCCTGCCGTACTTGCGCTCGATCACTTCCTCGCGCCGGTGCTCGACGATCAGCGCGCCGATGCCGAGGATCCACAGCGCGGCCGTCGCGATCGCACCGGTCTGCGTCCAGGTGGCGTCGCCGTACGCGGCGGCGGTGAGGGTGCAGGCGAGCGCGGCGACGCCGAGCGCGCACAGCACCAGGCCGGGAACGTTGTAATTGTCGCCGAGCAGATCGCCGGCCTGGGCGTGCCACGGGCGATTGTCGTGGTCACCGGGGTTGGTGCTACCGAGCATGGATCCTCCTGGGAGTCAGCGCAAGATCAGTGACACTCTCCGATCAGCATGGACCCGCGACGGGGAAAACAGCTAGTAATTGGACGTTTCAGATGATGGCGCGTCGCCGGAGCCCTATTGTGGGTCGGGAAATCGGGGCGGGTCCGGGCAGTCCGAGGTTCCTGCACGGTGGTTTGGTGTGGAGAGGGACCTGGCATGGCACGGGCGCAACGCCGTGAGAATGAACGTTGGCCTTCGGCGCAGCCGGACGATCGATGGCCGGCGGCGGGTGACGAGGAACAGTGGATCGAGCCGGAGCCCGAGGAACGGTGGCAGGAGCCCGCGCCGAGCAGGCGCCGGACGGGCCGGCTGCGGGTGGAGATTCCGCCCATCGTGAATCCGTACGCGATCGTCGCGCTGGTGGCGGCGCTGATCGGATTGTTCCCGGTGGCCATCGTTTTCGGCTTCATCGCGTTCTCGCATCCGCGCGGGCGGGTGATGGCGATGTTCGCGCTGCTGATCGGGGTCGCGGAGGTGACGGCGGTCGCGGGCTTGGTGCTGCTGTCGGGCGACATGCTGCCAGACTCGTGGACTCGGGTGGGTAAGACCGCGGCGACGACGAGCGTCGCGCCGCCGCCGGTCGTGCCCACGACGGCGAGCCCGTCCACGACGAACCAGAGCAATCTGAAGAAGGGTGCGTCATGTACCGACGGGCAGGTGGGGCAGATCGGCAGCGCCACCGACGGCGGAACGCTCATCTGCCTGCTCAGCTCGAGCGGCAACTATCAGTGGGCGGGGCCGTACACGGTGTCCACGACGGTTCAGCAGCCCGGCGCGAAATGCGATAGCACCACGGCGAAGACGGGCCGCACCGCGGACGGCCGCGCGCTGGTGTGCGAGAGCGCGGGCCGCAGCGGCACGTGGGTGCTGTGGACCGAGTAGCCGGTGCTGTGGACCGAGTAGCGGTCGCTACTCCTCTTTCTTTGCCCGGCTCGGCTGCACGCGCGGCGGTTCGTTCGGCATCTTCGGATACTGCGGCGGCCACGGCGCGTCCATGAGTCCCGACGCCAGGTCGCGCTCCGACATCTCCAGCAGCGGGGCGATCGACTGCGGCGCGCGGTCGGCCCACGGGTCACCCAGCTCGGCCAGCCGGTCGGGCACGGTGGCGATGGTCAGCTCGTCGGGTACCACCGAGTCCAGTTCGGACCAGGCGATCGGGGTCGACACCTGCGCGCCGACCTTCGGGCGCACGCACCACGCCCCGAAAACCGTTTTGTGCGGGGCATTCTGGTTGAAGTCGACGAACACGCGGTTGCCGCGCTCCTCCTTCCACCAGTGCGCGGTGATCTGGTCGGGGTGGCGGCGCTCCAGCTCCCGCGCCAGCGCGACCGACGCCGCGCGCACCTGGTAACCATCCCAATTCGGTTGCAGCGCAACGTAGATGTGCAACCCGCGAGACCCCGAGGTCTTGATCCGCGACTCGATGCCCAACTCCTCGAACAACTCTCGCGTGAGCACGGCCGCGTGCTTCAGGTCGTCGAAGGAGATGCCGGGGGAGGGATCGAGGTCGATGCGCAACTCGTCGGCGATCTTCAGGTTGTCCGCGCGGTTGGGCCACACGTGAAAACCCAAGCAGCCCTGGTTGACTGCCCACAGGATGTGCGCGAGATCGTGCGCGACGAGCGCGTCGGCGGTGGTGCCGTTGGGCGTGGACACCTCGACGGTGTGCAGCCAGTCCGGCGCGGATTTCGGCACCCGCTTCTGAAACCACGACTTTCCCGACGCGCCGTCGGGATAACGCTCCAGCAGCAGCGGGCGACCGCCCACCACATTCAGGAACGGTTCGGCGACCGCCTGGTAGTAATGCACGAGATCGAGTTTCGTCTCGCCGCGCTTGGTGAAATACACCTTGTCGGGATTGCTGATGGTGACGGTGCGGCCCGCCGCCTCGATATCGACCGATGAGCTCACTTCGCCTCGCTGAAGATCGCGCTCAATTCCGCGGGCGGCGCCTCGTCGAGTTGAGCGTAGGTACACGATTCCGGCGTGCGGTCGGGGCGGAAGCGGACCAGCCGGCCGCCGTGCCGCAGCCGCCCGGACTGCACGTGCTCGTAGCGGACCTCCGCGACCAGCTCGGTGCGCAACGCCTCCCACGAGAGGTCTTTGCCGCCGGTCCAGCGGCTCACCCCGCCTGGCATCTTGCCGTCGGCCCTGGCCTGCGCGGCGGCGTCGGCCCATTCGCGCCACGGATGGTTCTCCAGCGCGTTCTCGCGCAGCGGCGCGAGTTCGTCGACCAGTTCCCTGCGCCGGGCGGCGGTGAAGCTGCTCGCGACGCCGACGTGATGCAGGCTGCCCTCGTCGTCGAAGAGCCCGAGCAGCAGCGAGCCGATGCCCGCGCCGTCCTTGTGCCAGCGGAACCCGGCGACCACGCAGTCGGCGGTGCGTTCGTGCTTGACCTTGAGCATCACCCGCTTGTCCTGGAGATACGGCAGGTCGTCGGCCTTGACCATGACGCCGTCGAAGCCGGCGCCCTCGAACCGGGTGAACCAGTCCTCGGCGACCTCCGGGTCCTGGGTGATCGGGGTGAGGTGGACCCGCGCGAGCTCGGTGTCCAGGATGGTCTCGAGCAGCCGCCTGCGCTCGGCGAACGGTTCCTCGGTGAGGTCCTTGTCGTCCAGGGCGAGCAGGTCGAAGGCGACGAAGCTGGCCGGCGTCTCGACCGCCAGCTTGTTGACCCGCGAGGCGGCCGGGTGCAGGCGGTTCTGCAGCGTGTCGAAGTCGAGGCCGGCCTCGGTGACCACCACGATCTCGCCGTCGACCACGCACCGCTGCGGCAGCGCCTGCTTCAGCAACTCCGCGACCTCGGGGAAGTACCTGGTCAACGGGCGGTCGTTGCGGGAGCCGAGCTCGACCTCGTCGCCGTCGCGGAACACGATGCAGCGGAACCCGTCCCACTTCGGCTCGTAGCTGAGCCCGCCCTCGTGCGGCACCTTGGGCGCGGTCTTGGCCAGCATCGGTTTCACAGGCGGCATCACCGGTAGGTCCAAAGCGATCCTCCTCGGATTAGGTTCTCACCTGTACCGACGGCATGACCACAGCAAACTCATCGGTACTCGCCGATGATCGTATGCGCCGCGTCCGACACTCTGGCGAAGGCCGGCAGCCGCAGCGACGTGTCCCCCCTGGCCGGACCGTGCTCCCGCCTGGACCGGTGCGCTCCACGCCACTGATTTCGGGTGCACATGGGTAACTCGCCGGGGACGGGCTAACTGGACGAGCAATCACACCGCCGGTCGCCGACGCGGTTCTCGCGGTACCTGAGTCTGGCTTGAAGTCCCGGAGAGGCGGATCAAGCGTCTAACCAGCCGTGTTGTTCGGCGAAGACCGTGAGGCGGTCGCGGATGGTGAGGATCTCGCCCGCGGTGAGCGCGGGGCTCGCGTCGAGCAACAGCTCGGTGATCAGGCGTTTGTGTTCGGCGGCGTTGAGCTGTCCCGAGCCGGACCGGTGTTTGGTCTTGTGCGGCGGGGGCGGGCTCGGCTGGCCACCGGCCACGCTGAGATTGACCGCCTTGGGGCCGCGGTCGCCTTCCGTCATGTCGAATTCGAACACCCGGCCCTGCCGCAACTCGTCTTCATCCAGACCGATGTCGTTGACGTGCACGAATACGTCCGGCCCGCCGTCTTCCGGTCGAATGAAACCGAATCCCCGAGAGCTGTCGAACGACACCAATTTCCCGATGGACACCAACACCCGCTCCTCGCCGTCGCTACCCGGCCACCTTAGCCCGCGTTATCGCTGTCGTTGGACGAAAGCGCCTTTTGCAGTGAATTGAAAACCGTGAGTCCCTGACCGACCATTCCGTTCACCAGTTCGCTCACGCCGTCGGGCCCGTTGAGCACGGTCAGATTGGCGTTCGCCAGTCCGTTCGAGGCCTGCTTGACGATTTCCGGAAGTTGTTCGATCAACAACTGGTCCAACGCGATCCGATTGTTGGACGCGGCCGCGGCGGCCTGGATCCTGGTGCGGTCGGCCTCCGCCTCGGCCAGGATGCGCACCCGATCCGCTTCGGCCTGAGCGGGTTTCACCACCTCGGTCTGCAACTGCTGCTCGCGCAGCTCGGCCTCTTTGCGGGCCTGAATGGCCTTCGCCTCCAGCACTTCCTGCATCGCCATCGCCTCGGCGAGCGGACCCGCCTGTGCCGCTTCGGCATTCGCCTTGTCGATGTCGCGCTGGTACTGCGCGCGCAGGATCGCGGTCTCGCGCTGATACTCCGCCTGCCTGCGCAGCGACTCCTGCTCGGCCTGGGCGGCCAGCTGTGCGGCCTGCGACTGCGCGATCTGCGCGTCGCGCTGGACGGAGGCGTTGTGCGGCGCGGCGAGCGCCTGGATGTAGCCGAGGTTGCCGTCGTCGATGGACTGGATCTGGAAGGAATCCACCCAGAGCCCGATATTGCCCATCTCGACCTTCGAGGCGACGAGCACCTCGTCGGCCAGCTTCTGGCGCTCCCGGATGATCTCCTCGACCGTCATCGAGCCGACGATCGAGCGCAGGTGACCGGAGAAGATGCGGCCGGTGAGCACCGACATCTCCCGCTCCTGCTCGGACAGGAAGCGTTGCGCCGCATTGACGATCGAGGTGGTGTCGTTGGCGACCTTGAACGCGATCACCGCGCGGACCTCGAGCTGGATCGCCTGCTTGGTGACGCAGCGCTCCTTGATCTCGGCCTCGAACATGGCCAGCGAGAGGTAGCGGACCTTGCGGAACAGCGGAACCACCCAGCTGCCGCGGCCGATCACCACCTTGAACGGCGCGTTGTCCTTGCTCTTGGCGCCGCTGATCAGCATCGCCTCGTCCGGGTCGGGTACGTGGTAGCCCAGCACGGTTGTCTCCCTTACTCTTTCAGATGATGTCGGCCGGATCCGGCGTCAGCGGTATCCAGGGCACCACATCGACGATGCGCCCCGGGGCGACGTCGATGACCAAGACGGTCGCTCCTGCGGGAATCGCCTCGGCGGCGCGCGCGATGTACAGCTCCGTCCCCCCTCGAATCGCCACCCGGACCTCCCCGAGCAGCCCCGCGCCTCGGATAGGCGAGGTGAGCGTACCCGTCAAACCGACCACGGGGTCGCTCATCGCACCGATCCTCCCACTCCACACCCGGACCCGCCACACTACGTCTCGGGCAGCACCTTTCGGGTATCGAAACGGTGTCGGCGCGGGTCGGACGATCCCCGATACCGCGCCGGCGACTAGGTCGCGGGTGTGTGAACTGCTCGAATAGCACGCGGGTATGTTGCTTGCATGGGAGGACGACTCGCTTTGGTTGTCGGGTCCGAGTGTGCGGCGCTGGGGGAACTGGGGTTCACCGGCGAACTCGCGACGGGGTTGTACGGGAGTCTCACCGAGGCCGGGGGCTGGCGGTCCGCGACCGAAGACGACGGGCCGGTCTTGAATCCGACTGCGGCGCAGCTGGTCACGGCGGTCGACGCGGCGTTCGCGGCGGCGGGCGAGCGGCAGGCGACGCTGCTGCTCGCGTTCATCGGGCACGGCGTGGCGACCAACGCCGAGGACTTCTATCTGCTCGGCCACGACTCACCGGCGGCGCCCAACTCGCACAACGCCTTTCACCTCACCCAGGAGATCAGAGAGCGGCTGGACCAGTCGGCCGTCGACGGTCTGGTCGTGCTGGTCGACGCCTGCGAGACCGGGCAGGGCGTGATCGGCGCGGCGCGCCGGTGGACCGATCTGCTCGCGCAGTCGGCGGGCCGGATGGAGATGCTGGTCGCGGCCGGGGACGGGCCCGCGTTCTCCGGCTGCTTCACCAGGACCATGCTGATGACCTTCGCCGTCGGCCTGCCGCTGCGCGGGGAGAACCTGCTGCCCGGCGACCTGGTCGACCCGATCGCCGGCGAGTGCGTTCATCAACAGCCGCAGTATCTTTCGTTCACCTCCGGCTCGGTGTCGGGAGCGCACGGCGCCGACCTCGGCCTGTGGCTGGTGCCCAACACCGCGCGGCACCGCGACGCCGTAAGTGGGCGCTCCGCAGCGGGTTTCGTCGATCAGCTCACCAGAGGGCTGCTGGTGACCCCCGATGTCCGCGAGCACCTCGACGCCATCGTGGACGCGGGCAGCAATCGACTGCGCGTGGTGATCGGGCCGACCGGCGCGGGCAAGTCCACGCTGCTCGCCATGCTGATCCGCCCGAGCCTGGTGGAGGGCCTCGCGGTGACGCCCGAATACATCACCGCCGCAGTGTTTCTCACCGCCGCCAGCTCGATCGAGGCGGTCGCGGCCGAGCTGGCCGCGCAGCTGAGCGCCCGCCTGCCCGGTTTCGCCGAGGCGGCGAAGGCCGTGCACGCGCACCGCGCCAGGGACGAGTTCGACATCTTCGACCTGACCGTGCGGCATCCGCTGGCCCGGTTGTCCACGGCCGGTCGCCGCGTGACGCTGGTGCTCGACGGATTGAACCAGCCGCAGGAGGGCACGCGCCGGCTGCTGATCGCGGCCATCGCGGACCTGACCCGCCGCCACGACCTGCGGCACGTCCGGGTCATCATCGGCATCCGCGACGGCACGGGCGTCGAGGACGATCCGGCGCTGGCGCACATGTACCGGATCGAGGTCGGCGAGCCCGCCGCCGACGACATCGCCACCGTCGTCGGGTCCGCGCGCGGCTCGGGCGCGCCCGCCGATCCGGCGGACTGGGTGCGGTGGATCCAGTCGTTGCTGGCGCAAACGCCCACCGACGTCAACGGATCACACGTCGCCTCGGGCGGCTGGCTGCTGGCCAGGATGCTGCTAGAGGTGGCCTCGAGCATCACCGACGGGGCCGTCGCCGCCGGCATCGGGCTCGACCGGATCGTGGCGCTGCGCGTCGACGCCGCACAGCGCGGCATGTACCCCGAAACCGCCGGTGCGACAGGCACTTTCCTGAGCATTCTGGTGGCCGCGGGCGTGGGGCCGGTGCTGCCGATCGAGCTGCTGGACGCGGCGTTGACGGCGCGCGGTTTCGACCTGCACATCGCCCGGATCCGGGACATGACGGTGGCTTTGGGCGCGCTGGTCACCCGAAGCAGGCCCGGCACGTCGCGTGAGTCGCTGGGCGTGACGCACGGGGCGCTGCTGCCCGGACTGCGGGCCGAGTGCGCCCAACTCGGCGTCGACGTCGAGGACGCGCACCGGGCCATCGTGACCGCCATCAAGCAGAGCCCCGACGACGACCGGGCCGCCGACTACGCGCGCGGCTCGGCGGTGCGCCACTGCCTCGCCTACCGGGATTCCGCCAGCGCGCTGCACTTCCTGGAGCTGCTGCAGACCGCGCGGGCGGCCGACAACCGCGATCTCTGGGCGGCCTGGGTGCCCGCGTTCGTCGAGACGCTCGGGCCCGACCACCCCGCCACGCTGACCACCCGCAGCCGCGAGGCCTATCACCGCGGGGAGAGCGGCGACCTGGTCGGCGCCATCGCGGCGTTCGAGCTGCTGCTGGCCGACCGGCTGCGCGTGCTCGGGCCCGACCACCCGAAAACCCTTGGCACCCGCCTGAATCTGGCCAGTTACCGGGCCCGGTGCGGCGACTACGTCGGCGCCCGAGCCGAATACAAGCGGCTGTTCGCCGATCAGCGTCGCCTGCTCGGCCCCGATGCGCCCGACACGTTGCGCACCCGAAACGATCTGGCGTCCAACCGGGCCGACCTCGGCGACCTCCCCGGCGCCATCGCCGATTTCGAGCAGCTCCGCCTCGACCGCATCCGGGTGCTCGGCCCCGACCATCCGCAGACCCTGCGCACCCGCAACAGCCTCGCCTACTGGCGCGGGCAGAACGGCGACTTCACCGGCGCGCGAACCGAATTCGAGCAGCTGCTGGCCGACTGCCTGCGTATCTACGGCCCCGACCACGCGGCCACCCTCGCGGCCCGCAACAGCCTCGCCGCCTTCCGCGCGCGCAGCGGCGACCTCGCGGGCGCGGCCACCGAGTTCACCCACCTGCTCGCCGACCGGCTGCGCGTCCTCGGCCCCGATCACCCCGACACCCTCACCACGCGAGCCACGCTCGCCGACTACCGGGCCGACAACGGCCACCTGCCCGGTGCCATCGCCGAACTCGAACAGCTGCTGGCCGACCGGCTGCGCGTCCTCGGCCCCGATCACCCCGACACCTTCGCCACCCGCAACGACCTGGCCGCCCGTCAGGCCCAGAACGGCGACCTCCCCAAAGCCATCTCGGACCTGGAGGTCCTCCTGGTCGCCGAACTCCGCGCACTGGGCCCCACCCACGCCGCCACCATCCGCACCCAGAAGACCCTCGCCCACTGGCGAGCCCACCTCGTCAAGTAGGCGCGCGGGTATCGTCCTTGCATGGGAGGACGGCTGGCGCTGGTGGTGGGGTCCGAGTGTGCGGCGTTGGGGGAGTTGGGGTTCACCGATTCCCTGGCGGGCGGGTTGTACGCGGGCCTGCGGGAGGCCGGCGGCTGGGAGGCGGCGACGGAGGCCGACGGCCCGGTGCTCGATCCGACCGCCGCGCAGCTGGTTTCGGCGGTGGACGTGGCCTTCGAGCGGGCGTCGCAGCGCGCGGCGACCCTGCTCGTGGCGTTCATCGGCCATGGGATGGCGACAAATTCGGGTGACTTCTACTTGATGGCGCACGACTCGCCATCGCCGCCGCGCTCGGACAACGCCTTTCACCTGACGCAGGGAATCCGCGAGCGGCTCAACACGTCCGCGCTGGACGGGCTGATCGTCCTCGTCGACGCCTGCGAGACCGAGCAGGGTGTGCGGGGCGCCGCCCGGC
Organism: Nocardia tenerifensis NBRC 101015; assembly: GCF_000308715.1. Classification (GTDB taxonomy): domain Bacteria; phylum Actinomycetota; class Actinomycetes; order Mycobacteriales; family Mycobacteriaceae; genus Nocardia; species Nocardia tenerifensis. Next base: position 57,547 of record NZ_BAGH01000190.1, read on the forward strand.
TGTGGACCGGGCCGCTCGCGCGTTCGTCTGGGCGGATGGAGTTGCTGGTCGCCGCGGGCGACGGACCCGCGCACGCCGGATGTTTCACGCGCACCATGCTTTCCACCTTCGAGGCCGGGCTGCCTCGGCGCGGCGAGAATCTGTTGCCGTCCGATCTGGTAGATCCCGTCGCGCGCGGCTGTGTCCTGCAACAGCCGCTGCATCTGTCGTTCACCGCGGGCACGGTGACGATGAGTCCCGGTGGCGACGCCGGACTGTGGTTGGTGCCCAACATCGCTCGGCGCAAGGACGCGCTCACCGGTCGTCCCGGCGCGGGCGTCGTCGACCAGCTGACCCGTCGGCTGCTGCTGACCGACGCGATGCGCGAAAGCCTCGCGGAGGTGATCGACTCGGGAAGCCACCGTCTTCGGGCCGTCGTGGGCGCCGCGGGCTGTGGCAAGTCGACGCTCATGGCGTTGCTGGTTCGTCCCAGCGTGGCCGAGGGGTTGTCCATCGTCGCCGAATACGTGACGGCCGCAGTGTTTCTCACGACGAGCAGCACGATAGAAGCGGTAGCAGAGGAGTTGTCCGCGCAGTTGTCCGAACGGGTTCCCGGATACGCGGAGGCCTTGGGCGACGCCCGAAGTCGCGGCGACACAGCTGAACTCGACGCGTTCGATCGCCACGTCCGGTATCCACTCGCCGCCGTGTCGCGGCCGGGTGGCCGGATCACCCTCGTGCTCGACGGGCTGGACCAACCGGCGACGGGAAGCCGAGAACTGTTGGTGGCGGCCGTCTCCGCGTTGACCCGGGATGACGACCTGCGCTATGTCCGGGTGATCACCGGCATCCGGCTCGGTTCCGGCATAGAGACCGACCCCGCCCTCGCGCACATGCACCGCGTCGAGCTGGCCGAGCCGAGGGAGGCCGACATCGACGCCCTCGTCTGGGCCGAACGGCGTGAACTCGTTCCGCTCGGCCCGCTCGGTGCGAGCGGCCCTCGTGTTGATCCGGGAGCGCCGGGAGCGGGGAGCTACGAGCGCCTGCCAGCCAGGCGCAAGGGGCGTTTGCCTGACGACACGGACTGGGACAAGGGTTGGCTGGATAAACCCGTGGACGAGCCCGAAGACACTCGGCCTGCGGCGGTCGGCGGCTGGTTGTCGGCTCGGCTGCAGAGCGAGGTTTCTCCGTGGTTAGGCGCCCCCGCTGTGGGAAATGGCACGCGACTCGATGACGTTGTCGCCAAGCGCGTCCGGTCCGCGCTGTACATCGACCGAACCGGCGCTGTCGGACGGGTGATCCCCTTGCTGGCGGTGCTTGCCGCAGCGGGCGCGGGCCCCGTGCTGCCTATCGGACTGCTCACCGCGGCGATGAAGTCGTTGGGGTTCGACACGGGACCGCACCGACTTCGTAACGTCGTAGTGAGCCTGGGCGCGCTGGTCACTCGTAGTCACCCCGGCACCACGCGCGAAGCGCTCGGCATAGCCCACCCTGCTTTTCTTTCGGAGCTGCTGGTGCAGTGCGCCCGGTACGGCATGCGCGTCGAGGACGCGCACCGAGCGATCATCGCCGCCACCAAGGGCAGCGCCGAGGCGGCCGAGTATGCCCGCACCTCCCTCGCACGCCACTACCTCGAATGCGGCGACAGCGCAGCGGCACTGTCTCACCTCGAGTCCCACGAGACAGCCAGCGCCGCCGACAACCGTGACCTGTGGTCGACCTGGCTTCCTCCGATCGTCGCCGCGGTCGGTGCGGATCACCCGGATACCTTGCGCGCGCGGGAGTATCACGCCATGCGACGGGCGGACAGCGGCGACCTCACGGGCGCGGCCGAAGAACAGCAGCGGTTGCTCGCCGACCGGCTGCGCCTCTTGGGCCCGGACCACCCTGACACCATCGCGACGCGGGACCGCCTGTCGCACTGGAGGTCTCACCTCGGGTCAACGCACGAAACTTCTACGCCGTCCACTTCCCCCGCACACCCGCGAACACCTGGGCCGCCGGATCCGCGGTGATCTTGTCGGAATCGGTGTCGTAGTCGTACAACTCGGCGTACCGCCCCCAGTCGATCGCGATATCCAGTTGCCGCCGAGCGTCTTCCGGGCCGAAGCCGCGGCGCAGCAGGTCGAGGAAGAAGCCGGCGCGCAGGCTGCCGTCGGTGCTGCCCGCGAGGCCCGTGCAGATGGTGCGGACCAGCGGTGCACGGTGCCTGACCTGTTCGGCGAAGATGCGCTTGCTCTCCTGGATGTCCGCGGCGGTGAAGCGGGTGCCGACGTCGGTGAGCAGGACGTCGCCGTCCTCGACGGTGCTCAAGCCCAGCATCTCGGCCGCGTCGACCAGGGGCAGCAGGTCATCGATCTCGAAGTTGAGTTCGTCGGCGATGTCGGGCAGGTCGGCGTGGCCGCCCTTGGCGTAGACGAGCTCGACCAGTCCGGCCAGGCCGCCGACGGAGGCGTCGGGCAGCGGCTGCGCGGTCGGGGTCGCCTTGTCCGGCTCGGGCACCGCGGGTTCGGTGTCGCGGCCGGTGAGCAGGCCGTAGATCTCGTCGACCAGCGCCTCGAACCACGGCGCGCGCCGATTCCGCGGACGCGGTTGGCGCACCGGGACTTCCGCGATGATGCGACCGGGATTCGCGCCGAGGACCAGCACTCGATCGGCGAGCTGCACCGCCTCCTCGATATTGTGCGTGACCACGCAGATGGCCTTGGTCGGGAAACCTTCGGTGGCCCAAAGGTTCACCAACTCGGTGCGCAGGTTCTCCGCGGTGAGCACGTCCAACGCGGAGAACGGCTCGTCCATCAGCAGCAGGTCCGGCTCGAGCACCAGGGCGCGGGCGAAGCCGACCCGCTGGCGCATGCCGCCCGAGAGTTCCTTGGGATAAGCCGATTCGAAGCCGTCCAGGCCGATCAGGTCGATCGCGTCGAGCGCGCGCCGCCGTCGCTCGGCGGGCGCCACGTTGCGGGCGGCGAGCCCGAGTTCGACATTGTCCTGCACGGTGAGCCACGGCATGAGCGCGAACGACTGGAACACCAGCGCCGCACCGGGATTGCTGCCGTTGAGCGGTGTGCCGCGGTAGGTCACCTCGCCGTCGGAGGGCGCGATGAGCCCGGCGATGATGCGCAGCAGCGTGGACTTGCCGGAGCCGGAACGGCCGAGCAGGGCGACGATCTCGCCGCCGCGCAGCTGGAGATCGATGCCGTCGAGCACCCGCAGCTCGTCGCCGGCGGCACCGGTGAATCGCTTGCCGACGCCCGAGATGTCCAGCAGCACTTCGCGATTGGCCTCAATGGTGGTCATGATCGGACTCCCGTCGAACGAATGGAGAGGTGGGCCGTCACAGCGAGTACCGCCGCTCGGCCAGGGCGTAGAGCCGCCGCCAGAACAGCCGGTTGATGCCGACCACGTAGACGCTCATCACCAGCACGCCGATGAGGATTCGCGGCGAGTCACCGACGGTGGTGGCCTCGTGGATGTAGGCGCCGAGACCGGCCGCCACCAGGGTGGTGGACCCGTAGTCCACCACCTCCGCCACGATGGACGCGTTCCACGCGCCGCCCGCCGCGGTGATCCCGCCGGTCACATAGCTGGGAAAGATGGCGGGCAGAATCAGCCTGCGCCACCACAGTTTTCGCGGCAGCCGCAGGTTGGCCGCGGCCTCGCGCAGATCGGTCGGCACCGCGCTGGCCCCGGCGATGACATTGAACAGGATGTACCACTGCGCGCCCAGCGCCATCAGGATGGCGCCCGCCCAGTTCAGGCTCGCCCCGCTCCAGACGAGCACGGCGGTCACGAACGGGAACAGGAAGTTGGCCGGAAAGCTGGCCAGCACCTGCACAACCGGCTGCGCGAGCCGGGACACCCTGGGGTTCAACCCGATCCACACGCCGATCGGCACCCAGACGATCGTGGCCAGGACCAGCAGCACCACCACCCGCAGCAGCGTGAGGAACCCGAGCCCGAACGCGTGCGCGACTTCGCCGAAGCCCTCGGTGGATTCGATGTAGTCGAGGACGCGATACCCGCCGTAGCCGACGGCGGCCACCACCACCGCGCCGAACACCAGATCGCCCGCGCGACGCCGGACCGGCGAGGAGTGCAGCGGGTACTCGGCGAGCCCGAACACGCTCATCACCCGATCCAGCGGCGCGACCAGCGGGCCGAGCGTTTTGCCGAGCAGCAACGGAATGTGCGAGCGCCGCAACAGGTTCAGCATCACGCTGCGCGGCGCCTCAGCCGCCTCGGTGTCCTCGACCCGGAACCGCTCGGCCCACGCGGTGAGCGGGCGCCAGAACAAGAAGTTCACCCCGACGACCATGACGATCATCACGCCGATCGCGATGAACACCTTCCCGAGATCGCCGTCGCCGGTCGCCGTCGCGACGTAGGACCCGATGCCGGGCAGCGCGTAGGAGTGGTTGTTCACGCTGATCGCCTCGGACGCGACCAGGAAGAACCAGCCGCCGCCGAAGCTCATCATCCCGTTCCAGACCAGCGGGATCATGCCGCTCGGCACGTCGACGCGCCAGAACCGTTGCCAGCGCGACAGTCTCAGGTTGCGCGCCGCCTCGTCCAGCTCGCGGGGCTGCGCGGCCAGGCTGTGGTAGAAGGCGAACGCCATGTTCCACGCCTGCGAGGTGAAAATCGCGAAGACGGAGGCGCTTTCGAGTCCGAGCTGCGAGCCGGGGAACAGCGCGATGAACCCGGCGACGGTGATCGACAGGAACCCGAGGATCGGCACCGACTGCAGGATGTCGAGCAGCGGCAGCAGCACCGTGCGGGCTCGCCGCAGCCGGGCCGCCGCCGTCGCGTAGACGAAGGTGAACAGGATCGAGAGCCCGAGCGCGGCGAACATCCGCAGCAGGGACCGGGCCGCGTAGTAGGGCAGCCGCGCCGGGTCGGTGGACACGGCGGCGGGCGCGTCGGCCTCGTCGAACGGCACGTTCGCGCTGGCCGAGACCCGCACGACCAGCCAGATCAGCACGGCCGCGCCGACGAACACGACCACGTCGGCGAACCGGTTGCGTGGACGGTCGAGCGCGCTGCCCACCGGGTAGGTACGCAGCGTGGTCACGCCTGCCTGCCTTTCGCATCCGTGGTGGCGATGTGCCAGCCGACGCTGGTCACCGACGGTTCCAGGCTCAGCCTGCTGACCGCGGACTCCATCTGCCGGTCGTCACGCTGGTCGCCGAACAGTTCGGCGCGCACCTCGACCCGGCCCGGCGTGCCGGTGTTGGCGCTGGAGATGGAGACGAGCTGAAAGTCGGTGCGGGTCAAGGCCTGTACGAGCAGCGCGCGCACGTGGGCCTCGTTGTCGTCGTTGGTGACGGCGGCGAACGCGTAGGACGCGGGCTGCTCGTGCCCGGCCTCCGGCTGCTTGTCCACCTTGCGGCCCACGGCCCGCAGCGCGATATTGACGCCGACCACCGCGATCGTGCCCGCGGCGGCGGTGCTGTACATGCCCGCGCCGGCGAGCGCGCCGACGGCCGCCGCGCACCACAGCGTGGCGGCGGTGTTGAGTCCGCGCACGTTGAGCCCGTCGCGGATGATCACGCCCGCGCCGAGGAAGCCGATGCCGGAGACGATCTGTGCCGCGACGCGGGTCGGGTCGGCGACACCGCCGGAGAACCCGTGCGCGGACAGCAGCACGAAGAGGGTGGCGCCCGCGGCGACGAGCGCGTTGGTGCGCAGGCCCGCCATCCTGGCGCGGTATTGACGCTCGAAGCCGATGGCCGCGCCGAGGCCGACGCCGGCGAGCAGCCGCAGGATCATCTCCACTGTTGTCATGACCGCACTCCCTGAACATCGTCAGCGCACCGTCGAAACAGCAGGTTACGGGGTCGGTCCCGCCAGCGAATCGGCTGAAGAGGTGGCGCCGGGTGAATACTTGGCAAATTGGGGGTACGGACTATTACCGCCGGGCATCCGGCTCACCTCCTCGGTCCATCGGCACACGACAAGCGTCGGCGTCATGTTTCTGATCGTTGCAGAGCACACCGGGGAAACCCGACAAAAACGCCGGTCAGTACCCCTCCTCGTAAGACCTTTGGCACTTCACGGCGTGAACCCGGGGTTCGGGAGCCAATCGGGATCACCCCTTAGGCCGGGGAGATCTGTCCTGACCCGGGGCGTCTCTCGACGTTCGGGGTCGCTGGCCTGTATCCGTGAAGGAGCCTCAGCGAACGATCGGTACCTTGCGCTGGCCAGTAAACACCCGAACGGAAACATTGGCAACCCGGATGTGAGCGCGGTCGCACCCCGGCACCCAATCCTGTTGTGCCGGAGCCGAAGAACGCGCGGGTCAGGATCGGTAGAGCGAGCGGTACGCGGTGATCATCGCGACGCAGTGCTCGACGATCTCGTCGCGGGTGGCTCGCAGCGATCCGTTCAGCCAGGCGGAGAACATGCCCGCGTTGCCGCTGGCCATGGTGACCGCGGCGAGCCTGCGCTTGACCGGATCGTCGATGTGGGAGAACAGGTGGTCCTGCATGAGCCGGGTGAACACCGGCATCACCGAGATGGTGGTCTGGCCGAGCCCGGTGCTGGAGTACGGCTCGACCAGGAACAGTCGCGACTTGCGCGGGTCGGCGAGCACCTTGTCGACCAGGATGGTGGCGAGTTCGCGGTCGCGGGAGGGCTCGTCGGTCGCCGCGAACGCGGTCATCGGCTCCAGGAACTCCTCGGCGACCTGCCGGTACAGCACGTCGAGCAGCTCGTCGCGGCTGGCGAAGCTCTCGTAGAAGTACCGGTCGGTGAGGTTGGCCTTGCGGCACACCGCGCGCATGGTCACCCCGCCGGCGCCCGCCTCGCCGATCAGGTCCAGCGCGGCCTCCAATAGCGCGGCGCGGCGCGCCTCCCTGCGCTCGGTGAGGGTCGTGCCGCCCCAGATCCGCGGGCCCGCGTCGTCGTCTGCTTCCTGGCCTGATCGCACCGCACCAGACTAGTGCCTGGTCGACGCCGAGCCGGTGGAGGCGGGTTCGATTCGTGCGGTGGCGATCCGGATCGCCACCGCACCGGCCTATAGGCCGTCTACCGGGCTCGCGTCGGTCAGGGCAGCACGAGGCAGACCGGCCCGAGGTTGACGCCGTTGCCGACGGTGGCGGTCGTCGAGACGAACGCGCTGCTGTTGTGCACCGCGAAAACGGTGTGGTTGCCGGGGATCAGCGGCGTCCACTTCGCGGTCACGGTGCCCGAGGAGGGGACGGTGATCCAGCCGCCGGGGTCGAACGTGCCGGTGGCGTCGAAGAATCCGATGACATCGCCGGGCGCCGCGGTGGCCGTCGCGATGTAGGAACAGTTCGTGCCGAACGCGGTGGAGCTGCCGAAGCTGAGGCCCGGCGCGACTCCGACGGCGGTGACCGCCGCAGGTGCGGCGGGCGCGGTGAGTACCAGGGCGGCGGTAATGGCACCGAAGGAGGTCAGGGCGGCGGCAACGGATTTCTTCGACCGGTACATGATGGATCATCTCTCTCGGACGTAGGCGTGGAGACGGCGCTGGTTCTGCGCCTCGTGTGTAGTCTCCGCGCGACGCGAAACAGACACGCCCGGAATGACGGAGCGATCGCGCGCGTTATCGGCCGCTCTCCAGCGGCAGGCCCGCGTCGCGCCAGGCGACGAGGCCGCCCGCCAGACTGCTCGCGTCGTACCCAGCCTGGCGCGCCCGCGTGGCGAACCGCAGCGACAGCTCGCCCACGGGGCAGACGAACACCAGCGGTCGCGAGCGCGAGAACGGAATGCCCTGGGCGAACATGTCATCGAGCTGATCGTCGCGAATGTTCAACGCGCCGGGCACATGTCCGATGCGGTAAGCCATCGCGCCGCGGGTGTCGACGATGGTCGGCTTGCCGGTGCGCTCCAGCTCCGCGAGTTCGCCGGGCGAGAGCGTCGGCGTGGCGGCCTGTTCCGCCGCGCTCGGCCGCGGTGGGCGGGCCGCGCGTTCGAACAGTTCCGGCCTGCGCTTCTTGATGTAGGACAGGTAGGGTTCCAGGCGATCGCAGACGATGAACACCGCGACGACCGGGCCGTCCGTGCGGGCCGGAAGTTCCGACGCGGCAAGGGTTTTCAGCGCGGCCGCGTAGCTCGCGCCGCTGGTCGGGCCGGCCAGGATGCCGTAACCGGTGGCCAGCCGCAGGGTGGCGTCCACCGCGTCGCCCGCCTCGACCGTTGCGATGTCGTCGTAGAAATCGGGCTGGAACAGGCCGACATCCCACATCTCGCTCTCCGAGCGGATGCCGGGAATGAAGTCGGCACGGTCGGAAACCACTGCGATGGTGCGTAATTCGGGATTGTGCTTGCGCAGGTAGGTGGCCGCGCCCCGGGTGGAGCCCGTCGTTCCGAGCCCACCGATCAGATAGTCGACCCGGTTGATGCCGTCGGCGGCGAGGTCCTCGTGGATCTCCCGGCCGGTGCCGTGGTGATGCGCCTCGATGTTCTTCTCATTGGTGTACTGCGAGGCGTGATAGTACGCGTCCGGCTGCTGAGCCATCGTCGCCTCGATCACCGAGTACACGTCGTTCGGCGTGGTCGGGTCGGGGCACTCGGACAGGCCGGGCAGCTCGACGATCTCGGTTCCCAACAGCCGCAGCAGATCTCGCACCTCGGCGACCTTGATCCGGTTGGTCACCGCGCGCAGCCCGACGCCGTGCATCGCGCCGAGAATCCGCAGCGCCTTGGCGGTGTTGCCGCTCGACGCCTCGATGAACGTCTGCCCGCCGGCCACGACGGCGTCGAGCTCGTCGCGGATCATGCCCCACGCCACCCGGTCCTTGACGGAGCCGAAGGGGTTGCAGGACTCCAGCTTCGCGTACAGCTCGACATTGCGCAGGCCGTGCACCGCCGGGTCGAGCCGCAGCAGGGGAGTGTTGCCGATGAGTTCGGTGATGTGGTCGTAGCGCATCAGGGCGCCTCGGTGGGGACGCGCGTCCGAGTGAGAACGGTGTGCTCGGGCGGTTCGAGTGCGCCGCCGGGCTCGTACTCGGCGTCGCGACACACCTGGAAGTCGTTGTCCCGCTGAACAACCGCCAGTTTGATCGGCGGCGGCCGCATCGACGCCGTCGCGGCCGACAGATCCATGTGGTAGGCGGCGGTGTTCGGGAACACCACCAGATCGCCGGGGTTCGGCCGCCGCGGCAGCCACACCTTGTGATTGGTGATCAGGTCCCGCTCTAGGCAGAGGTGTCCGGCGAAATACACTCCGACATAGCCTGTTTCGGGACGAGAGGCGCCGCCCCGGTCGGACGCCGCGCCGGGGACGGGCAGGATGATCGGGTCCACCATCACCTCCTGGTCGGCCGGGGTCACCGAGTCGCGGCTGAGATCGACATTGACCAGCACGCTGCCGTCGGCGATCTCCTTGACGAACTCGACCCTGGCCACCGTCGCGCCCGCGTGGTCGACCAGGGACTTGCCCGGCTCGAGCCACAACTCCAGCAGGTTGTCCGAGGCGATCTCGGCGACGGTGCGCCCGCCGTGGCGCTCCAGCGCGGTGGTGAGCAGGTCGTGCAGCATGCCGGTCGCCGCGACGGTGTTGGCGTATTTGTGGAACACCGGCGTGCCGTGCACCGCGCCGCCGGTGATGTGGTAGCCGAAGGTGTTGCTGCCCCAGCTCATTCGCTCGCCGCGGCCGAGCAGGGCGGCGCGCAGCGCGCGCACGTAGTCGTCGAACCGGTCGGCGTCGTCGGTGAAGACCTGACGAAATCCGCCGCCGATGTTCAGCACCGTCGGCGTGAGCCCGTGGTCGTAGGCCCGTTCGACCAGTGCGAGGCACGCGTCGAGCGCACGGACCCGTTCGCCGAGATCGCCGGAGTCCAGGTGAAAAGCGAAGCCCAGCAGGTTGATTCGATGACGGTGCGCCGACAGTACGTCGAACGCGGGCGGCAGGTGCGCCAGCGGCACGCCGAACCGGCTGACCTGAGTTTCGTCGAAACCGGAGACGCGAAGCAACACAGGAACTTCGGCGTCCTCGTCGGCCAGCTCGGCGAGGCGCTCGAGCTCCCACAGATTATCCACGTTGATCGTGACGCCGCGCTGAATCAGATCACGCAGGAAGGTCTCGCCTTTCGGCCCGGTCACCTCGATCCGCGTCGGGCCGAACCCCGCGCTGAGCGCGCTCGCCAACTCCTGCGGGGAAGCCACGTCGACGCAGATGCCGGCGCGCTCGGCCACGCGCACGAACGCGCGGGACTGATTCGCCTTGTGCGCGTAGCAGATTCGGTGGCGCACCGGCGTACGATCGAGCACGTCGCGGAACTGCCGCAGGTTCTGCGCGAACACCTGCGGGAAGACCAGGTGCACCGGCGAGCCGAACCGGGCCAGCGTGTGCGCCACCGCGTTCGGGGTATCGAGGAAGGCACGCACCAGCGGGTGGATCTTCGCGGGCAGCGCCGGCGGCGGTGCCGTCATACGGCGGTTTCCGACGGCACGGCGCCCTCCGCCGCGACCTCGGGCCGCTCGGCGACCGGGTTGTAGCCGCCGTCCCGGATGGCCTCGAAGGCCCGAAGGCGGTTACGCGGACTGCGGAACTCGGCGACCACCCGCTTACTGATCAGATCGATCTCGACCACCCGGATGCCCATCGACTCGAGCACCCCGCCGATCGTGCGGACGCAGTGCTTGCAGGTCATGTCCGGTACATAGAACACCCGGTCCTCGGCGGTGGCCGCTCGATCGGCGGTCTCCGCGTCCAGCTCGGCGCTCACCTCGACCAGCTCGCACCGCGCCGCGATCGTGCCGAACACCGTGACGAACTGATCGACCACCACCGGCAGGATGCTGTAGTGCCCGCCGCCGAGGTGATGCGGCATCGCGGCCAGGCAGGCCGGCCGCGTGCCCGCGGGCAGCAGGGCGTACTGACGGGAGATGAGGTCGAGGTCGTCGTGGTACTTGGCCAGCGCCTCGGGAATGCTGAGCCCCTCGACGTGGGTCGCCCTGCGCATCACCGTGTGCGCGTCGGCGATGGTGGCGTCCTTCATGGCGCGCAGCGTCGCCACCGTCTCGGCGGAGTAGCGCACGGTGCCGTCGGGCTGGGCGATCAGGGTCACCGGAATCATCCCACGCCGGTAGGTCGAGGCCTGCAACTCCCAGAACCAGCGGGTCGCGACGGCGGAGAAGAGGCCGGATTCCTGCATGCCCCTGGCGAATTCGGCCGCGCTGCGGTACGGCGTCTGCCGGGCCAGCAGGGCGTGCTGGGCCAGCGCCCGCCCCGCGGCCTCGATGCCGACCCGGAAGATGTCCATGGGGTCGTGGTCGGTGGTCGTGCCGGCCAGCACCGCGTGCTCGCGCGGACCGAGCGCCGAAATACGCTCGGCGAAGGCGGTATTCGCCGCGAGCGCGTGCCACAGCGCGAGCACGGTCTCGCGCATGGCGATCGGCACCAGGGGGCCGAGGCCGTCGGCGCGGTAGTGGCCGGTGTTGGGGATGCCGTCGCTGTCGGTCCAGGTGATCCGGTGGGTGGCGCTGGTGACCTGATACGGCCGGCACGGCCGCATGAACCGCTCCAGATACAGCCGCTGCGAGAAGGTGAGATGACTGTTCGGCTCGGTTTTCAGTGCGGTGCAGGTGAATTCGAACGTGCGGCGGCCGGGGACGGGCACCGGCGCCGAAAAGAGACCCGGCTGCGCCAACCCGGCGAGTACCCGCGACGCGGCTCGCCGGTCGTAGCGCGGGGTGTCCATGGTCATCTGACCTCCTCGGCAATCGTGGTGACGCACTGGGTGAATCGGTCGATCTCGTCGGCGGTGTTGTAGATGTGGGTGCTGACCCGCACCGAGTCGTCGGTGGCGGCCAGGCGCGGATCGATCGCGCCGTCGCTCGCGGCGACGGTGCAGTGCAGGCCCGTGCGCACCAGGAAACCGAGTTCGCTGAGCACGAATCCGAGGTCGGTCGCGGTGATCCCGTCGAGGGTGAACGAGACGATGCCGTAGCCCCCCGCGCGCCGCGCATGCGCGGGGCCGGGCAGGAATTCGAGGCCGTCGATCGGGCGCAGGCTTTCGATGAGCCGGACGGTGAGTTCGCGATTGTGCGCCGCGATGGCGCCGATGTCGAACGACTCCAGCACCTCGAGCGCGCTGCCGAGCGCGAGAATTCCGGGAATATTGTGCGTGCCGCCCTCGAGCAGCGCGGGCATCGCCGCGGGCAACAGCCCAGCCTCGCGCACCAGCACCCCCGAGTTGCCGCCGGGCAGGAACGGCACCAGGCTATCGTGAACCCGCCTGTGGCAGTAGAGGATTCCGGTTCCCGGCGCGCCGAACATCTTGTGCGCGGCGAAGATCGCGAAGTCCGCGCCGAGCTCGGTGACGTTCACCGGCACGTGGCCGCCGCTCTGGCTACAGTCGAAGCACAGCAGGATGGCGGGGTCGAGCAGGCCGCGCAGCGGCGCGAGCGTGCTGAGGCCGCCGTACACGTGGTGCAGATGACTGGTGGTGATCAACCGGGTGCGCGGGGTCACCTTGGCCAGGATGTCGGCGGTGTCCGCCTCGCCGCCGCCGGTCACCCGGTAGGGGACCAGCTCGATCCGGCGCCCGAAACGCGCGAGCAACCCGCGCAGGTGATACCACGGATGCACGTTGGACGCGTGATCGGCTGGGCTGTACAGGATTTCGTCGCCGTCCTCGAGCACGGCCAGCCCCCAGGACAGGGTGACGGCGTTGATCGCCGCGGTGGCGCCGCCGGTGAAGACCACCTCGTCGGCGTGCTCGGCGCCGATGAACGCGGCGGTGCGGTCCCGGATTCGACTCAGTCGGGTGGTGAGGCTGGTCGCCCACGGGTAGGTGCCGCGGCCCGCGTTGGCGGTTCGTGAGCTGTGATACCGATGAATGGTCTCGATGACCGGCAGCGGCTTCTGCGTGGTCGCGGCGCTGTCCAGATAGATGTCGGTGGATTCGGCGAGCGCGGGAAAGAGCTTGCGAATATCGGCGGGGCTCTGTGCTGTCGGCGCCGATAGTCGGACGGGCGATGGCCGCGCGAAATGCGACCTCGAGGCCTGGGATCGCAACGGGACGCTCCCTCCGCAAACCGCTTCACAACGTGCGTCGGACGCCACCAACGATACGCACTTTCGGTAGGACTTCGAAGGTTATCGAGCGGCCTCGGACATCCGTCCTCGCAAGCGCTCCTTGCGGCCCCCGGGACATCCGTCCTCGCCGGCCCTCAGCCCAGGACCCGACATTCCGTGCAAGAGCTTCAAGGCCAATGCCTTTCGCACTAGGGTGGAGACCATGGCTTTGACCTTGAAAGAGCGTCAAGAGTTCCTCGCGCAGCCGCATGTCGCGGCGCTGTCGGTGGCCGGTGGTGCCGGCCGGGGCCCGCTGTCCGTGCCGATCTGGTATCAGTACGAGCCCGGCGGCGAACCGTGGATTCTCACCGGAGCCGAGTCACGGAAGATGCGGTCCATCAAGGAGTCCGGGCGCTTCACCCTGATGGTGCAGCGCACCGAGCCGACCACCCGGTACGTATCGGTGGAGGGCGCCGTCTCCAAGATCGCGCCCATCACCGACGAAGCGCACGTCGAGCTGGTGCGCCGCTACCTCAGCGGCGACGCCGTCGACAAATACCTGAAGCAGGCGGCGGGCTTCGGCGAGCAGCTCGCCGTGTATCTGCGGCCCGAGCACTGGCTGTCCGCGGACCTCGGCAGCGTCTGAGGTCCGGCGGGGTCAGTACTTGCCCTGCAGGTACTCGACCAGGTGCTGGCGCTCGGTGGCCAGCTCGGAGATCGCGCTCTTCACCACGTCGCCGATGCTGACGATGCCGAGCAACCGGCCCTGGTCGATCACGGGCAGATGCCGAATTCGGTGCTCGGTCATGGTGATTCGCAGCCCGTCGACGCGGTCGTCGGGCGCGCAGGTGCGCACGTCGGTGGTCATGATCTCCGATACCGGCGTGTCGAGCAGCTCCGCACCGCGCGCGTGCAGGGTGCGAACGACGTCGCGCTCGGAGACTATTCCGACGATCCCTTCGCCGTCACGTGACACGACAACGGCGCCGATATTGTGTTCGGCCAGCGTGGCCAGCAGGCTTCGAACTGTCGTGTCGGGTGCGACCGTGGCCACGTCGCTACCTTTTCTGCGCAAGATCTCGGCTATTCGCATACTGTCACCATCCAGATGTCCGCGGCAGTTTCAGCATCCCAAGTTCCCTCCGTGGGGGCCAGCACGAATCCGTCACGAGGTCACGTGACGGTCACAGGTGTTTGGTCACGCCGGTGTCGAGATCGCGGGCGAGCAGGGCGATGGCGGCCTGCGAGATTCCGGCCGAGGTGGCCAGGTCGATGGTGGTGAGCTGGGCGATGCGGCGCAGCCGGTAGTCGACGGTGTTCGGGTGCACGTATAGCTGCCGCGCGGTGAGCTGGCGGTTCATATCGTTGGCGAGGTAGGCGCGCATGGTTTCGAAGAGTTCGGCGTGGGCCTCGAGCGGATCGAGGATGGTGGCGATGCGCCGGGTGGCCGGCCCGCCGCGCGTCAGCTGGTACTCCACCGCGAGATCGGCCATGTGATAAAGGCCAGGGGGCTTGCCGCCGACGCGCACCAGATTGAGCAATTCGTGTGCCTGGTCGGCGGATTCGGGGATCTCGTCGGTGCCGCTGGTGACCACGGTCGCGGTGAGCGGCACCTCGGCGGCCTCCGCCAGTCGCGCCAGCGTCTCGGCGGTCATCGTGGCCTCGTCGCCCTCGGCCGCCGGAATGAGCATCGTGCCGCCCTTGGTGCTGAGCAGCGCCAGCGCGCGCGAGGCGAACACCGTGGCCAGCGCGGACTGGAGCCTGCGCAGCTTGCGGCGGGCCGCGACGTTCGCGTCCACCCGGGGATCGCGTTCGTCCGGATGCTCCGAAAGGGAAAGGGCCACCACCTGATACGCGTCCGCGATCGGGATGCCCGCCTGTCTCGCCAGCGCCGAACTGCCCCGCCCGCTGAGCAGAGCGGAGGCGAGGGTTTGCGCGGCGGTCTGATGTTCCTTGGCGACGAGATGCTGTTCGTCGACGTAGGCGTCGGCCACCGCGGCGGTGACGGCCTCGAGCAACTCCAGCATGAGATCGGTGGCGACGAGGAGCTGGTCCACGTCATCGGCCCGCGCGGGCGCGGTCACCAGGCCGAACGCGATGCGGACGCCCTCGTGGTATCCGCGCAGAATGGTGCTCAGCGGCACGCCCTCCCTGGCCCACTGGGCCGCGGCCTCGCGCACCTCGCCGAGTTGTTCGTCGCCGGGAACGGTACGCCGATCGAACATTTCGGCGACCAGGCCCAGGCAGCTGCGGGTGAGTTTGGTGATGTCACCGCGCAATTGCTCACCGGGGAGTGTGCGGCACGGCGCCATGCAGGTGGCGAAATAACCCACCATCCGTGAGGCGACTCGATCGGTGTTCTGCAGCGGCACCGAAGCCGGCCGGCCACCGATTTCCAGCGCCGTGTCGGACGAATCGGAGGGTAGATCCAGCGCGGAGAAGGTCATTCGGGTCGCTCCATTTGCCACGTCGGGCGTAATAGAAACGTGCCCGAATCGTTCGGCTCACTATACGAAAGGGTACTTCGGCGAGGAAGTAATCGGCGAGATCCCTTGGGAGCCTACGGCATTTTTCGGTGATCCGATCGTGACATACCACTGTCTCGGGACATCGACGCGCGGGCGCGTTATGCTGCACCGAATGTTCCGTCGGCTCGAACAATGTTCGGTTTCTGTCGAACATCGAGGCAAGCCAATGGATTCGAGCGACTACTCGTCGTCGAGACCGGCGGATAGGTAGGCGGCCGCGGCCAGCCACTGCCTGCACTGCGGGCCGTGCACCTCGTGGGCGGACAGGATGTCGCGCGCCTGCCGGTAGGTGAGGCCGGGTGGTTCGACAGTGCAGTCGGACACCGGAACCGGAGCGGGACACTGGCGCAGAGTCTCGACGCCGGTGCCGATGACGGCTACCCGGCGGGGAGTCCGGAATGGCTGGCTCATTCGACCGCCCCTCGCATGTGGCCTGTGGGGAGGTTGCTGTGTAGGCGCCGCCGGCTCGAATCTCCCTGCGTACCTCCCCGATATGGGGTCGAGTCTAGGCCGCCGTCACTTACAGATGCAAGTACATCTGCACAAACGGGCTGGGTGAATATGGGTAAAAATCGAGTCGAACAAGGGGGTTTGGGGTACCCGCCGGCGCGGCTGCTCGGGCTCCGGATCATGGATTGCCCTGCGGTAGATGGAGATTGCCCTGGTCAGGGTGTTGACAAGACTGACCATCCGCGCCCGACTAAGTGAAACGTTGCTGCCTCCAACAAGTTTCGGTCCTGTCGAAGGTTTCTCGAAACTGCCTCTCTATCCATGGATCTCCGGCGCGTCGCACGTCGAGGTGTCGCCGTCGCGTGCCGCGCCTCCGGTGTCGGCGGCGTGCCGTGCGACGAGATAACTGTCTGCGAGTAGGACATTCAGGGCTGTTTACGCGATTCGCGGTCGGTTGAGACGCTGTTTCGCGCCCCGGGCGCCGCCGATGCCGGGTTGGCCTCGGATGTGGAACCGGTCCCGCGCACCCCGGAACGTTCCTGTTTTCTGGGCACGTTTCGGCCCCGCCGAGCGCCACTTCGACCCCTGTGGGCAATGGCCATACCGAGCCCTGTCGCGAATGACTGTTTCCTCCGATCTGCCCTGTGGCAGTGGGGGATTCGCGTCTTCGTCCGGCCCCGCAGAGCCGCCTGACCAGTCGGTTCATTCGCCGAAACACTGCTGCCTCACATCTCGGACCGGATGGTCCGAATTAGTAGGCGCGCAGCCGCGAACTTCGTGCTATCGTCCCAACTGTGGGTGCAAATGCAAGAACGTTTGAGCGTGCATCTGCACGAACTGATTGGTCACAACCGGCGTAATCGAGGAGTGGGGAACATGTCCGAATTTTCGACGAACAAGATCATCGGCGCATGGCGCAAGAGCACGTACAGCAATCCGAGCGGGAACTGCGTCGAGGTCGCCGAGGCGACCAACGGCCAGGTGGCCGTGCGGAACTCCCGCGATCCCGAAGGCGGGGTGCTCTTCTATACCCGTCCGGAAATCGACGCCTTCGTGCGCGGCGCGAAGGCCGGAGAGTTCGACTATCTGACGAGTTGAGCGGTACCATAAGCGATCGGTGCGGTGTGTTTCGCGACAGGTGGTTGTGACACACTGTGGGCAACCCCCGAGTATCGGAGACGAACTCAATGATCGCTGAACCCGACGACGATGGTCAGGTGCATCCCGTTGTCGCGGAACGTGGTCCGACAGTGCTACGTATCGCATTGGGCGGCCAGTTACGCAGACTGCGGGAGGCCAAAGGAATCACCCGCGAGGCGGCGGGCGACGCCATCCGTGGCTCGCACGCCAAGATCAGTCGTCTCGAGTTGGGCCGCACCGGTTTCAAGGAACGCGATATCCGGGACCTGCTCTCGCTGTACGGCGTCAACGACACCGAAGAGCGCGAGCGGTTCCTCGATCTGGCCAGGCAGGCGAACGAGCCGGGCTGGTGGCATCGCTACAGCGACCTGCTGCCGCAGTGGTTCGGCACCTACCTCGGCCTCGAACAGGCGGCGAACAAGATTCGCACCTACGAGGCGCATCTTGTTCCCGGCCTACTGCAAACCCCCGAATACGCCAGGGCGGTAGTGGCGCTCGGGTACGAGGATGCCGACACCGATCGGCGGGTGCAGATACGCCAGCGCAGGCAAGAGATTCTGCGCCGGTCCGATCCGCCGATCGTGTGGGCGGTCATCGATGAGGCCGCGCTGCATCGGCCGGTCGGCGGTCCCCGGGTGCACCGCGAGCAGATGGAGCACCTGGTCGAACTCGCCGCACTGCCGAACGTCACCGTTCAGGTGCTGCCGTACTCGGCGGGCGAACACGCCGCCGCCGGCAGCTCGTTCAGCATTCTGCGCTTCGCCGAGTCCGAACTGCCGGACATCGTCTATCTCGAACACCTCACCAGCGCACTGTATCTGGATCGTCGGCAGGACCTCGCGCTGTACCTGTCGGTCATGGACCGGCTCAGCGTGCAGGCCGAGCGGCCCGAGAAGTCGGTGGAGATCCTGAAGAAATACGCTGAGGGTTACGCTTTCTGATCATCCGTGAAGGCCCATGGGGACGGGGCACAGTCGGCGGACGGAGCGTCACGTGACACGACATCGTCCCGGGTCCGGTTCAGGTGACCTGTCTTGTGAATCCGCCCGGAAACACTCGACCGCTGTGCGTGAACCTGCGCGGGAGAACCGCTTCACCGGAGCTCGACGTGGCACCGTGCGCGCCGGGCTGCTCTGTGCGGCGTCAGGCATCGCGACGGTGCCGTCACGCCCCGAGGCGACGCGGTCCGGCGCGACAGGGAACGATGGCACCGGAGGGAACCTCCTCGCCGACGCGCTAAAAGCTTGCGGTGCATGCCAATTCGACCGGACGGTGCGGACTGCCGGCCGATCGGCATCAGCGCATGGGTCATCGCCCGTGCCGCGGTCCGAAGCGGTACGGGTGCGGGGTTATTCGAAGCGAGCGCCGAAAACGCTACGGTCGCAAGCTATTTCGATGCGAAGACGGGCGCGGTGCGATTCGCCACGGGCGCAATGGAATCCGACGCTGCTGCGGCGCGAATCGCCTGCGGGTGGCTCGGTGGAAAGCCGTGCCTTCTTGCCTTGTGCCGCGAACACTGCGCCCGAGGGTGATTCATCGCCAGTGGAACAGAGCGGCTCAGTGCTTGCGGCACAAGGCAATTCGGCACCCGTCAGGGGTTCGGGGCGCCCGGAGACGTCACTGCTTGATGAAGCTGGACGCTATCCGCCAGAACGTCGAGGGCTGCAGGGTATGAAAATCCCAGTCATCGACGACATCATGCGCCGTGTTGACGATCCGGTCGATGTCGAAATCGTGCCGGGTGGCCGCACCCTTGGACTCGACGGCATCGATGACGAACGCGACGGCGGTTTCCCGCGAGTACGCGGTGTTCCTTTGGCCGCTACGGGCCGACGGTGTGCTCATTTTTGTACCGTTCGCTGGCTTGTCGACCAGAGCGGCGCCGGCTATTCCGAGCCGAGCGCCGGAGAGTGGTTGGTTCATTCGAACGCCCCTGACGATTGGCGGCAGTTGCTCCACGGCGACCTCGGCCTGCTGCTAGACCTCAGTTCTCCCCTGGCTGCTCGCGGTAAAGCGTTGCTCGACTGAGTTTAGGTCCGTGCAGCTTTCAGATGCAAGTACATCTGCACGATCGATTTGCAAGCGCACGTGCGGGATTTGGCGTCTGCAAGTTTGCTGGCGCCGGGTACCGATAAGACGGTCAGTTGGCAAAAAGGACGTCTGTGCAGTATTGAATCTGGGTGCCGGGCTCGACAAACTTGTCGGCCGCCGCCCGCATCGCAAGAAAATGTTCGGTGAAGCGGTGGGCCTCGGCGGCCTCGTCATCGACGTAGAGCTGGTAGAGGAAGAATCGATGCGGGTCGACGCGGTCGGCGCAGACATCGAAGCGTAGACAACCCGGTTCGTCGCGCAGCGACGAGGTGGCACTGCGCGAGATCGCGTCCAGGAAGTCGGCGCGCGATCCCTCCCGGATCTTCATGGATACGATGCGGCTGAACAAGGTTGCTCACTCCTAACGAGAAGGCGAACGTCAATCGGCAAGGGGGGCAGCGTTATCGAAGTCGGCGCGGTCGGCGAGCGCCGCCACGGCCCGGTCGATCGACGTGTCGCCCGCGACGAGCTCGAGGGTCGCGCCCGCGGTGTGGGTCGCGAGCAGGAGTGCGGCCAGCACGGCGGCGACATCGGCGCGCGGGATCTCCCCGCGCGGAACCCGGGGCGCGGCCAGGGTGACCAGGCCGGTGCCCGCCGTATCGATGAGCCGGCCCGGCCGCAGGATCGTCCAGTCCAGCGCGCGCTCGCGCAGATCCGCTTCGGCCTGCGTCTTGGCGTCGATATAGGCCGCCCAGACGTCGTCGGTGCCGGGCGCGGGCGGTTGGCCTGCGCCCATCGAGGAGATCTGCACGAATCGCGACACGCCCGCCCGCTCGGCGGTGTCGGCCAGCCGGACCGAGCCGTCCCGGTCGACGGTGTACTTGCGCTCGGCGGTGCTGCCGGGCCCGGCGCCCGCCGCGAAAACCACTGCGTCCGAACCGCGCACGGCGGCCGTCAGATCCGCGGCGTCGGCGTGCTCCAGGTCCAGCAGCGCGGGTTCGGCGCCCGTCGCGCTCACGTCGGCGGCGTGGTCCGGATTGCGGATGAGCGAGACCACCTCGTCGCCGCGCCGGGCGAGCAGCTCGGCGAGCAGCAGCGCGATCTTGCCGTGTCCGCCTGCGATGACAGTGCGCATGGGTCGGGTCCTTCCGATCGGGGACGGGTCCGGGTTCAGCGTTCGGGGCCACCGGGATTGCAGCGCGCCTCGACGGTGGCCGGATAGCCGACCGCCGGACGCCAGGGTTCGAGATTCCAGCTCGGCTTGTCCGGCTCGACCAGGCGCGCCCAGATCCAGTGGCAGCGGAACTGGTCGTGCATGCCGGGGGCGTCCGCGTCGGGGGCCTGCGCGATCACCTCCTGCCAGGCGCGTTCGTCGGCGCCGGGAAAGGTGTCCTGCCGGCCGGCGGGGGTGGGGTAGACGCGCAGCCGAGGGCCGTCGACGGCCGTGGTCCAGTCGGCGTGGTCGATGAGCGGCATCCCGGCGAAGGGGTCGGTGGCGGGTGTGGTGCTCGGCGTCGCGGTGCTCGTCCGGGGCTGGGGTGTCGTGGAAAGCGTTGTGGTGATGGGAGATACGGGGGTGGGGTCGTTGGACGCGCAGGCCGTCGGCAGCATGGCGGCGCACAGCAGGACGGTCGTTCGGGCCTGGAGTGCGCGATCGGGGCGGCGCGGCACGCGAGTCGGCCGGTTCGGGTGTCGCACTCCGGCTCCTCTCGCGTTGTCGGTCGTCCCTCGGGCCTAGCGACCGCACGGTACCTTCGGCGTTCGCGGCCAAGCCTAGCCATACCACGCGAACCGGCGGCGAAACGGCCAGGTATACCCGTATAGGCCCACTGATTGTGGTGGCTTGCCCGAGCGTGCCGGGGTCGCGATAGTCGTTCGATGATGTGTACACGGATCATGGCGGGGGTGGCCGGCGTCGTGATCTGCCTGGGCGTCGCGCTGGCGACACCCGCGCTGGCCGAGGCGGGCGAGGCGCCCGGCACGGTGACGAATGTGGTGGAGCTGACCGGGCGTTTCCGGGTGGACGGCGCGGCGACGGCGCAGCGGCTGACCTACTGGTCGCGCGGTCCGCGCGGGCCGATGCAGAGCACGGGGGCGATCTACGTGCCGCCGGGCCCGCCGCCGCCGGGTGGCTGGCCCATCGTCGCCTACGCGCACGGCACCACCGGGATCGCCGATCAGTGCGCGTTCACCACCGAACCTCGCGTGTACTACCTGGATTCGTTGTACCCGGAGCTGTTGCGGGCCGGGTACGCGGTGGTGATCTCGGACTACGTCGGGCTCGGCACCCCGGGCACGCACCCCTACCTCGATGGACCCTCACAGGCGCGCAGCGTGATCGACGGGGTCCGCGCCGCGCGGGCGGTCGCGCCGGAGCTGGGCACCCGGTGGGCGGTGTTCGGCCAGTCCCAGGGCGCGCAGGCCGCGCTGTTCACCGCGCACCTCGGACCCGCCGACGCGCCGGAACTCCAGTTGCGCGGCGCGGCGGCCACCGGCCCGCCGTCGAACCTCGACCTGCTCATTCCGCTGGCGGGACCGTGGATTCCGCGCCTGCCGCTGGAGAAGACGCCCGCCTACGTCGCCATGCTGCTGGCCGGATTGCGGGCCAGCGCACCGGAACTCGATGTCGACGGCTACCTGACCCCGACCGGTCAGGAGGCGCTGCGGGTGGTGGAGACGGAGTGCATCACCGAGGCCAACGCGCGCCTGGCCGACGTGGCGATCGGCGAGATGCTGGCCAAGCCGCTCGACGACCCGGCGCTGTGGGCCGCGGCCAAGGCCATGATGCGCATACCGACCGACGGGTACACGATTCCGCTGTTCGTGGGTCAGGGCCTGACGGACATGGAGGTGCCGCCGCCGCTGACCGCGAAACTCGTTGCGGAGCTGAGCCTGTCGGGCACCGACCTGGAAACCCACGTCTACCCAGGCGATCACCTCGGCGCCGCGCGGGCGGCGCTCCCCGACGCCGTTGCCTTCCTGCATCGCGTACTGGCACCGGCCTAGGCAGAACCGCACTCGATGCCTTGTGGCATGCGCTGCAAACTTGCGGAAAGTGCTGAGAATAGGCGCCTTTCGCCGCGGGCCCGCCCGAACCCGTTCAGTGCCAGAGCGATCGGCAGGGGAGGCGGCGCAGGCCGGGGCGCACCATGCCGTCCACCGTCACGGTGAGCCCGGCGTGCACGGCGGCCGAGGTGAACTCCCAGGCCTCCGTGCTGCTTGCCGCGTACTCGAGCACCATGGCGTCGTCGGGCGTCGGGCCGTCGAAGTAGACGGTGACGCGCCGCGTCGGGGCCTCGTCGATGTCTTCGCGGTAAGCGAGTTTGCGCGCGGTGCCGTCCATGCCACCGTCTCCTTCCTGGCCGGGCGCGGCAACCGCGCCGGTACTTGTGAAAGGTAGAGCCGTGACATGGATCGGAACATGGTCCGTCTCGTTGGCTGGACATGTCACAGGGCCTGGTGGCGACCGTCGGGCAGTGTCACGAGCGAACGCGTACAACCGTCACAGACCGGTCGCTCCACACTTGTGAAATATCCACATGATCGCCGCGCCGTCTGCCCTTCGGTGCCGAAATTACCGAGGATGAGTCACAACGTTGGACCATTCGAGAGGCACCTATCGATGAGTCAGGCCCTACGTTCGATGGGCAGGGGAGCGACCCGGCGAAGATTCACCCGCGCGGTGAGCGCGATGGCGGCCGGGCTCGCGCTCGTCGCCGCGATGGCCGGACCCGGCCACGGCGCACCCCTGTATCCCACACCGGACCCGGACCCCTTCTACTCGACACCGGCGGATATCGCGGACAAGAAGCCGGGCGATGTGATCGCCACCCGCGCGATGCCGCCGCTGATGATCTTCCCGGACACCACGGTCACGGTCGTGCGCTTCCGCTCCACCAGCTCCGAGGGCCGGCCGATCGCGGCGACCACGACGGTGCTCACCCCGCGCGCGCACGTCAAAGACGGGCCGCTGCTGTCGTTCCAGCACATCATCAACGGGCTCGGCGCGGAGTGCTCGGTCTCCAAGGTGCTCTACACCGGCGATCCCAACCTGGTCGTCCGCGAGGCGCCGGGCTGGAACGTGCTGCTGCAGCGCGGCTGGACCGTCGCGCTGCCCGACCACCTCGGCCCCAATTTCGCCTACGGCGCCGCCAAACTCGGCGGGCAGATCACCCTCGACGGCATCCGCGCGGTCAAGCAGGTCGCCGAACTTCAGGTGCAACAGAGCCCGGTGTCGATGGTCGGCTACTCCGGCGGCGGCATGGCCACCGCATGGGCGGCGGCGCTCGCACCGTCGTACGCCCCCGAGCTGAACATCGCCGGCGCGGCCATGGGCGGCGTGCCGATGAACCTGGTGAAGATGCTCGAGGCGCTCGGCCTGAGTTCCCACCCGGTGTTCGGGCTCGCGCTGGCCGCGGGCCTCGGCCTGGAACGCGAGTACCCCGACCGCTTCCCGCTCAGCGATCAGCTCAACGATCGCGGCCTCGCCGCCCGCGCGAAGATGGCCAACAGCTGCACCAACGACATTCTCTCCGCCGGAGCCGGCCACGGCGCGCTGGACTTCGCGAAGTCGACCTCCATGATCAACGACAACACCGCGCGCCGCGTGGTGGAGGAGAACAGCCTCGAGCTCTACGACGGCGTGCCGAAAACACCGGTATTCGAGTGGCATTCGCCCACCGACGGGCTGATCCCGGTGGACGCGGTGGTCAATACCGACAAGCGCTGGTGCGCCGCGGGCGCGAAGGTGCAGACCGAACAGATTCCCGTGCCCGATCACCTCACCGCGGCGGTGCTCGGCATCCCGGACGCGTTGAACTGGCTCGACGCCCGCTTCAGAGGGGAGCCCGCACCTAGCAACTGCTGAGAATCGAGGCACCGCCCGAGCCGAATCCGTTCGCGACAAGCGGCATTCGGCTCGGTGGTTGCGGTTCGGCCACGTGTCGTGCACAAGTCGGCCGTTCCGCCGCGTCGAGGCGTGCCCGCCGGGTAGCCTGACTGTCTGGTACAACAGGGCGCCATTTCGGAGAAGAACCCCCGAATCTCCCTGAGCACCAGGTGAACCCGACGTCCGCACCCAAAGGCGTGTGCCATGAGATGTTTGCCTGCCATTGCCGTGGCCCTGCTGATTCTCTGCCCGACGGTGACCGGGCAGGCGGCCGCCGAGCCGTCGCCCGTTCCGCCCGACCTGCCGACACTGCCCACGCTTCCCGGGCCGTTTCCGCCGCCGGACGGCGGCTCGCTGCTACACGACGTGCAGAGCCTGATCGATCAGGTGATCCCGCCGCCGCCGATCGCGCCCGCCGCGGACGAGCCCGCGCCGCCGCTGTGGGAGGCGAACACCATGCCGCCGCCGCTGGTCGCGCTGCGCGACGCCGCGCTGCCGGACAATATCGGTGATCCGCTCTTCGACGCGTGGCCGGCGAACCTGGCCGAGCTGGCCGAGGGGCAGGTCATCGAGGTCCGCGACGTCACCGCGACGACGGCGCCGCTCATGCTCCTGCCGATCCAGCGCGCGCAGCTGCTGAAGTACCGCACCACCGACGCGCACGGCGCGCCCTCCTACGCCACGGCGACGCTGGTGGTTCCGGCCGCGGCGTGGCCGGGCGGCGGCCCACGACCGGTGGTGGTGAACAACCTGCCGATCGACGCGCTCGGGCGCGGCTGCACCCCCGGCTACACGCTGGCACACGGCTTCAACCGCGACACCAGCGCCACCGATTTCATCCCGCCGACGACCTATGCCGCGGCGTTGCGCGGCTACGCCGTGCTCATTCCGGACCACGAGGGACCGTGGATGGCCTACGCGGAGCCGGTCGTCGCCGGTCACGCGATACTCGACTCGATCCGCGCGGTGCGCGGCCTACTGCCGGCCGAGTTCGGCGCGAGCAAGTTCGGCATGGCCGGATACTCCGGCGGCGCCATCGCGACGCACGGCGCGGTGAAGCTGATCGACGGTTACGCCCCGGAGTTGGCCGGCGTCATCGTCGGCGCGGCGCTCGGCGGCGTGCCCGCCGACTACGAGATCCTCGCGCGCAGCATGAACGGCAACCTCGCCTCGGCGGTGTTCATGGCGGCGGTCTTCGGCATCGGCCGCGAGCGCCCGGAGATCCTCGCCCGCATGAACAATCTGGCGCAGTGGGTGGCGACCTCGCCGATGAAGGACCTGTGCGGCAGCACCTTCGGGCTGGTCGGCGTGCTCATGCTGCCGATCGATATCGCCGCGAACATTCCCGACCCGCTGCACTCCGAGGTCGCCAGCGACATCTTCCGGGTGACGAAGATGGCGGGCCTGAAATCCGCCACGCCGCTCTATATCTACAACGGCGAGCAGGAATTCTGGATCCCGGCCGAGGGGGCGCGCAATCTGTTTCTCGAGCAATGCGGGCTCGGGGTCCCGGCCATTTATCGCAGCGTGCTCGGCGAGCACATCATCGCCGCCGGACTCGGATATCCAGAGGCGATGCTCTGGTTGGATCAACGGTTGCAGGGCGTGCCGGCGCCCGATGAATGCTGAGGATTAGCCACACGCCGGTGCGTCGTCAAGCCCGCTGAATAATTGGTGTTAGCGTGTGCGGCGTTTGCCGCGATCTACGACAGACCCCCTTACCCGCTGCCGACTGGGTCGTGTCCGGACTGCCGCCCTCGGGATGCGATTCTGTGGCGTTTCGGTATTGTGGGCCGGTCCGGGCGAGCTTGACGCCGGGATTCGCGAAAGAGGCACATGAACGACACCACGACCACCGCGTCCGAGCAAGCACTTGCCCTGGTGGGGCGGCACTATCGGATGATCGAGCACTACGAGGTAGGGCGGGAGAAGATCCGCGAGTTCGCCCGGGCCGTGCACGAGACGCACCCGGCGCACTGGCACGAGGAGGCCGCCGCGGAGCTGGGCTACGACGCCCTGCTCGCGCCGCTCACCTTCACCTCGATCGTGCTGATGCTCATGCAGCGCAACATGTTCGAGTCGGTGCTCACCGCCTACGACATCGGCCAGGTATTGCAGACCGAGCAGACGATCGAGGTGCACCGGCCGGTGCTGGCCGGCGATCAGCTGCACTGCGTGTCCTATATCGAGTCGTTCCGCCAGTTCGGCGACAAGGACTTCATGGTGACCAAGAGCGTGCTCACCAATCAGCACAAGGAACTGCTGCAGACCGCCACCTCCACCGCGGTCGCGCAGACCGGCGTCGACATCGCCGCCGACCTGAAGGCCGCCGTCGACGGCGTCATCATGACCGGGCAGTCGGGCGCGGACCGCAGCGACGCGGCCGCGCAACGCGCCGCGCTCGGCGCCGACGCCGGCGTGGTCGAGTGCTTCGACGAACCGCCGCGGGCCGACCCGCTCGACCGGCGGCGGACCCCGCGCACCGTGCCGAGCTTCGACGAGCTGTCCGTCGGCATGGAGCTGCCGGTGCGGTCGATGCCGCTCTCGCGCGGCGATCTGGTGAATTACGCTGGCGTGTCCGGTGATTCGAACCCCATCCACTTCAGCGACGTGGTCGCCCGGAGCGCGGGCCTGCCCGACGTCGTCGCGCACGGTCTGCTCACCATGGGCCTCGGTGCGGGGTACCTGACCTCATGGCTGGGCGACCCCGCCGCCGTGACGAGTTACGGCGTGCGGTTCGCCGGTTTCGCTCCGGTCGCCGCGACCAAGGCGAGCCGGATCGAGTTCCGCGGCAAGATCAAGTCGCTCGACGCCGAGCGCCGCACGGCCACCGTGGCGCTCACCGCGACCTGCGACGGCAGGAAGCTGTTCGGCCGCGCCACGGCCGAGGTCGCGCTGCGCTGAGTGTTCTCGCGGCGCTGAGTGTTCTCGCTGCGCTGCGGGCCGGCAAACCACCCCTGCCCGCAGCCGGTTTCCGCGTTGTGGGCGGCCACTGGACACGCGGTCTGTTATAGCCACAGGGTCTTTCGTCAGTAGAAACGGGCAAGCTTCTCATGGCAAACTCGAGGAATGCGTCCTTCGGAGGTGCGTCATCCGGTTAATTCCCCGCTGTCCGGCGGGGTGACACCGGCGAGCGGGCCGACCGTTTTACGCATGATGCTGGGCAGCAGGCTGCGCAGACTCCGGGAATCATGCGGGTTGACCCGAGAGGACGCGGGCGAGGCCATTCGCGGCTCGCACTCCAAGATCAGCAGGCTCGAGCTGGGCCGCACCGGTTTCCGCGTCAGAGACCTGGTCGATCTGCTCGATCTCTATCGGGTCACCGATCCGACCGAACGCGAGGAATACCTCGAGCTGGCGCGGCAGGGCAACGAGTCGGGCTGGTGGCACCGCGACAACGACTGGCTGCCCAAGTGGTACGACACCTACCTCGGGCTCGAGCAGGCGGCCACGCTGGTGCGCGCCTACGAGCCGAGGGCGGTGCCGGAACTGCTGCAAACCCCGGAGTACGCGCGCGCCCTGCTGTCCCTGGCCCACTCGGGCGAGCCGCAGCAGGCCATCGAGCGGCGCGTCGCCCTGCGCGTGCGCCGCCAGGCGATCCTCGACCGCCCGAACCCGCCGCAGCTGTGGGTCGTCGTCGAGGAGGCGGCGCTCTCGCGCCCGATCGGCGGCTCCGCGGTGTGGAACGAGCAGATCGAGCACCTGCTGCGCGCCGTCGCCAAGAAGAACGTCATCGTGCAGGTGCTCGCCGACCACGTCGGCGGCCCCGCGCTCGCGGACGGCGCCTTCACCATCCTGCGCTTCGCCGAGGCCGACCTGCCCGACATCGTCTATCTCCAGCAGCTCACCAGCGCGCTGTACCTGGACAAGCAGGCCGACCTGGACGCGTATCGCGCTGTGGCGAACCAACTTTCGGTGCACGCCGCGCCGCCGGAGTACACCGTGTCGCTGCTGAAGGCGCTGCGCCGCCGCCAGCCGCCCATCCTCGATCAGCCCGCGAGTCCGCGCCGCGCCTGATCGGCGAGCCACCCCCTGATTCCGCGCCTGGTCCGCGAGTCCGTGCACGGCTGATCGGGCGTTCCCCCACGATGATTCGGCCCGCCCGAATTGGGCATCTGAGGTAGTGAGACGAACGCTCGTATCGCAGGTGTAGCGCGCTGAGCGGGGACGGCCCACCCCGTTGAGCGACCCCGGAACGGGCTGGCGGCGGGCCCGAAGTATTGTCCCAATGGGACAATAAGGTGGTAAACTGAGCGCATGAGCGACGATGGTGTCGATCTCGACGGCCGCCGACTGCGGACCAGGCGCAGTCGGGAGGCGCTGTCGCGTGCCGCCTTCGATCTGCTCAACGAGCGTGGGCTCGGCGCGGTGGCGGTCGAGGACATCGCGGTGCGGGCCGGGGTCACCCGGCGCACGTTCAGTCGCCACTTCACCTCCATCGCCGAGGCGGTCCTCGGCGAGGTCGACCAAGACGTCCACCTCTTCAACGACGCCCTGTGCCGCCGCCCGCCGCACGAGTCGCCGCTGCTGGCCTACCGCAACGCCGTGTACGACTGGTTCGCCGCCGAGTTCGGCGGCGAGCGCGCCGCGCGGCTCGCCCGGCGGTGGGCCCTGTTCCAGCGTTTCGAGGACGAACCGGAGTTGTTCGCCGGATATCAGCGCATCCGCATCGAGGGTCAGCGAGAATCGGTGCGGATCATCGCCGCCCGCCTCGGCGTCGACCCCGAGCACGACCTGCGCCCGGCCACCGCGGTGGCGGTCGGTGCGGGGCTGCTCATCTCCGCCCTGCAGACCTGGGCCGCGGGCGACGATCCCAGCGCCCTACGCGATCTGATCGAGGAATATTTCGCCACACTGGCCACGCTCACCACCGAGTTCCGGACCGAGGAGTCACCGTCATGACCACAGGGTCGGTGAATATGGATATATGTCGCAGGACGTGCCGCCGCGTCGGGCTGGACCGAAATCCGATGCGCCGCAGAGAGGATCGCGTGCAGACCCTGTGCGCCCTCGGCCTCACCCTGGTGTTCCTGATACTCGTGCCGGTGCTGGTGTGGACGGTCGGCGTCGGGATCTACCGCACCGAAAGCGCCGTGGTGCGGGCGGAGACGGCCCAGCTGCACAAGGTCGAGGCGACGGTGACCGAGACCGGCAAGGCGCCGCTGTACGCGCCCATCATGCCCGCCAAGGTGCAGTGGAAGGACGTCGACGGCGTCGTGCACACCGAGGACTACCAGTCGACCACCGTCGTGCAGGCCGGGCAGCCGGTGACCATCTGGCTCACCGGCGCGAACAAGATCGTCGAGCCGCCGTCGCAGACCCAGGCGCTGAGCAAGGCGGTGCTGATCACCTCCGGTGCGCTGTTCGGCGCGCTCGTCGCGGTGCTCGGCTGCTACTTCGCGCTGCGCCGCGGGCTCGATCGCAGGCGCCTGCGGATGTGGGAAATGGAATGGGCCACAGCGGATTTGCGCTGGGGGAGTCATAGCTGAGCCGGCGCCCCGCGCCCGCCGGCGAGGGTAGGGTTCAAGCGCGGCGGGTGCGGGGCGTGCCTGGACGATCGCGGCGAACGACGGCCGGGCACGTCATCGACGTTAGCCATGGCCGCCGAAAGGCGTTCGGTAAGAACAGATCACCGGACAGCCCACCATCGGGTACCCGGTTGTGTTGTGAGACAGCACAACTCCTGATCACACCGGCATCAGGCTGTGCTTGCGCGGGTTCACCTTCGCGGTGTCCTTGTCGCGCAGCAGCCGCAGCGCCTTGCGGATCTCGAGCCGGGTCTGCGCCGGCTCGATGACCGCGTCCACGTAGCCGCGCTCGGCGGCGATCCACGGGGTGGAGATGGTGGCGTTGTAGAAGTCGATCATCTGCTGGCGCACCGCGGCCCGCTGATCGATCGGCGTGGCCTCGAGCTGCTTGCGGCCGATGATGCCGACCATGCTCTCGGCGCCCATCACCGCGATCCGCGCGGTCGGCCAGGCGAAGCTGATGTCGGCGCCGAGCTGCTTGCAGCCCATCACCGCGTAGCCGCCGCCGTAGGCCTTGCGGGTCACCACGGTCACGATCGGCACCGTCGCCTCGATCACCGCGCGGAAGAACCGCCCGCCGCGCTTGATCACGCCGTTGCGCTCCTCTTCGACGCCGGGCAGCACGCCGGGGGTGTCGACGACGAAGACGATCGGCAGGCCGTAGGCGTCGCACAGCCGGATGAAGTGCGTGGCCTTGTCGGAGGCCTGCGCGTCGAGCGCGCCGCCGAGCACCTGCGGCTGGTTGGCGACGACGCCGACGCTGCGGCCGTCCACCCTGGCGAAACCGGTGATCAGGTTCGCCGCGGTGGCCGCGGCCATCTCGTGGAAATCGCCGTCATCGAAGATCCGCAGCAGGATCTCGTGCATGTCGTAGCCGACCTTGTCGGAGTCCGGGATGATCCGGTTCAGCTCGCGGTCGTGGTCGGTGACCTCGGGCTCCAGGCCGGGGTTGATGACCGGCGGCTGCTCCAGGCAGCTGGTCGGCAGGTAGCTCAGGTAGGTGCGCACCCAGTCGAACGCGGCCTGCTCGTCCTTCGCGACGTGGTGCAGCGTGCCGTTGCGGGCCTGCACGGCCGCGCCGCCGAGCTCCTCGGCGCTGACCACCTCGCCGGTGACCGACTTGATCACCTCGGGCCCGGTGACGAACATGTACGACTTGTCGGTCGCGACGAGCACATCCATATTGACGGGTCCGTACACCGAACCGGCCGCGCACTTGCCGAGCATGATCGCCACCTGCGGCACGTAGCCCGACAGGTCCTCCTGGCGCCGGCACATCAGCGCGTACCAGGCCAGCGACGTCACCGCGTCCTGGATGCGGGCGCCGCCGGAGTCGTTGATCGCCACCACGGGGCAGGCGTTCTCGTAGGCGAACTCCATGGCGGCGGCGACCTTGCGGCCGAACATCTCGCCGACCGAGCCGCCGTGCACGGTCTGGTCGTGCGCGATCACGACCACCGGCCTGCCGTCGATCCGGCCGCGGCCGGTGACCACGCCGTCGCCGTACATGGCGTTGTTCGCGCCGGGCTGGCGCATGAGCGCGCCCATCTCGACGAAGCTGCCGGGGTCGAGCAGCGCCCGCACGCGCTGCCGTGCGCTCGGTATCCCCTTGGCCTTACGCTTCGCGATGCCGGTTTCGCCGGCGGGTTCCTCAGCAAGCTCCAGGATTCCCCGCAGCTCTTCCAGCTTGTCTCGCGTACCGCTCATGTGTGGTGTTATGCCCTTCGAACCTCTGCAGCGTCGCCGTACGGGGGCGCAGCGCTCGATGGTATCCGGGGGTGAGAGTTACTGCACAGTCGTCCGGCACATCCCCTGTGAGAGTTCACAGGTTTGAACGCGGGGCGCGCGGTTCATACGAGCCCCGCGTGGCCTGCGGAGACGCGCGGGGTATTTGTGCGAACTACCAAGCGGTGTGCGGTCGGCCGATGACAGATCCTCAGGATCGCGCGGATGTCTATTCGGGTCGGTGCCGGGGCGTTAGGGTGGCGTGGACGCAGCGCCGGAATGCGCGGTCGGCGCTGCGTCACAATCACACATGGCGACGCAATCAGCATGGCGGCGCAAATCGTTCGGGGGTCGCGGATCGCGACGGTGGGAAAGCCGTTCGCGCCGAATATGTCACCGGTCGCCGAATCATTCCCTGTGCGCCGCGATCGACGTTACGAAAATCACTCGGCGGCTTGTGATTTCGCCCAACGGGTGCCGTGATCGCTGATGACATACCCGATTTCGGGATCGTATCCCGATTCGATCACGATTCGTCGCTAGCCTTTGTAAGTCATGACGGCAATGCGGGTTGGTTCGAGTTCCGAGAGCCTGGCGTCGAAACTGCTCGACTACTTGGCACCGCGCACGGGTCGCGGTATCCCCGGCGACGTGGCGACGACCACGCGCGATTACGTGGCGGCGGCCGTCCAGTTACTCGCGCCGCGCGCTCGGCGCGGGGTAGCCGAGCCGCCCGAAATCGCCGGTGCCGCAACGCGTTGGGCGCGGGAAGGGGTGGCGCTGGAGACTGTGCTCGCCTCCTGTCACGACGAAATTCGCGCCGGGCTGGAATTCGTCGCGGCGCACGGCGAGGGCGACGACGTCGTCGCCGGTGCGCAGCTGATCCTGCGGGTGCTGGAGATGGTGACGGTCACCGCGTCGGCCGCCTACGTCGACGAACACCGCCTGGTGGCGCGCGAACACCAGACCGCGGCGCAGACGCTGGTGTCCGCGTTGCTCGGCGGCCATGCCGTCGGCGAGTTGGTGAGCCAGACCGGGATCGCCGT